>NZ_JBIQDP010000008.1:0-127572 GCF_045370945.1 Pseudobacillus sp. 179-B 2D1 NHS
ACAGCCCCCATTCACAAGCAAAATAAAAAGGACTGTAGACAAACTCTAGAATTTCATTGAGTTTGTCTACAGTCTGAGCTATCTCTGAAAAGAGATAGCTTTTTATATACTTTTAAAGCGGACGTTTGCTCCTGAACCCAGCTCTTAGAGCGAGATGTTTTCTTCTATTTGAATGTCTTCAGTGGTTACATACGTGCCGGCAATAAAATCATGGATGGCGCGCTTGTCATCCCGCAAGCCGACCATGAAGGCGCTGATAATAAGGCCAATACCTAAAGTTAATACGTAAACAAGGCCGGCGACAATTGTTCTCAGCAACATAGCACCGATTCCTAGTTTTCCCCCATTTACTTTGGCGATACGGACGCCCATAATTTTTTTCCCCACCGTATAGCCGGACCAGACAACAGGGATAATTAAAGCGTATACGAGATTCAATATATTCGTAAACGTATCGCCATCCCAATCTCCTGTAATAAAATAACTAATAATGGATAAAGGAACCCCAATAATAAGTGCATCTAACAAATTGGCAGCTAATCTTCTCCAAAACCCTGCTGGTTGTCTAATCATTGAATGCTCTCTCCTTTTTTGTGATTAACTTTCTCTCTTTAATAATTCAATTATATTACGATTGCCTGTCTCAATTGCATACATTAATGCCGTCATGTTGCCGCTGTCTCTATACGTTGGATCAGCTCCTAGTTTTAATAGAGCCGCCACTGTAGATTCATCTTCGCTAAAAACAGCGTGCACTAAAGGAGTCGTCTCATCTTCTCCCTCACTTTGATAATTCGGATCTCCTCCTGCTTTTGCCAGACGTTGCACCATCTCTGCATTCCCTTGCTCGGCCGCCTTTGTAAAAGGAGTCATGCCATAATAGTCTTCCTGGTTAGGGTCTGCTCCAGCTTTTAGCAACTCATCGACCATTTCTTTATTATTATCAAGCACAGCCCAATGAAGCGGCGTATATCCTTGATTATCCATCGTGTGAACATCTTCACCTTTTGTAATAAAAGCAGCAACTGCAGCTGTATCTCCCTTTACCGTTGCTTCAATAATTGGCGGAATAGGCTCTGCATGAGCTTCCTCTTCTTCATAATTTTCATAGTCATCGGAAGCGATAAATTCATCAAATTTCTCGAAAGCATATATCATACCAGCCACAAATAAACCGAAAATCAGGGCAATCACTGGTATCCAGAGCCAAACGACCTTCGATGCTTTTCTTACAATAACTGTTCCCTCAGGCTCATTAAAGAACAAAGCAATCTCATTTATTCGTTTCGGCAAAGGCGGATGAGTAGAAAGAATCTCACTCAGCCAGACGAAAAAACCCGCTTCATGATTGATTTGATCTAAATATTCATCTCTATTCACCTGTTCGTAAAGCGTCTTACCGACCGCAAGGATAGTTAAACTCTTTTTAGCCGCCTCCCTATTATCTATATAATATGCAGCGTACCGGTCACATGTGTATTCACAAGCCCGTAAGTATAATTCAGCGATGCCCGGAATCCACATAGCAGGCAGAATAAACATTGTTTTTGACAGGTGATTTCGCTTAATGTGAGCCAATTCATGCGCGATAACAAACGTTAATTCATCACTATTTTGTTTCTCTGACAGTTCAAAAATCTCAGAGTATAATACAACCATGCTCCGTCCAAAAAAACGGGTGGCAAATGCATTCAATACGCCCTGAGACTCTAGGACATATACGTCAGGCACATGTGAAATCTCCATTTTTCGGCATAGTTCTTTTACTTGCTCATATACTTGCGGAAATTGTTTCTCTGTCAACTTGACAGCATTCGTCCGTATATACCCAATCGATAGGGCGTGCAAAAATAGCGAAATGGCCATCAAGACTAAAATAATTACAATACCCACAATAGAAATGATTAAACTGACATACGCAATAAGGCTTATAAGAAGAACAAACCAAAAATATTTTTGCTCATTTTTGTGGATGAGGCTTTTAAGTGGTACATCTTGATTCATTAGATTGTCGTAACTCCTTTATTTATCATCATCTTAGAATAACAGTGAAGGGAAGAATATACTATAGGAATATAGTGGTATATTTGGTTATAATATAGAAGAAAGGCAGACAATAAGTCTGTACTCACCATGGATAATCAGGCTCACTGCTATTCGTTTCAAACTATTTAAATAGTTTGATGAACACACGACTAATTCACTAGAGAGACAGAGCCATTCTGCCTCTGCACTTTTATAAGCAGAACGAGGAGTTGGTGAAGAATAAACGCTGATTCCTGTATTCCTTGCCAATATGATTGCCCGCATCATGTGGAGAGGATGACTGACAATGGCAAAGCTGGGCATCCCTTGTCTCCTTCGCAGGCTCTTTGCACTGCTTAAGATCTTCTTCAGCACTTCTTGATTGTTCATCAATTAAGATAGCTGCAGGGTGCCCATTATGCCCCAGCACATACTCACCCACCGCTTCTGCCTCGTCCATAACAGTGTGACTTCTTCTTCCAGCGGTAAGAACAATAGCCATTACACCATTGTTTTCATACAGCCAAACAGCAGAATGCCTTAATCACTTAGCTCATGTCTTTTTTTAACAAAATCATCCCGCTGATCACATAGACAAGGGATGCCAAGTAAAAGATCGTTCCGATCGTGAGGAAGTCAACGATATATCCCGTTAAAATGACCGCCACAGCTGCCCCAATCGACGTCCATGTATGATAACTGCCAATTTGCTTTCCTGCTGTCTCCTTCATAACGTGACGGGCAAGTGCTGTTTTTTCCGTATTTTTCTGCAAAGCACCGAGCAGACCCATGACAATTTGCAGAATATATACTTGCCATGCTTCGGTAACAAGCGGAAAAAACAATAGAGTAACAGCCGTCCCCCATGTATACGTAACAAGCAGCACTTTATCGCCTAGCTGATCAGCCATTTTTCCAATCATCGGATAAGCTAGAGCAGAAGTTAAGGCAAATAAGCCATAGGCCCAGCCAAATTGAGCATAGCTGTCGCCCACATTTCTCAATAGCAGAACATAAAAAGGAAAAATCATGCTGCCAGCCATTATCATTAAGCTTTGTGACAATATAAACCGTTGAAAATTCATTGGCCATACTCCCTGTAAAAAAAGTTCATGAAGCGCTCATCCGGATCATATTTTCTTTTCATGCGAAAAAACTCTTTGCTATGCGGATAAGCAGTATCAAACTGGTCCTTCGTTGGGTAGGAATAATAAGGCAAGTAATAACTGCCGTTATGCTGAAGGGTAATATCGATCATCTTACGGATAACTTCTTCCGTTTGCTTCATATCCTTTGAAGACCTCCCCTGATTAATGAGCAGAACAAGGGCAAACATATCTGCTTTCGCATAAGACAAGACAGCTTGTTCATCTTTTCCTACATAGCGGACGGTAATATTGAGCAAATTAAAATCCTTTTCATTTTCAAGAACATTCCGCAAATCATCAATATAGTCTGCAAATTCACTGACAGGAACAAAATATTCCTGAAGCACCTCTGTCCGACTGCTGCTTTCATACTCCATAAAAGCTGTTTCTGATCTCATCACATTATTTCTCGTTTCCAGCTTCCCATTTCCCTTTTTCATATACGTTCGCTGCAGTTCCCAAAATTTATCTTTCCCCCAGTCACTGTATCGGGATAAGCCAAGAAGTAATTTTGGTGCTGCAATGATCCGATCCTCTTTTAACTGATTATAAGCAGTCAATTTATGTTCATCTTTAGCATTTGTCCAGTCTGTTACATACATTTCTCGTAAAAAGGTGTCAGGTGCAACCGAAATGCGGGCAAGATGCATTTTAACTTGCGAGCTATTTACAGCGTTTTGAAAATAGGAAGAATATTGGCTGTAATCTATCACTCTTGTATGTGTTTCATACAGCTCATCCTTTGCTAATGAAAACGTAACATCGAGAATGATCCCAAATAGACCATAGCCTCCGATAACAAGTGGAAACAGCTCCTTATTTTCTTCTCTGCTCACGTTGATAATCTCACCTGCAGCAGTTAGCAGCCGAAACGATTCCACTGTATCAATTAATGAACCATAATGGATATCTCGGCCGTGGACATTGACACTCAACGACCCGCCAATTGTAAAAATATTTTGCGACTGCATGACTTTGACAGAGAGCCCGTATGGATTAATTCGTCGTTGAATATCATCCCATGTAGCTCCAGCTTGAACAGTAATCGTTTGCCTTTTCGGATCAAACTGAAGAATTTTATTGTACTTTTTCATATCAATGATCGTTCCACCAGGATAATAGGTATGACCTCCCTGGCTATGCTGCATGCCAGCAATAGAGAGTTTATCACCTGTTCGATTTGCCCGTCGAACCATCTCTTGGAGTTGCTTCTCCCCTTCTGCCTGCTCGATGCTTTTCACTGCCGTTGGCAACAATTGACCAGCATCACTTGCAATTGGCTGTGAGAATTGTTGCCCGTGCCAATAAACAGATCCTGTAAAAAGAAGCGTATATCCAATTAAAAAAGAAGCCATTGCTTTTTTCTTCATAAATAACGTCTCCTGAAAAAATATCTATATTTATCTTATCATAATCATTGGCATTATTTTTCTATCAGTGTAAAAAATGGAATCATTTGCTTAATATAGATGGATGACTTTTTAGTAACCCATTTAAAATGCCCCTTTAGAAACTTAATTAGGACATAACGGGCAAAAACGGATGAGTCTGGCTATGAAAATCCTCACAAAAAAGACGCCCTCTAAAAGCAAGATTTGTGAGCTTTCAGAGAGCGTCTTTTCAATATTATTTTGCTACGTTATAAAGAGAATCGACTTGATAACCTTTTTCTTTATAGTAATCTAGAATGCCAAGATAGATAGCTTTAGACGCAGCTGTACGCCAATAGTCTGATTTTAGCTTTTCATTATCTTTTGCGTTATCAATGAAACCAAGTTCAGCTAGAGCGGCTGGCATGCTATTATACTTAATCACATAATAATTAGCTGTTTTTACTCCACGGTTCTTCAACTGTAAAGCATCTACCATGCGCTTCTGAATTTTAGTCGCCAGCAGCTTACTGTCAGATACGTAAGGATTAGTTGCTGCTGCTGAATAGTAATACGTTTCCGTACCGTTGCCCGCTCCGTTGCTGGCATTCGCATGGATGCTGACAAATACATTGCCCTTTTTACTTTTAGCAAACGCCGTGCGGTCTGGTAGTGATGGGAACGTGTTACCTGTGCGAGTCATATACACTTTAAACGGTGTTTTTTTCAATAGTTCATTTGTTTTCAGTCCCGTATCTAAGACCACATCTTTTTCCTTGAGGCCGAATCCAGAAGCTCCAGGATCACTGCCGCCGTGGCCAGGATCAAGAACGATAATTTGATTAGCTAAACGCGGATCTACGTTGTCGATTACCCCAGGTTTCTCATCATTATCCTGGTTATTGTCTTTATCCGGTGTTGCTGGCTGATCCGTTGTGTTGCCTGGTTTCTCTGTATTGCTCAGATAGCTTTTATGAACAAATCCGATTATATTTTCTGATTTGATATACATCCAGCTCCCGATTTCATGGCTGCCGAGTACTTTGACACCCTTCTGTAATGAGCCGCTCTTTTGATAGCTTGTAGATGGGCCTGTACGTACATTTAAATTATTGGTGTTTACCCAAAATGTTTTTGTAAAGGTGGCCGTGTTTTTTATACGGAATTCAGGATTAATGGCACGTGCAAGAAAAACAGAGAAGTCTGCACGGATAATTTGCTCATTCGCTCCAAATGTACCATCTTCCATACCGCTTGCAATTCCACGGGACATTAAAGCGTTCGCTGCACCCGAAAGGCTTCCGCCAAACTCATAACCAAATGCTTTTGAGAGCATAACGGCCATTTCGCCACGTGTTACCTCTTTCTGTGGGAGAAACCTTCCACCGTCATAGCCTGATAGAATGCCTTTATCTACCGCTGATTGAATATACCCTGAAGAAAAATTGCTTGCTGATACATCTTTAAAGACGGTTTCACGTTTTGCTCCATCTAATTGCAAGGCACGTGCGATAAAAGTAGCTGCTTCTTGGCGGGTCACCACTTTCTCGGCAGCAAATATAGTTGCTGATGAACCATTTGCAATTCCTCCCTCAGCCAAGTAATTGACTTCTTTTAACGCCCGATTAGGTACATCGGTAAAGCCGCTCGCCTGGGCTGTCGTATGAAATCCAAAAAGAGGAATAATTAAGAAAAAGGCAAACGCCATAAAAATAGAACTCTTCTTCACAAGTTTGTCTCCCTTCACAAATTTTACCATTTTATTCTAGCATACAAATATACTTCTAAACATACAATTTTCGACTCTTATTGTACTTTTCGGTAATAAAGGGCTAATTATGTAGCTTTATTGTATCTTTGTAACAACAAAAACATCTTTGTAATGTTTTTGAAACAAAATATTTCGAAGGGAGGAAAATAGGAGAAAAATAAATTATTTCTCTTTACTTTGGCAAACCTATCTATCGAAAGGAGGGATATTATGAGTAAGCCTAAAACAAGCAGAAATCACTTTGCTTCCAATGAGACCGGTTCACCTCCAACTTCCTTTGAGGGCAACAAAGGAAAGAAAATGCAGGACACATCAGGAAAACATGCCCAAGTTATCCAAACAAAAGGGGAATAACTGCCTCTCATCAAAAAAAGGCAAAAAGCTGTGGAAACAGCTTTTTGCCTTGATCCTATTTCTCTATGACTTGACTCACCATTTCTGTTACCTCTGCTCTGCTCATTTTTTCTTTTCCTTTTTCTAAAGCATGGAGCGTCCCATGAGCAAGAGCGAGGGGGATTTTGCAAAAATTAAGAATAGAGCCGGATTTAATCCCTTCTATATAAACATCAGCTAAAGCCAAATTGCGCTTAGCATAATTGAACATATCTTCCAATTCCCAACCCTCAGGGAAGAAGCTTACTCCCCGTTCTCGATCTTCCGTATGGTTGCGAAGAATATTAACAGACTGTAATCCGCGTCCGTAAGCAATCGCTAATTGTTTGTCGGTTTCTGTGCCATCGTGCCATTTCCATATATCGGAGAGCATGACTCCAACAAGGCCGGCCACATAAAAAGTATAGTCGTCCAAATCTTTCTCGTCCTTTACTTTCCATCCCTTCATTGCCCAATCTGCCATGCCCTTGGCCATGATCGAAGTAGCACTTAGAACAGTGTCTACAACTGTTGCCGGACAGTACTTGATCCAATCACCAAGCCGTAAAGTAACCTCTGGCAGCAAGGCTTTATATGGCTCGACAATAGACTCGAACTTTTCAGTATTAAACGATCCTTTCAAAATCTGGCTGATAGAGTTTAGCAGGCTGTTTTTCGATGCTGGCTCAAGTTCCGGATGGTCTTCAATCTCATCGATTGCTCTCATGCATAAATAAGCTGAAGCCACGGCTTCCTGCACCCCTGGTGCAAGCTGACTGATCGGAATAAAGAATGTCCTGCTCGTCTCCTTTAGCACATTGATTGCATCTCTTTGTAAATGATTCATTTCGCTCATCTGTTGCTGCCTCCCACTATTTTCGCGGTCCTACGCTAAATATTCTCAAAAACCGATGTTATTTTCACTCATAACAATATTCTAACATAAAAGACCCACTTCTCATTACATTTGATTTTAGAGAAAAAAAGTTTAGTATAAAGTTTTTGCAAGCTGACAAGTGAACAATTGACTAAAAAGTCACTTTCTGCCCGTCCTTCTATTTTATCTATTATAATCGTCCCGGTAATTGAAAAATAGTCACATGCAGAATATGACTAAAAAACGTCATTTTCTGGTTGCTTTAAGAAGGAACTCTGGCCCCCCCTTACTCAATAAACATACAATAGATCATTTTCTTTTCTACTGTTTTAAGCTATGGTCTCTAAAAGAAAAAACGAGACAACTCCTGTTAACATACACTATTGATACATATATCTGATACGGCAGCCTTGTTAATTATTCCTATATGAAAAAAACCTCTTTAAATACTTGTAAACTTCCCCCCGCGAGTTGATAATGAAATAGAAAGAACAGAATGTAATTGGCTGTATTGAAAGGTGAGAAACTTGCTAAGGAGTCATAGTAGAGATGGATGAGATAAAAGGGTTTTTCCAAAAAAAAAGCGTTAAACGTATTATTATTGCCGGTTTGATTATTTTGATTTTATTTGCAATGAGAAGCATGATTAATTTACTCCTTCTTACATTTATTTTTGCCTTCTTAATGGACCGTCTCGTAGAATTTGCAGCTAGGCGCATCCCATTAAACCGCAGGCTTCTCGTTTTATTGATGTATTCCCTCATCGTGGGTCTATTAACATTTGGACTCGTGAAATACCTGCCGATTATTACGATAGAGATCGGCCAGTTAATTAAGCGCATCACCGCTTTTTATGCCCAGCCTCACGATAATGTTTTTATGAATTACATTGAAAAAGTCATCTCTAGTGATCAAATTAATGCTTACTTAGAGAATGGCGTATCTTTCTTGCTCAAATCATTCAGCGATATTAGCAAGACGAGCATTGATGTATTCATTTCCTTAATCTTAAGCTTGTTTTTCCTTTTAGAAAAACCGCGCTTACAAGAGTTCACCAAAAAATTTAAAGACAGTAAAATTGCTCCTTTTTATTATGAAATTGAATTTTTCGGAAAAAAGTTCACACGTACCTTTGGAAAAGTGATTGAGGCACAATTTATTATTGCCTTTATTAATTGCTTATTATCCGTGATCGCACTGTCGATTATGGGATTTCAGCAAATCTTCGGATTGGCGATAATGATTTTCTTTCTGGGACTTATCCCCGTTGCCGGTGTCATTATTTCACTCGTCCCTCTCTGTTTAATTGCCTATACGATTGGCGGTTTTATTAAAGTCGTCTACGTAATAATAGCCATCGCTATTATTCATGCAATCGAGGCTTATATTTTAAATCCAAAGCTGATGTCCTCAAAAACCGATCTGCCCGTTTTCTACACGTTCGTTGTCCTCCTTTTCTCGGAGCATTTCTTCGGTGTATGGGGGTTAATTATCGGGATTCCGGTCTTTGTTTTCTTGCTTGATGTTTTGGAAGTGACAAATAAAGAAGCCACCCGTTTGTCATAATATGTTTAACAGCTTTTTATTCTCCCCTCTCACCAAATGAGAGGGGATTTTTCATAAAGTTATCTATCAATTCATTTTTCACATAGTAAAAATACAACATTTTCCGACAAAAAAATACAAAAAACCTCTTTCTTTTTTACTCTTTTCGATTTATGATATGTATACGCTTTCAACATTTTGATGTTTACTACTTCTCTTAGCGGTGGTATTTAAGATAAAGCATAGTTACCATGCAACATTTGTATTTAATCATCTTGGAGGTAGAACTATGAGCAATCAATCATTACAAAATGGTAGCATTGGCCAAAACGGCGAATTAAAGAAAGGATTAAAAGCAAGACATTTAACGATGATCTCGCTGGGCGGCTCAATTGGTACCGGTCTTTTTTTGGGCAGCGGTTTTTCTATTTATTCAGCAGGCCCTGGTGGCGCCTTGCTTGCCTATCTTATTATTGGCGTGATGGTCTATTTTATTATGACCAGTCTGGCAGAGCTAGCAGCTCTTATGCCAACAAGTGGTGCATTCAGCACATACGCCACTAAATTTATCGATCCCTCTCTTGGCTTTGCACTAGGTTGGAATTACTGGTACAGCTGGGCGATTACGCTTGCCGCTGAGTTATCTGCCTCCACCCTCGTTATGAAATTTTGGTTTCCAAATAGTCCATCCTGGTTGTGGAGTGGTTTATTTCTATTATTAATATTTGGCTTAAATATATTGTCCGTTAAAGGTTATGGGGAAGGGGAATATTGGTTTTCTTTTATTAAGGTTACTACAATCATTATCTTTATTATTGTTGGCTTCCTTATGATCTTTGGTATTATGAATGGCGGCGATTCCGTTGGATTCAAAAACTTTACTATTGGTGATGCTCCTTTTCACGGAGGATTTCTAGCCATGTTTGGTGTGTTTCTAGCAGCAGGTTTTTCTTTCCAAGGAACTGAAATCGTCGGTGTCGCAGCAGGGGAAAGTGAAAACCCGCGCGAAAATGTGCCCAAAGCGACACGAACTATTTTTTGGAGAATTTTATTATTTTACGTGCTTGCCATTTTAGTCATCGGGTTAATCATTCCTTATACAAATGAAAATCTTAAAAGTGATGACATTATGGTAAGCCCATTTACGTTAGTATTTGAAAAGGCTGGTCTTGCTTTTGCAGCTTCCCTAATGAACGCGGTCATTTTGACAGCTGTATTGTCTGCAGGGAACTCAAGCTTATACGCCTCAACTCGGATTTTATACGCTATGGCAAAAGAAGGACAAGCCCCTCGGCTTTTTGGAGTGTTAAATAAAAGAGGCATTCCAGTTGCGGCCCTTGTAGCAACTGCATTAGTAGGTTTACTAGCTTTTCTTGCTTCCATCTTTGGAGACGGTGTCATTTATATTTGGCTTCTAAATTCTGCTGGCGTCACCGGTTTTATTTTCTGGTTAGGGATTGCAGCAAGCCATTATCGTTTTAGAAAAGCATTTTTAGCTCAAGGGTATTCACTTGATCAGCTTCCTTATCGGGCAAAGTGGTATCCATTGGGGCCAATTCTCGCATTCAGCATCTGTCTTGTCGTATTATTGGCACAGAACTATCAAGCCTTTCTTGGTGATCATATCGACTGGACGAATGTAGTTTCTTCCTATCTCGGTATTCCGTTATTCCTAATCGTCTGGTTTAGCTATAAATTCATCAAAAAAACAAAAGTCGTTCCTTTAACAGAATGCGAAATTACTATGGATGAAGATCCACAAGTTAAATAAGCTAAAAAAGAACCGTCTGGAGAATCTCCAGGCGGTTCTTCACATAGTATTTACTTATCAGTTCAGTTTGTGTTTCTCAAAGGGAAGATGATCGACTCCTAATTCCGCTAACTGCTCCTTTGCTTTGGCAATAAGGGCTTCCGCTTTTTTCTTCGTTGCTTCATCCAAATTGGCAAACAGGTCTCCCTTGTCTCCTCTTTCCGGCATCTTCACCCCTAGTTTTTCAAGCTGCACATGGGCCTCTTCACGAGTAATCGTTCCCGCTCGTTCCTTTTCCATAATGGCTTCGGTTTTTTTCTTCGTTGCTTGATCCAGGTTGGCAAACAGGTCTCCCTTGTCTCCTCTTTCCGGTATCTTCACGCCTAGCTCAACTAAATCAGATTTAAGTTGATCCATGATCATTTTTACTTTTTTCTCCGTTGTGTGATCTTCCGAAGCTTTTGCATTTGTTCCCTGCTGAACCGTAGACACCGATGAGGATGAATTGGTAGCAGCCAATACTGATGCTCCTGCTCCTCCTAAGATGCTTAAAGATAAAGCTCCTGTCATTACGTAACTGAATACTTTGTTTTTCTTCATTATAAATTCCTCCTTTATGAATGGGGCTGACACAACATTTACTTTATCCGTCAATAGTGAAAAGATGGTGAAAATTCAATGGGACGACTACTTTTTCGCTACTTTATTTTTCATTAAGCTTTAAGGTTATGCTCATTTGCTGGCCATTCCGATACAATCCTACTTTAATCTTTTCTCCTACTTCCGCTTTGGAATAGAGATATTTTCGAAAGTCGCTTGTATCGCTAACCTTCGTCCCATTGACTGACTGGATCACATCTTTAGCCTGAAGGCCAGCTGCTGCTGCGGGTGAAGAGGTCTCTATCACGGCAATTACTATTCCTTCCTTTACATCTGCAGGTAGATCAAGCTGGCTTTGCAGTACAGTAGCAGGAAGATCACCGACATCCTGCAGGCTAACCCCGAGATACGGTCTTTTCACTTTTCCATCTTTCAGTAGATGATCAATAATTGGAACCACATCTTCACTTGGAATAGCAAACCCTAATCCTTCCACGCCGCTTTCTGCAATTTTCATGCTATTAATACCGACAACTTGTCCAGAACTATTAATTAAGGCGCCACCACTGTTGCCAGGATTAATAGCGGCATCTGTTTGAATAACATTTAAATCCCACTGTCCCTCTGATGTAGAGACAGGTATAGTTCTATCCTTCCCGCTCACAATCCCCTGTGTTACTGAACTTGCCAAGTCGAGGCCAAGCGGATTGCCGATTGCGGCTACTTGTTCACCGAGCTTAAGCTTCGATGATTCACCAAAGCTGGCTACTTTGGTGATAATGCTGCTGTCTGTTTTAAGAACGGCTAAGTCTGTCAATGGATCGGTTCCGACAATTTCCGCTGTCGCTTTCTTTCCATTATTAAGCACTATTTCTACCTTATCTGCTCCTTCAACGACATGGTTGTTTGTCACGATAAAGGCATTAGCACCAGACTTTTTAAAGACAACTCCAGAACCAGTACCAGCCTCTTGCTCATTTTCTCCGATATTTCCATTTTCCTGAAAAAAGCTTGCTGACTGTTGTTGAAGATTCACTACGCCCACGACGGCTTCATTGATTGTATCAATCGCACTGACCAAGCTGGTAGAGGAAGCCGCTGTTGGCTGTATATTTAGGTCAGAACCAGCAGCTTGATCATTCTCCACAACAGCGGCCTTCTCTTTATCCACAGCCGGCACCTCTCCATTTACTCCAAGAATTGGCGATAAATATAAGACTGCAACCCCACCGGCAATGGCACCGGTAAACGAAGTCATCAGCGGCTGAAGTATCCCTTTTCTCTTGTTTTTTTCATTTGTCTCATCATACATATCTACTCTCTCCTTTTCACTGTCCTCTTTTTTTACCTATTACTGATGTTAAAAAACAATGGTGAAAAGACGGTGAAAAGATAAAAATAAATAAATTACATAGGAAGGATGGTTGGGAAGGTCAACGGGGGGAAAATTAGGGGTGTATGCATCTTTAAAAGCCGTATAGGATGAATCACTATACGGCTTTCATAAAGGAAAAAAATCTACTCTATTTCTTTAGATTGGCCGGCATCTTTAAGCAGTTCGCTAAGCCTTTCATTCCTTTCCCGATCAAGCTTTAGCTTTGCATTCATAAACTTAATCACTTGTATAGCGAAATAAATGCCGAATCCAACAAGGATTATATTAATAACTATAGGTAGAAGAGTAAGAAAAACAATCATCCCTTCCGACGCAAACAATGCATTATTGAACATCAAATACCTCCAGTAATTGGATGAATCATCCTTATTTAATATGCCAATTCCAATTTTATCAATTTTATTTTCTAAAAGCTAAAAAATTACCTATTAAATACTGAATAAAGAGCGCTCACTTGAAGGAGAATGGTCTAAACCAAAGGAGAGCTCATTGCTCTAAATGCTAGAGTAGTAGAGAAACACATAAAACAGGGAGATTCTTGTAGAACCTCCGTTTAAATTAATTCTATGATGAAAAATGCTTCTCGTTCTCCTCCTCGGCACGTATTGGCAGGCGCACGGTGAATACACTCCCTTGCTCAGGCTTGCTATCCACCTCAATAGAGCCTCCATGAGTAGAGACAATCCACTTAGCAATGGCGAGCCCTAGCCCATAGCCTCCCATCGATCTTGATCTTGATTTGTCAGAACGGTAAAAGCGATCAAAGATACGATCATAATCATCAGAAGGAATACCGATACCTGTGTCTTCTACAATTATAGTCAGCTCCTTTTTCTGCCCCTTTAAGAGAAGAGAAATTTCACCTCCGTCTGGCGTATATTTAATTGCGTTATCAAGCAAAATGTAGAGAAGCTGAGTAAGCCTTTCGCTATCACCGTTCACCTGGATGGATGGAGACGCCTCAAAATGCAGCCTGATTTGCTTTGCCTGGGCGAGTGACTGAACAGATCCAACCACTTTTTCAGCAGTCTTGAAAAAATCGAACGTCTCTTGCTGTCTTTCCATCATTCCCGAATCTGTGCGGGCAAGTGTCAATAAATCACTCACTAGCTTCGTCATTCGTTTCACTTCAGTCTTCATATTGACGAGCAACTTACGAGCAAATGGATCTTCGTTCATTGAATCCGTCATTTCCATAGCATTAATTGATGACAGCATAATGCTCAATGGTGTGCGCAATTCATGTGAAGCATCACCGACAAATTCCTGTTGACGGGCAAATGCCTTAGAGATTGGAATCATCGCCTTCTTTGACATATACCGACTAATAAACAAAGCAATGCCAAAAAACAAAACAGCTAACAAAGTAAGAATAACAAGGAGCCATTTAAATAAATGATAAGCAAATGAAATATCTTTTCCGATATACAGCATCCCAATAAACTGTCCGTTATAAAAAAGCGGCCGTCCATCAATCATCAACTTGACTGTTTGCGAATCTCCTATGCGATGCGGGCCTTTTCCTATTTCTTCTCTTTTCGGAAAAGTGATCTGTAGTGTTTCTTCACGGACGTCATTTTTTCTCGGAATCCAACCTTGTAAAAGCTGCAATAAATCCGGGCGAATCTGAGGAATGGTTTCCTGTCCCATAATAAGGTCTCCATCTGTATCCACTACATAATAAAAAAACTGATCGACTCCAGCTAAAACAATTTGTTGACTTTCAAGGCCTTGCAATTCTTTTATCGCATTGTCTGCCAAATAATCTAAAATAATTCTCGATTCGTGGTGAGTTAGCTCTCCAAGCTCTTTTTTTTGGTCCTCTAAAACAATTATATATACTAGAAAATAAACAATAATAACGAATAACGAGAGAAACAATACCATTAAACCGCTATAGAAAAAAGTAAGCCGAGATTGTGTATTCTTAAAGATATCAGCTTGTTGATGTTTCCGCCGCAAAAAACTCTTATTTTTCAACTTTGTAACCAACCCCTCTAATGCTATGAAGGAGGTGCTGTTTTCCTACGATGTCTAGCTTTTTCCGCAGCAGCTTCACGGTTGCATCTATCGTTTTTGTAGATACGTCCGCATCGTATCCCCAGATCCGGTCTAAAATCACTTCACGCGGCAACACCTGCCCTTTGTTTTGAACAAGCAAGTCTAACAATTGAAATTCACGCGGGCTTAACTGAATACTTTCATCACCATAGTGAATCATTTGGCTCGTTCTGTTAAGAAGAAGGTCCTGAATCGCTAATGTTTCTTCCAAGATTGGCGCATAATTTCTTCGGGATAGCGCTCGCAGCCGTGCAAGTAATTCATCTATTTCAAACGGCTTGATGAGATAATCATCTGCACCCGAATCAAGCCCTTCCACCCGATCTTCCACTGTATCCTTCGCTGTCAACATGAGTATCGCTCCCGAATAACCCTCTTTTCGTAAACGGCGGCATACGTCTATTCCGCTTCCATTTGGCATCATCCAATCGAGTATTAATACATCATAATGGGAAGCAGCTGCATAGTCATAAGCGTCCTCCCCCTCCTTTACCCACTCTACCCGGTAGCCTCCTTTTTTCTTTAGCATAAAAGCAACTAATTCGCCAAGCTGCTCATCATCTTCAGCTAAGAGGATATTCATGTTGTCTCCTCCTTTCTCTTCTCTTTTTATGCTAATCCCTTTTAATGAAAAACAAGTGAAAATGGCGCCTATCTTTCTTACAGTTCATTGCCCCATTTTCTTATTTTACGGTTTCGATAAAGAAATACACCAAGCGTGCCAAATAGAACAACTAGAAAGACAGGCAGTTCAAAATAGCCTAATCCTACTTCCTTTCCATATGACCATTGAACACTTTGCCAACTAGTATAGATAAGAAAAAGAATAATCTCCGTTTTAATGGTATTTAGCATAAGTCTAGTATTAGCAAACATTTGGTCCTTATTTTCCTCTGTTAGATGAGGAATGTTATAAAGACTCGGCTTTCGTTCCAAAACTGTCATACCTGCCCAAAGAATAAAAGTGATGAAGGGAAGAAACCAGATCATCCCTTTGCTTCCCCAGCCGTCCGCTTCTCCTTTGGCATTAAAATGAATGGGTACTTGTTCAGGCAATTGGCTCCATTGTGTAAACAAATAGATGACATTAGCAAGGATAAATAGCAGCGAAACAACAGTAGAGACTTTTTCAAACATTGTTTTGGCTAATTGGTTGTTATCAGTCATTTACTTCCTCCTTTGTCATGCTCATTCTCGGATGCTTAAAACCGTATCTAGCTTAGCTTATTTTGTTACAATCCGTTTTTCTTCATAAAATGATAGCCGCTGTCTGCTGCATTCTTGACAACAAGGTGACACTATTCATTTCTTTTTTCTAAACAACCTGTCCATCCTACAAAGTGCTTATCAGTTAACAATCCGCAATCAACATTCTTCTTTCCGGATTTTTTATTCCTTTTTCTTTTCATGTCTTTTTCATTCTTAAAAACAGCTCTTCAATCATTGGCCAGTTTTTTACCCATGTAAACAGCCGGACAATATGGAAAGGTGCCACCATCACCACAATGAGAAGGGTGAGAAAAAATACAGCCATGCTCACAAATTTCACATATCCTGTTTCCTGATAAGTCATTGCTTTCAAACTGACAAAAGCGCCAACGAGCAAAAAAATCATTCCGACAGCAAACAAATACTCCACAAAGTTGCTTAAAATAAAAGAGAGACCGACAAATAACATCCCTATAAAAGAAAAGATGACAGATGACAAACTATAGATTTGCATATTTTCTCCTTTTTTATTAATTGTACCAATTATTCCGCCTCATGGGTATCACACAACAAAGCAGGATGCCCAGACGGCATCCTGCTTTGTTTTAAAAATTTTATAACGTGCGGATTTTGCATTTTTTCTGTCAAGCGTGGAAATCAGTACCGGAATGAACTTCTTTAACGATGCCAGCCCGAATCACATAATCTCCAAAGCGTTCGCCTTCCTGACGCTCTTTAGCATATTGAGAGAGAATCGGACGAAGCAACGCCAAAATCTCTTTTTCCCCAACATTTTCTTTATAAAGCTTACTCAGGCGGTTTCCTGAAAAACCGGCTCCTAAATACATATTATACTTTCCAGGAGATTTGCCGATAAAGGCAATTTCAGCCAGAGCTGGACGAGCGCAACCATTCGGACATCCCGTCATACGGATCGTGATCTCTTCTTCATGCAAACCGCTCTCTTCTACAATGTCCTCAATTTTTTCAAGTAAACTAGGAAGATAACGTTCTGCTTCCGCCATGGCGAGGCCACACGTTGGAAGAGCCACACAGGCCATTGAATTTCTGCGTAATGCTGAATAATGCTTGCCGTCTGTAAGTCCGTATTTCTTAATCAGCTCCACAATTTGATCTTTTTTCTCATTCGACACATTAGCAATGACAAGATTTTGGTTCGGCGTCAAACGGAAATCACCCGTATGAACTTTAGCAATTTCTCTTAAGCCGGTCATGAGTGGATATCCCTCTATATCAGCTACACGGCCATTTTGAATGAATAAGGTAAAATGCCAGCTTCCATCGCTTCCTTCTACCCATCCATAGCGATCCCCATTATGATTAAAGTGGAAAGAATGTGCCTCTTCAAGCTCCCACCCTAATCGTTTATGAAGCTCTTGTTTAATAGATTCCAGTCCCAATCTGTCAACTGTATACTTAAAGCGGGCATACTTTCTAACAGAGCGGTCACCGTAATCACGTTGAATAGTGATTACTTTTTCAGCTACGTCAAGAATCTTTTCCGGCGTACAGAAGCCAATCACTCTAGCCAGCTGCGGATATGTGTTTTTGTCGCCGTGGGTCATCCCCATTCCGCCGCCAATCGCCACGTTGAATCCAGCTAGTTTTCCCTCTTCTACCACTGCCACAAAACCAAGATCCTGGGAGAAGACATCTACATCGTTGGAAGGCGGAACCGCGATGCCGATCTTGAATTTTCGGGGTAAATAAAGCGCTCCATACATCGGTTCTACTTCTTCTTCCGGAGTGCCTGCCACTTTTTCCTCATCAAGCCAGATTTCATGGTACGCTCTCGTACGCGGCGAAAGGTATTCGCTCAATTTTCGTGACCACTCATACACTTCTGAATGAATTTCGGACTGATAAGGATTAGGGTTGCACATAACATTTCGATTCACATCTCCACAAGCGGCTAATGTATCCATTAGCACTGCGTTAATTTCCTGGATGCTTTTCTTCATGTTCCACTTTAGAATTCCATGCATTTGAAATGCTTGGCGAGTCGTTAATTTAAGTGTGCCATTGCCATATTTTTGAGCAATGTCATCCATGGCAAGCCACTGTTCTGCTGTTGCCACTCCACCTGGCGCACGCACGCGCACCATAAATTGATAAGCGGGCTCAAGCTTCTGGCGCTCCCGTTCATTTCGTAAATCCCTGTCATCTTGCAAATAGCTGCCGTGGAATTTCATCAGTCGATTATCATCATCAGGAATGCCTGCGGTAATGGGATCTGCCAACGTTTCTGCAAGTGTGCCACGCAAGTAATCGCTCTCTCTTTTTATTCGTTCGACATCACTTGGAGGACCTTCTGGCGCCTTTAATACTTTCTCTTCGATCATTTTCCTAACTCCTTCCCCTCAAGGCTTAATATACATCGCGCTGATAACGCTTTTGTTGCTGCATCTCAGCAAGATAAGCCTCTGCTTGCTCCCGGCTTCTGCCGCCTTCCTGTTCAATAATTTGAATCAGTGTTTCATGGACGTCATGCGCCATATTTTTTTCATCGCCGCAAATATAAATGACTGCTCCTTCTTCAAGCCATTGATAAAGCTCTTTGCTCTGTTCTAGCATGCGATGTTGGACATAGACTTTTTCCTCTGTATCACGTGAGAAAGCAACGTCCATTTTCGTTAGAACGTCTTTTTTGAGCCATTGCTGCCACTCTGTTTGATAGAGAAAATCCGTTACAAAATGCTGATCACCGAAGAATAACCATGTTTTCCCTTGAGCAGCCAGCTCCTCTCGTTCTTGTAAAAACGATCTGAATGGAGCTGCTCCTGTGCCAGGTCCAATCATAATAATCGGTGTATCCGGGTTTGCTGGCAGCTTAAAGTTTTGATTGCGTTGAATATAAACTGGCAAATAATCCCCAGGCTGAACCCGTTCAGCACATTGTATGGAGCATACGCCCTTACGGCTGCGTCCGTTACTATCGTATCTGACGGTTCCAATCGTCAAGTGTACTTCATCAGGATTCGCTCTTAAGCTGCTGGCAATGGAATAAAGCCGGGCCGGCATTTTACGCAAAATCGAAACAAATGCGCTAGCTGTTATGCCTTCAAAGCTAAAATCTTGGATTAGATCAAGCAGATCCCGTCCTTCAATGTAAGTTCGTAGGTCTTCCTCTTGTCCTGGTGCTACTAGCTGCTGCAGTTGATGATCTGAAGTAAGTTCAGCTGCTTTTTGAATAAGCGGCTTCGTCAGCACTGTGATCTCATAATAAGAGAGGAGTGAATCACGCAATGAACGTGTTTCTCCTTGCTTGTTCAGCGTGACCACTTCATCAGGATTCCAATTCATTTTCCCGATGATTAAATCAACCAGCTCCGGATCATTTTCAGGATAAATACCTAAGCTGTCTCCCGGTTCAAACTCAAGATTTGACCCTTCAAGCGATAGTTCAATGTGTCTCGTTTCTTTATTTGAACCGCGTCCATTTAAATTAATATTTTCAAGAACCTCGGCCTTAAAAGGATTCGTCCGTGAGTAGACCGACTGGCCTGCCGATGTTCCCGCTCCTATTGAAGCAAGTGGAGAAACAGCTTCCTCAGCTTTTGCTTCACCTAAACTGCTTAGGACGCCTTCCAGCCACTCGGCAGCAGGTTCATCATAATCCAAATCACAATCAAAGCGCGGATAAAGGCGCTGACCGCCCAATTCCTCTAAACGTTTGTCGAAATCTTTCCCAGTCTTACAGAAAAATTCATACGAGCTATCGCCTAAGGATAGGACAGAGAAACGTAAATCCTTCAGCTGGGGAGCCCGTCTTCCATGAAGAAATTCATGGAATGAAAGGGCGTTATCCGGTGGGTCTCCTTCTCCATGAGTACTTACCAAGAGCAGAAGATTTTGAACTTTTTTAATATTATTTGCTTTAAATTCATTCATTGGAGCAAGAGTTACTTGGAATCCACGTTCTTTTAGCTTAGCTGCTACATTCTCAGCAAGCCCCTGGGCGTTGCCTGTCTGAGAACCAAAAAGAACAGTCACTTCCTTAGACAGGGCCGAACCATTTTGTTGAGGGACAAGTTCGCTTCCTGTCACTTGTGGCAAAACAGTACCAGCCATTCCGGCAAGATATCCGCTCAACCACATTTTTTGGGGTTCCGTCAGCGTTGATAAAAGACGATTAAGGAGCTCCGACTGCTCCTGACTAAAAGGACTGTTCATTACTTGAAGTTGCAATGATATCCACCTCACAAAGGAATATAGATGATCAATCATTTAGCCTCGAAGGATAAATGATTGTATTCGCCACAATCAGAAAAGCGACAAAAGGAATGAGCAAAACAATTTCCTTTTTTTTGACGCGGCTATGTACTAGTAAAAAGAAGCCATATCAGCGTCTTAATGATTAAGTTTTATAATATATTCATTAATCCTATATGTCAAGTAGGTTTTATGTCCGCACCTTGTGGTTTTCTCCAATTATTTTGACTTTTTTGCCTTTCAATGCTACACGTTAGAAAATGAATAACTCGATCACTCCCCAATTTAAAGATAGGCGCATATTCTTTATTATATTATTAAAATACAAGGAGTTAGATGATGACTAAAAAAAGTGTAGAGGATATTTTACAAGAAGGGATGTACGGCAAAAAAGAAATTAACCCAGAGGAGCGGCGGAAGTTTCTTGGCACATTGAGAGAAAGAATAATAGCTGCACTCCGGCAGAGCCAGGTAAGGGAAGCGGAGGTTTATCCGGAGTTCATTGAGTTGATAAAGAAACATCCGCAGGCAAAACTGTACTTAAACGGCTCCATTGACATTACTTATTTAAAGAAATATATTACCGCTGCCGAAAAGCACAGGATCGATTATACGATCGTCATTAACAAAACCCATGATACAGACATCGGGCTAGTTTTTGCTTATGACTATGCTATCGATAAAGAGGAGATTTATCTTTCTAGACCGCAAAAGCAACAAAAAAGCGTAAAAAAAAATAAGCTTGCCTCCTTTTTTAATTGGCTGAGGCGCAAATAACAAGCTTCTTATACAAATTTAGGCGTATCCATAAAAAAGCTGTCATGAAAACACATGACAGCTTTTTTGCTTGAGAACAGGGTTAAATAGTTTTACTGGGCCGCTTTAACAGATTAATGAACCGCTTCCTCTAAAATACGAGCCACTCAGTCCGGTTTACGTGCTGGGCGAGCGCCTTCCGCTTTTCTTTGTCCAGCTGCAGCGACCATCGGCTCGAGGTCACAAGCCCATCCAATCAGAAGGTTAAAGAACAAACTTCTGGCTGGCTCGTCTTGTGCTTGTCGCCGATAAACGGCCGCTTCCGCTTTTCTTATTGTCCAGCTGCTGGCGCTAGCGCGTACGGCGGTTTCGGTCTCTCTGTCGGAGTCTAAAAAACGCCTCCTTGTCGAGCCCTCCAACCTCCTATCGCGCTGGGCGAGCGCCTTCCGCTTTTCTATTAGTCAAACTTAATTTTGTCGACGGTTTCCTGATCCAATCGCAGGATGACTTCGCCGATAAGTTTGACAGCATTTTCGTAATCGTCACGGTGAAGCATCGCTGCGTGTGAGTGGATGTAGCGGGTAGCAATCGTAATGGACAAACTTGGTACTCCGCCTGAGGTCACATGAATCGCACCTGAATCTGTTCCGCCACCTGCCATTGCATCAAATTGATAAGGAATATTTAATTCATCCGCTACATCTGTTACGAAATCACGTAACCCTTTATGGGAAACCATGGAGGCGTCATACAGAATAATCTGTGGACCATCGCCCATTTTGCTCATCGCCTCTTTGCTGGAGACTCCTGGCGTATCACCAGCGATGCCCACATCCACGCCAAATGCAATATCCGGCTGAATGGCTTGAGCAGATGTTTTCGCTCCACGCAATCCTACTTCTTCCTGTACAGTTCCAACGCCATATACTGTGTTTTTATGTTGTTTGCCTTTAACATATTTCATGACATCAATAGCAATCGCACAACCGATACGGTTATCCCACGCTTTGGCAAGCAGCATTTTTTCATTGTTCATTACCGTGAATTCAAAATAAGGCACGACCATGTCGCCCGGACGCACACCCCATTCTTGTGCTTCCTCTTTGCTGGAGGCACCAATGTCGATAAACATATCCTTGATATCTACCGGCTTTTTACGCGCTTCAGGAGATAAGATATGAGGTGGTTTAGAACCGATGACTCCCGTAATGTCACCTTTTCTCGTCACAATGGTCACGCGCTGGGCAAGCATGACCTGACTCCACCATCCGCCGACTGTTTGAAAGCGGAGAAACCCCTTGTCATCAATTTGTGTGATCATGAAGCCAACTTCATCCAAGTGGCCGGCAACCATAATCTTTGGTCCGTTCTGTGCACCCGACTTTTTGGCAATTAAACTGCCGAGATTATCTGTCGTTACTTCATCCGCGAACGGCGCTATGTATTTTTTCATAACGGCGCGGGCTTCACGCTCATTTCCAGCAATCCCTTTAGCGTCCGTTAAATCTTTGAGCATCGATAATGTTTCGTCCATTTTCGCCATACATCATTCCTCCTATAAAAAATATGGATCCGTTTTCATTATACGTATTTTTTCAGATATATACAAAAATTACCGCTTAATATCCTTGCTGTTGCCGCTCGTAGTTCACTTCATTTTTCGAAACATATGCTTTTTCCACTTCTTCCGCCGAGAATCCGAGCAGGCCGCCCAGTGTAAAGTACTCTTGAAGCATTTGCTGATATGCCTCCGCTGATTTTTCCTGCTTGAATGATTGAACAGCCTCATAGACGAGTAGAAACTGGTCGGTTATTGAGCCTTCCGCTTGTTTATCCTCTGCAGTTGCCTCTTGCTCTAAAGAACATGTCAGGCCAAGTGATAAAATAAAGTGCACGCCATCCACAAATTCCTCCAAGATCACTTCACGTGCACTTGGTTTTTTTAGACTCCAAAATTTAAAACAGCGTGTCTCATTGGCAAGTTCGCCAATTTCAACAAGCAAAGCAAGTACCTTTTTATCGAACAAGTCCGCTTCTTGTAGGCCATGCTCCGCTTCAATATATCCATCGAGCGCCCGCTGCATGCGGAACAACTTAGCTAAATCCATCTTTCTTCCTCCATTCATGAAAAGTAAATAAGCAGGCTGAGGTCAATAAGCGCTAAGACAGGCATCCCATACTTAAACGAAGGATGCTTCGTCTTGTGACGATGTGTCTGCATGGCTACCCAACTGCCGATCGCTCCTCCAATAAGCGCCAACAGCCACAGTGTACTCTCGCGTGTCCGCCATTTTCCCTGCCTCGCTTTTCGCTTGTCATTTCCCATTGCAATATAGCTAATTAGGTTAATAAGAACAAAATAAATAAGCACACCCTTCACTCCTCTCTGTTAGTTTAACAAAAAAGTCCGGACAGAGTGAGGATGTGCATGGAAGAAAGATCATTTTTATATGGTCACATTAAAACGGATATTCTCTTGCCTTTGTTTGAACGGATATCCACTTTGTTGTCGTAAATTCATGAAGAGCCCATTCTCCGCCATATCGGCCCAACCCGGAAGCTTTTTCACCGCCAAAGGCAACGATCGGCTCATCATTCACTCCCTGGTCATTCACGTGAATCATTCCGGTCACTACTCTTTTTGCCACTTCTACTCCGTGTTCAATCGATCCAGCGTGCACCGCGCCACTCAGTCCATACTCGCTGTCATTAGCGACTTGGATTGCTTCTTCTTCATTTTCCACTACAATAATGCCTACCGCTGGGCCAAATATTTCCTCTTGAGCAATCGGCATATCATTTGTTACATCTGTAAGGATCGTAGGGGCAAATACACTTCCTTTCACCTCTCCCTGCAGAGCATATTTAGCTCCCTTGGCCAAGCTTTCGTCAATTAGCCTTTGAATGCGCTCTACTTGCTTATGGTTAATAAGAGGACCTACCACGACCTCTTTATCTTTCGGGTTTCCATATTTAATTTGCGACGCTTTATCTACAAATTCTTTTAAAAATGCTTCATAGACAGGTCTCTCCACAATAATCCGGTTTAAAGACATACATATTTGCCCGCTGTTGAGAAACTTGCCAAAGGCTGCAGAGCCAGCTGCTTTCCCAATATCGGCATCTTTTAATACAATCATTGCATTATTGCCACCTAATTCCAAGGCAACACGCTTAAGATGCCTTCCGCATAATTCTCCAATATGACGGCCCACAGAAGTAGAACCTGTAAATGAAATAATCCGCGGAATTGGATGTTCAACAAAAGCATCTTTAATTTCTGAAGAACTAGAAACAGTAATGTTTAACAATCCTTTCGGGATGCCTGCTTCTTCAAAAATTTCTCCCATAAAGAGGCCGCCTGAAATCATTGTTTGCAAATCAGGCTTCAGGACTACTCCATTTCCTGCTGCTAAAGCGGGAGCAAGTGAACGCATCGTTAAATGAAATGGAAAGTTAAAAGGACTAATAATACCAACGACTCCTGCGGGATTCTGATAAATCCTGTTTTCTTTTCCAGGGATCACAGAGGGCATAATTCTACCTTGCATACGAACAGGAAAGGTAACCGCCTCTTTCATAATCCCAATCGCTGCATCTACTTCAATATTTGCTTTTGTATAAGAGGCTCCATTTTCCTCCACTAAAATATGAACGATTTCTTCTCTTCTTGCTTTTACTAACTCGACGGCTTTTTCAATGACGGCTGCCTTTTGATAAGGATTGACCTGTTCCCACTCTTTTTGCGCCTTCTCTGCCGCACGATATGCTTCATCGATATCTTCTTTGTTAGCCAATCGAATTTCTGCTAATGTTTCATCATTGTAAGGGTTTTTATCTGCGTAGACCGTTTGGCTGTTTCCTTCTTTCCATTCTCCACCGATAAGTTGTTTGTCCCAGTTTTTGTACATCTCATCCCATCCTTTTTCCTTGTTGTCTGCTTATGCTCTTCCTTGCATATTAACTATTTTGGCCGTTCTTTAAGATTTTTATTTTTGTTCACTTATTGCCTTGTGTATAACGAAAGTAAGACGGGAGAACAATACAAAGAAGAACGAACGGAAGCAGGTGAAGATCCAATGCCGCGGGAAAGAGAAAATATCCAAACGAACAACGGCGATCCGCATTTTGACGGGAGATATGAAGGCATTATTGCTCACCCTGAGGGCACGTCGCAAATGGGCATTCGCGTAGACCGAAAACAGTCTGAAAGTGCTTATGAAGTCACAAGTTTAAAAAAGGACCCGGAAATGGAACGGTTTAAACAGTTCTTTGACGGAAAAGAATAAAAGCTTTTATTTCCTAGGGAAATCACAAAAAAACAGACCCGTTGAAAGCGGGCCTGCTTCTTAAAAATATCTTATTTATTTAACTGAGCTTTAGCTGCTTCAGCTAATTGGTTGAACGCTTGTAGATCATTCACAGCTAAGTCAGCAAGCATTTTACGGTTTACTTCGATACCTGCAAGCTTTAAACCATGCATTAAACGGCTGTAAGAAAGACCGTTCATGCGTGCAGCTGCATTGATACGAGTGATCCAAAGCTTACGGAAGTCACGTTTTTTCTGGCGACGGTCACGGTAAGCGTATTGCAGGGATTTCATAACCTGCTGGTTGGCTACTTTATATAAACGGTGTTTAGCACCGAAAAAACCTTTTGCTAATTTAAGAACTTTTTTACGACGTCTGCGAGTTACTGTTCCGCCTTTTACGCGTGGCATAATATTTCCCTCCTAAAATATAAGTCCTGATCTTACTTAAGATTGTCTAACATATGACGAATGCGTTTGAAATCGCCTTTAGATACAAGAGTTCCTTTGCGAAGCTTACGTTTTTGCTTTGTAGATTTGTTGGCAAATAAGTGGCTAGTGTAGCCATGAGAACGTTTCAATTTACCAGAACCTGTTTTCTTAAAACGTTTCGCTGAGCCGCGGTGAGTTTTCATTTTTGGCATTTTCGTATTCCTCCTCAAACTGATTACTTTTCGTTTTTAGGTGCTAATACTAAGAACATACTGCGGCCGTCCATTTTCGGTTTCGTCTCCACAGTAGCTACTTCTTGACAAGCTTCAGCAAAACGGTCAAGTACGCGTTGGCCAATCTCTTTATGAGTAATGGCGCGTCCTTTGAAGCGAATGGAAGCTTTAACTTTGTCGCCTTTTTCTAGAAACTTGATCGCATTGCGCAGTTTTGTGTTAAAATCATGTTCCTCGATTGTCGGGCTGAGACGCACTTCTTTCAAGTTAATGATCTTTTGATTTTTACGAGCTTCTTTCTCTTTCTTCTGCTGCTCGAACTTAAATTTGCCGTAGTCCATAATACGGGCAACCGGCGGTTTTGCGTTTGGCGCAACAAGCACAAGATCAAGGTTAACGCGTCCAGCAATTTCGAGCGCTTCGTTCTTTGACTTAACACCAAGCTGCTCTCCATTTTGATCGATTAGACGAACTTCACGGGAGCGAATCCCCTCGTTTACAAACATATCTTTGCTAATAATGAGCCACCTCCAAGGTTTTTGAGAATAAACGTTTCTATTCCAGAATACACAACTTAGCACCTAATTGCTTTGACACAATAAAAAATGCGGGTATGATGTACATACCCGCATTAAACAGCGTAAATCAGCTATTTGTTCTTACGTTCAAACCTGCCAACTGCTTATGCGTCAATCAGGTGAGAAGCGGGTGCTCCTGCTTAAATTGTATATTCAGTTCACCATAGCATTATATCATAACGAATATTCTTCGTCAACTCATCGAAAGCAATTCAACAGAAACAATTCTAGCAAAGTTTATAAAATTAAGCAACATCTTTTTAAAACTTATGCTTTTTTTGCTTCTTTCTTGATCATTTCAATGAAATCTTCGAAAGCAACCGTCTCTGATTTTTGCTCCCCATATTTACGAACGTTAACAGAATCGTTTTCAATCTCTTTGTCGCCGACAACAAGCATATACGGGATTTTCTGCATCTGTGCTTCACGAATTTTATAACCGATCTTTTCATCACGGCTGTCGAGTTCTACACGGATACCTGCTGCACGCAGCTTTTCTTGGACTTCTTTAGCATAGTCAAGATGAACATCAACAGAAACCGGGATAACTTGCACTTGTACCGGTGCAAGCCAAGTCGGGAAGGCACCTTTATATTCTTCAATCAAGAAGGCAACAAAGCGTTCCATTGTAGAAACAACACCGCGGTGAATAACAACAGGACGATGCGGCTTTCCATCTTCGCCGATATAAGTCAGATCAAATCTCTCTGGCAGCAAGAAATCCAACTGTACAGTGGATAGCGTTTCCTCTTTACCGAGAGCTGTTTTTACCTGTACATCAAGCTTCGGACCATAGAACGCTGCTTCACCTTCTGCTTCGAAGTAATCCAGCCCCATTTCATCCATCGCTTCTTTCAGCATGCTTTGCGCTTTGTTCCACATTTCATCGTCATCATAATATTTTTCTGTATCAGCTGGGTCCCGATAAGACAGACGGAATGAGTAATCATGTAAATCAAAATCTTTATATACTTCTAAAATCAAGTGCACTACACGTTTAAATTCATCTTTAATTTGATCCGGACGGACAAATACGTGGGCATCGTTTAAAGTCATACCGCGGACACGCTGAAGGCCGGAGAGCGCTCCTGACATTTCATAACGGTGCATTGTGCCGAGCTCCGCGATTCGGATTGGCAGTTCACGATAGGAGTGGATGCCATTTTTATAAATCATCATGTGATGCGGGCAGTTCATTGGGCGAAGCACAAGCTCTTCATTGTCCATGTCCATAATTGGGAACATATTTTCCTGGTAATGATCCCAGTGTCCGCTCGTTTTATATAGCTCTACATTCGCCATAACAGGCGTATACACGTGGTGATAGCCAAGGCTTTCTTCTTTATCGACGATATAACGCTCGATAATGCGGCGGATCGTTGCGCCTTTTGGCAGCCACATCGGCAGTCCCTGTCCGACTTTTTGTGAGCTCATGAAGAGATCGAGCTCTTTGCCGATTTTGCGGTGATCGCGCTCCTTTGCTTCCTCGAGCATTTTTAAATGATGTTCCAAATCTTCTTTTTTGAAGAAAGCAGTGCCATAAATACGCTGGAGCATCTTATTATCACTGTTGCCGCGCCAGTAGGCACCCGCAATGCTCAACAGCTTGAATTCTTTAATTTTATTCGTAGACGGCACATGCACGCCGCGGCATAAATCAAAAAATTCCCCTTGCTCATATATAGTCACTGTTTCATCTTCTGGAATAGCATCAATTAGCTCAAGCTTATATTCGTCACCAATCTCTTCATACAGTTTTTTAGCTTCATTGCGGCTTACCTCTTTGCGGACTACCTCTAGATTTTCACCCACAATTTTCTTCATTTCTTTTTCAATTTTTGGCAAGTCTTCCGGTGTAATAGACTCATCAAGGTCGATATCGTAATAGAAACCGCCTTCGATTACCGGACCAACACCGAGCTTTACTTTCTCTTCGCCATACAAGCGCTTGATGGCTTGTGCCATTAAATGAGCGGTACTGTGGCGAAGAATTTCCAAAGCATCTGCATGGTCAGGTGTAACAATTTCCAAGCTGCCATTTTCTTCAATCGGTGTGCGTAAATCGAGCAACTTGCCATCTACTTTTCCAGCAAGTGCCTTTTTCTTTAAGCCCGGGCTGATTGACTGGGCAATTTCTTCTGTTGTTGTTCCTTTTGGAAACTCCTTGACTGATCCATCAGGAAATGTAATATTCAGCATTTCAGACATCGTCCACACTCCTTATTTTTTGACAAAATAAAAAACCTCGCCCTTCAATAATAATGAAGGGACGAGGTTTATATCGCGATTCCACCCTACTTTTCAACAAAAATGTTGAAATCTCCAGATCAGATAACGGCTGCTGCCGGCGGTCCATTACTAACATTGCTGCGTTCACGGCCGAAGTTCAAAGGCGGTAAGCATATTCCTCGTGTTAGGAAAGTTTCAGCCTTGCTTTCCCTCTCTGGAAACCGTAAGAAAATACTCATGTCCTTATCAAAACTTGTTGCATTATTTACATGTATGTCCGTATTATATGCCTTGCCTATTGAAAAATCAATAGGGTGGTTCTCTATTTTCGACGATTAATCCCTTTCATTTCGACAGGAATAGTCAAAAACTTAATTCGTTCCATTACCCGCTTGGCCTTCATCTCTTCCCTCTCTCCCCGCTGGGAATGAGCTAAGTGATGTTCAAGTTCACTGTAACTGAAATTAGACGTTAAAAACGTTGGCAGTCGTTCCAGCATGCGGAATTGCAAAATCGTCCCAAGAATTTCATCACGCATCCAGCTCGACATCGCTTCAGCGCCGATATCATCAATCATCAATACAGGTGCCTTTTTGACAACTTCAAGCTTCTCATTCATAGATTGATCATTTAAAGACTGTTTCATCTCCCGAACGAATTCCGGAAAGTGAACAATTAAAGACGAAACATTTACATTGGCCAGTTCGTTAGCTACAGCTCCTAATAAATAAGACTTCCCTACACCGAACGGCCCATAAATAAATAACCCTTTCGCCTCGTTATTCTTTGTATATTCCTCTGTAAAGTGCTGCGCCTGTTCAATCGCCGGCCATCGGCCAGAATCCCCTAAGTCGAGGCTAGAAAAGTCCGCACTTAAAATATCTTTCGGAACGTACAAGCTTTTGATTAACTTTTCATTTTTTCTTTGCTCGTCATCGCGGATTTTGCGCGGACAACGGTGGTAATCGATATCGATGCCTCCACGGCGCCAAACGAGCTTTGGCTCAAAGCCTTTCATCACGTTCACACACTCGCTTAAACTTGGACATTTTTCACAGGAAAAGCTTTGGGTTTTATATTCATAAAGTTTCATTAAATTTCTATCTAGCACGTCCGGCGTTATTTGACTTTGATGCTCAAGCAAAAATGATTGGACTGCCGGGTCACTTAAAATTTCCTGGCGCGTTTTTTCATAACGAGCTTTAAAGTCCGGAGATTTTGTCAATTTGTTCAACGTTTCATCAATTCGTTTCATCGCTGCTCGTCACCTGCCTTTTCAATCTCCTGTTTTTAATTTTTTCCTCAAGCTCCCGCCGTTTCGCTTCCAACTCTTCATTCTTTTCAGAAGCAGGCTCTTTTGCTTTCTCTTCTTCATAGAACCAGTCAGGCAGTTTTTCCGTACGTATGACTCGTTGTTTCGGTTGTTGCTTGTTTTTGGCCCATTCCGCATACTGGCGATGTTCATTTTTCGCAAGTTCCATCGCATCTCTTACTGTTTTTACTTTTTTCCGCGCCCAATGGGAAGCAATTTTTTCCACGTAACTTTTCGTCAATTTCATGTCAGTCTTTAACATGACATATTGGATCAGTACATTTGCGACACCTGCTGGCAATTTATGCTGAAACAAAACACCCTCGATCACTTGCATATCCGAACTTGAGGGGAGGCTTCCTGAAATATCGATGAGTAGCTGCCGCGGAGATACGGTCTCCAAATAATAAATCAGTTCTTCTTCTTTTGTCTCCGGTTCGCTTTGGATAGTACGCAATGCCGCCGGTTGAGCTAGATGAATAAGCTCAGGAAGCTTCTCATCCCGCTCCAACTGGTACCAATCACGTGCTGATTTACGCAACACTTCAATATCAATCTCGTCTTTTTCATCTACTGCTGTAAGCAGTAAATTTTTCATTTCTAGCGGTTCAATGCCATACAGGTAAGCCAGCTTTACGATCGTTTCTTTCACAAGAGGTGTCATTGCTGACTTGGATACCATCATGCCTTGAAGGGAGCTTTCCAGCAAGCTGAAATCAAACTGATCCACTTTTAGAGAAACCCCTCTTCTGTCCGGCTTAGTCATAAACAGCTTGTCTTCAGGGAGAAGGCTGTCTTCTATAACATCCTGATCTAGTGGTGGCGGACCAGCAGAAAACACTTCTTGGAAGTCTTTTGTGATTTCTATATGATCCTCTGTACAGGACACGTCATCAGAAAAAAATTCTTTTAATCTTAAAAAGTGGGCACGGCCGATTTTACGATAAAGAAACACATTAAGCATGCCGTCGTTAAAGAATTGTTCTGGTGTGAGCGGCGGCTGAAGTTCATATACAAATTCACGCAAATCACCATTTTTTCGAATGAATGTTTTTAGTAACCCCAATGCTTCCAGCTTTAGACGTGCCTCATAAATTTCCTGAAGATTTTTATCAAGAAAGTTCATTAAATGATAATGATTAGCTATTCGAGAACGAAGTCGATTTTCTTCTACCTCTGCCCAGAGAGTCATATATAAACTAAAACAGGTGGTGCCGAGGAGCGGTTGATACAAGAACGTTAAAATGCGCCGGTCGGCTTCATGGAGGGTGCCGTGTAAACACACTATGTATTCATCCACCGGCTGTATTTCGTTCCAATGTCTTTTCATGTTAACCATCTAACCTTTCAGTGTTGAAACTTCTTTTGCTGACCGATGAAAAAAAGCTAGAGAACGGGTCGTTGCCTCCAGCCTGCTATTCTTCTTTTTTAATTAACTCTTTCAATTCATCCAAAAATACATTAATATCCTTAAATTGGCGGTAAACAGAAGCAAAGCGAACATAAGCTACTTCGTCAATATCTGCCAGGCGGTCCATGACCATTTCACCAATCTTTTCCGATTGAATCTCTGAAAACCCACAACTTCTGATTTCTTTTTCTACATCCATTGTTAATTTTTCAAGCTGTTCGAGTGAAACCGGACGCTTTTCACAGGCTTTGATGAGCCCGCGCAGAAGCTTTTCGCGATTAAACTCCTCCCTTGTACCTTCTTTCTTTACGACAATTAACGGTAAATCTTCCACCTTTTCAAAAGTCGTAAACCGGTAAGCACAAGATTCACATTCACGGCGTCTGCGGATGGAGCGCGCTTCATCTACAGGCCTTGAATCGATTACACGGGTGCCATTATGCTGGCAGGCCGGACACTTCATTCTACCAACTCCGATTATAAATTGATTACTCTCATCATATTAAAAAGAAACAAAATGCACAAGGCAAGATCCCCTAAATAAATGAAAGAGGTGTATGCTTGTGCATACACCTCTCTTTATAACACACTTGCTTCTTGCTTCATTTGTACAGGGCCCATTCCCCGAGGCATTTCGATTTTTTCCTGTGTTTCTGCCTCTAACGCCTCTGCAATGTAATTAGCCGCAATGTTTGGATCAAGGTCTCCGCAAGTATAGACATCAATGCTTGCGTAGCCATGTTCTGGAAAGCTGTGAATCGTTAAATGCGACTCGGAAATAATGACGACTCCACTCACGCCTTGAGGAGCGAATTTGTGAAACGCCACTTCCCGGATTTCAGCACCTGATTTTAATGCAGCATCCACAAAGATTTGTTCAATAGTTTCCATATCATTCAATTTTTCAAGATTGCATCCCCAAAGTTCTGCAATTACGTGACGACCCATAGTATCCATGATCGCTTCCCCCTTTTACAATTTTTAGAAGATTCGTTGTAAAAGTATAACCACCACGGGGGAAAGTTAGTCCGAAGAGGTCCTAACCCTTTAAGCGGTTATTTATTTCACGAAGATTAGTATACTGTGAACAGTTTAATTTTGCAACATCTTGTCAGACATTTTTCCGAAGGATTTTTTTAGAAAATTCTACATACAAATAAAGGAAGCAACTAAATCCCGCAGACAATTATCTGCGGGATTCATTTACTCTTACACGATTAATCGTATTCCTTTATAGACAAATTATGCAGTTACTTCAACTTTTTTTTTCATATTTTCAGCAACATAGTTCACTAAATCAACGACACGGCAAGAGTAGCCCCATTCATTGTCATACCAAGCTAGAACTTTCACTTTTGTTCCTTCCATTACGATCGTCGATAAACCGTCGATAATAGAAGAATGAGGATTTGTATTGAAATCAACAGATACTAATGGTTCTGTTGTAAATTCAATAATCCCATTTAGTGGGCCTTCAGAAGCTCTGATGAAGGTGTCATTTACCTCATCTACTGTAACTTCACGCTTCAAATCAACAACAAGGTCAACTAAAGAAACATTGGAAGTTGGTACACGCAACGCCATGCCGTGAATTTTTCCTTTTAATTCAGGCAGAACTAGCGATAATGCTTTAGCCGCTCCTGTAGATGTCGGAATGATTGATTGGGCACATGCACGAGCACGACGTAAATCTTTGTGTGGATTGTCGATGTTATTTTGATCATTTGTATAAGCATGAACAGTAGTCATTAGACCATTTTCAATACCAAACGTATCATTAAGTACTTTTGCCACTGGAGCAAGGCAGTTCGTTGTACAAGAAGCATTCGAAATCACTTCATGTTTTTCGATATCTAAATCGTCCTGATTAACGCCCATAACAATTGTAACATCCTCGTTTTTGCCAGGAGCCGTTAGTACAACTTTCTTTGCGCCAGCTTCCAAATGAAGGGCTGCTTTTTCACGGGCATTGAATTTACCTGTTGCTTCAATTACAATATCAATGCCAAGTTCTTTCCATGGAAGCTCACGCGGATCGCGATTATTAACCAATTGAACGCGCTTGCCATTTACAATCAAAGCATTCTCTTCTGTTTGCACATCTCCATCAAACTTGCCATGATTTGTGTCATACTTTATTAAATGGGCAAGCGTCTCTGCAGGATAGCTTGCATTTACCGCAACAATATCAAATTTATCCTCTAAAATTGCTTTGCGGAAGACCATTCTCCCGATACGTCCAAATCCGTTAATTGCTACTTTCGCCTTCATACACCGGCTCCTCCTATATCAATAAATGTTATACTTAATTGTTTTTTTATCTGCAATTAGTATAACATATTTACCTCCAAGTGGAAGCCTAAAAACCACAAATTAATAAGTTTAACTATTCTGAAAAAAGCGAAGATAACCATATAATTGTGACTATCTAACTAGCACGACTCCTATCCATCTGCGCTGCTTTTCTCACTCCTTTAATTTTGGTTACTAAAGTACACACTAGTAACGATAAGCGAGAGATTATGAGCTACCCAGATGCCGGTCATAAGGAAAAATGAGAAAGAAATGCCGTCAAAGATAATAATAAGAGCCCAGGCAGCGAGAAGAATAACTGATGTAGCATTCCAGGCGGCTGCTTTGGAACGAGCTGTTACATATTGCTGGCGTTCATCGAACAATCGTTTTTTCCTACCGACCCGGCGGTTGATAAAATAAATAATAATGATACACAGAACTCCAAGTAGTAAACCTGACAAGCCAGTCAAATTATTTACTAACGTTTCACTCAATATTCTCATCCCCTTCAAAAATAAATAAGTCTTCAATGCAGCAATTAAATAATTGAGCAAGCTTATGAGCCAAAACGAGAGAAGGATGGTATTTTCCTTTTTCCAGGGAAATAACTGTTTGTCTTGACACATTTAATTTTTTTGATAATTCTTCCTGTGTAATATTTCTCTCTGTGCGTTTTTCACGAATCTTATTTTTCATTTGTCCTCCTAACTCAACATAGTAAAGTAAGCTTTACGTAAAGTTTACTTTACTATCATTCTAATGTCAAGCGCACTTTACAAAGATAGTGTTTTAGCCTAAAAAAGAACCCGTCCATTATAGAGACGGGTTAAGGGGTCAGTTGCCATTCTTTGATGATTTCTAAAAGCTGCTCTTTCGTTTGCATAATGGAGCCATTATTATCAATTACCGCATCCGCTCTTTCGACTTTGTCAGCGAGCGGGAGCTGAGAAGCGATGCGGGCTTTAGCAGCTGCCTCATCTAAATGATTGCGAGCCATCAACCTGTCCAGTTGCGTGGCTTCACTTGTATAAACGACAATCACTTTTTCGACCATCCATGTCAATTCACTTTCGAATAAAAGCGGGATATCCATAATAATCGTTTGTTTTCCCGCTGCAACAGCTGCATCTTTCTCCGCAATCATAAACTGGCGCACAGCAGGATGAACAATGCTATTTAGCTTCTCCCGCTGCTCTTTATCGTTAAAAATAAGCTCTCCGAGTCGGCTTCGGTCTAGGGAGCCGTCAGGTAAAAGTATCCCTTCGCCAAATGTTTCAACAATTTGTAAAAGAGCTGGCCTACCCGGCTCAACTACTGCTCGGGCAGCCACATCTGCGTCCACTACTGTGTACCCCAATTCTTGTAGCAAGCGGCTCACCGTGCTCTTTCCGCTTGCAATGCCTCCGGTCAATCCAATGATTGCTGCCATGACTTCCTCCTCTTAACGGTTAAATTTTCAACGTTCCTAAGATGATTAATAAGATGCCGGGAAAAAAGGAAAGCCGCTGTACCCATTGAATCCCTGCAAACTTCCGGCCACAAGCCAGCCCTCCTGTAATAAACAGAAGGTTCATCACAGCTACAGCTGCCGCAAGTACAAGCGCCGGATAGCCAAGCATAGCCGCTCCAATTCCTGCACCGAATGCATCTAAAGAGAGAGCAAAGCCGAGCAGCAGGGCCTCCAAACCATTAATTGTGCCAGATTGATCCAAATCCGCAGCCGTTGGACGTTTAAAAATATGAACAACCACACCAAGCCGTTTCAACTCTAAATGGATAAGCGGCTTCTCTTCCATCTGCTCATGCACTTGTCTCTCCCGGAAAAATTGCCAAAGGACCCAAGCCCCGAGCACAATCAAAATAATACCGCCAAGTCGGCTGGCTGCTTGCTCACTGAACCATCTGCTTAGCCAATGGCCTGCCCCCATGGCAACGAGAAGCACTACCGCTGAACAAAGCGATAAAATAATGGAAGATTTAACCGGCAATTTTAGCTTTTTTAATCCGTAGGCAAGGCCTGCACTGAAACTGTCTAAACTGACCGCTGCTGCCAGCATAAATAACGAAATATACCCATCCATCAAACAGCTCCTCCCCTGTCAAAACGTTACTGTAGTATATGGAAGGAGGGATGGGAAGGTTCAATTTTATTAGCTTGGAAACGGCTGACAGTTTGGACAAAGATGCGTGCCGCGACCGGCTGTTCTTATTTTAACAATCAGTTCACCGCAACATTTACAAGGCTCTCCTTTACGGTTGTAGACAAAATGAGTTTCCTGGAATGTACCGGCCTGCCCCTGGCTGTTCACATACGATCGGACAGTACTTCCTCCTTTATCTACCGCTTCTTTCAATGTGGAAATAATCTCTTTTTGAAGAACAACAATCTCTTCTTCATTGAGTGAATTAGCCTTTCGTTCAGGGTGGATTCTTGCCCGGAAAAGAGCTTCATCTACATAAATATTGCCGAGACCCACAAACACTTTTTGGTCAAGCAGCACTGCCTTAATAGTTCTCTCAGTTTTCTTCAGCTTACTTTTTACGTATTCAACCGAAAAGTCCTCGGAAAACGGCTCAGGGCCAAGCTGTGACAGCGGCAGGGAATTATACTCCTGTCCCCGCTGAAATAAATGCATCGTGCCAAACTTACGTACATCCCGGTAGTGCAGCTCAGAGCCGTCTGTAAATTTAAATAATACGTGTGTATGAGGCTCTTCTTCTTCCCCGCACCCATGCAACCGGTATTTTCCTTCCATTCGCAAATGAGAAACGAGTGAATAATGATCAAGGGTAAAAATTAAAAATTTTCCTCTGCGCCCTATGTCATGAATCGTTTCACCGATCAAAGCATCAGCAAATTGCTCTGCCTGTTCTGGTTGTTTAATAATATTTGGCCACCGGATCTCCACCTCTTGGATGGTTTTACCGACGACAAGCTGTTGAAGAGTACGCCGGACAGTTTCTACTTCTGGCATTTCAGGCAAGTAGATCTCTCCTCTCTATGTTGTCTTTTATTATTTGGCATCGTACCATGTCGGTCCGTATGAATAATCAACCTTCAATGGAACCTTTAGTTGAATGGCCTGTTCCATTACTTCTGGGACAAGCTGCTTCATTATTTCAATTTCCTCTTTTGGCACTTCAAAAATTAATTCATCGTGTACTTGTAACAGTAGCTTGGAACGAAGCTTTTCATTCTCCAGTCTCTCGGCCACATCAATCATCGCTTTTTTAATAATATCAGCTGCACTTCCCTGAATTGGCGTATTCATCGCTGTTCGCTCTCCAAAGCCTCGTAAATTAAAGTTGCGGCTCGTGATTTCTGGAATGTAACGGCGGCGTTGCATCAGTGTAGTAACAAAACCTTTTTCTTTCGCCTCGCGGATGATGGAATCCATGTATTCTTTCACACCCGGATAAGTTTGTAAATAACGATCAATAAAGGTACCTGCTTCTTTTCTTGTGATGCCGAGACTTTGAGACAAGCCATAATCGCTGATCCCGTAGACGATACCAAAGTTGACTGCCTTTGCCTGCCTCCGCATATTGCTGTCTACTTCTTCCTGTGACACGTGGAACACATCAGCGGCTGTTGCTGTATGAATATCAAGGTCATGCAAGAAAGCATCGATTAATTTTTCATCATCAGCGATATGAGCAAGTACACGCAATTCAATTTGCGAGTAATCGGCGGCAAACATCACTGAATCAGGCTCTGACGGAATAAAAGCCTGGCGGATCTTTCTGCCTTCCTCCAAACGGATGGGGATGTTTTGCAAATTAGGTTCTGTTGAGCTTAACCGTCCTGTTTGCGTCAACGCCTGGTTGAAGCGTGTATGAATTTTGTGTGTATCAGCATCTACTACTTTAAGAAGCCCTTCAATATAAGTCGACTGAAGCTTGCCGAGCTGACGATAATGTAAAATATGGTCTACAATTTCATGGGACGGCGCCAGTTTTTCAAGCACATCCGCCGAAGTAGAGTAACCTGTTTTTGTTTTTTTTATAGGTGGCAGCCCCAATTTCTCAAATAAAATTGTCCCAAGCTGCTTCGGCGAATTAATATTAAACTCGGTGCCTGCAAGTGAATAAATCGTCTTCTCAATATCAGCCAGCTTGCCTTTTAGCTCTTCGCCCATTTCCTTCAGACGGTTTATATCTACTTGAACACCTTCTGACTCCATATCAGCAAGAATGAGTGCGAGCGGCAGCTCCAGCTCATAAAATAATTCAAGCTGTTGGTTTTCTTCAAGTTCTTTTAGGCAAACCGCTTTTAATTCCTCAATTGCTGCTGCTTTTGAGGCGATATGCTCGGCATATACCGATCCTTCAGGAAGTTGGCGTTTGGCTCCCTTTCCATATACCGCTTCATCTGATTGAATAGATGAGATGCCATGCAGCTTCGCTACGGCAGCGAAATCTTCCGGTGACTCAGATGGGTTGAGCAAATAAGAAGCAAGCCAGATATCAAAGTCAATTCCCTTGAGCTCAATTCCATAGCGCCTTAATCCAATAATAGTACGCTTTGCATCATAAACAGATTTTTTCTTCGTTTCATCCTCTGCCCATTTTTTAAAAACGGCTGACTGAAATGCCGCTTCTGCCGGAATAAAGTACGTTCCCTTTTCCCCACTTATCCCAAAACCAGCTATATCTGCCCGGTGATAGTTTTCAGTAATCATTTCTAAATAGAAGGAATCCTCTCCACTAAAAAGATCGTCTGTCAGTTCTGTCACAGACTCATAATGTACGTCTTCATGAGCAGAAGCTTCTTCTACCGGACGGTCCAGCTTTTCCAGCAGCGAGTTAAATTCAAGTTCCTTAAATAACTCATATACTTTTTCATTATCCGCTTCATGATATTCCAGGTTGCCTATCGAAAAGTTAATGGGAACCTCACGAAGAATCGTCGCCAGCTCTTTGCTCATTAAAGCGAGATTCTCGTGCTCGCGTAGTTTTTCTTGCAACTTTTTCCCACTCACCTCATCGATAGATGCAAGTAAGTTTTCTACAGAACCAAATTGCTTTAATAGCTTGATCGCTGTCTTTTCTCCAACTCCAGGTACACCCGGAATGTTATCAGAAGAATCACCCATTAAACCCTTCATATCAATGATTTGTTCTGGTGTTAGCCCATACTTTTCCTCAACGTGAGCAGGAGTATATTCTTCAATGTCGGTAATTCCTTTTCTTGTAATACAGACGGTAGTCGCATCAGAGGCAAGCTGAGTTAAATCTTTATCTCCTGAATAAATTTTAATTTCATATCCATCTTTTTCCGCCTGAAGCGACAAGGTCCCAATAATATCATCTGCTTCATAATTTTCCAGTTCATATTGAGCAATACCGTAAGCTTTCAGCAATTCACGGATATAAGGAAATTGCTCAGACAGCTCAGACGGTGTTTTTTGCCGGCCGCCTTTATAATCGCTGTATGTTTGATGCCGGAAAGTTGTTTTACCGGCATCAAAAGCAACAAGAAGATGTGTAGGTTGCTCTTCCTTTAATACTTTTAAAAGCATCATAGCAAAGCCATAAACTGCATTGGTATGGACACCTTTGTTGTTATTCAATAAGGGCAAGGCGAAAAACGCCCGATAGGCAATGCTGTTGCCGTCAATTAATACGATTTTTTTCTTCAAAGCGGTCATCCTCCTCTTGCTTATTTAAGAAAACGGTAAACGTGGTGCCTTCATTGGCTTTACTTTTTACAAAAATCTCCCCATCATGCGCCTCGATAATATGTTTGACAATGGCTAATCCAAGACCAGTGCCTCCTGAATTGCGGCTTCTCGCTTTATCTACCCGGTAAAAACGCTCAAAAATCCGTGGTATCTCTTCCGGATTTATGCCAATGCCATTATCTTCTACTTCAACGATTACCCGGTTCTCTTTATCAAAGGCCCTTACTTCTATATGGCCTCCTTCTTGTGTATACAAGATAGCGTTTGTCAATAAGTTAAAAAATACTTGTTTTAGCCGACTGGCGTCTCCAGTAATCCATAAATCTTTCTCCAGTTGCAGTGACAAATCAATCCGCTTAGCTTCAAAGCGATTTTGCAAGGAGGGAATCACTTCTTTTATCACTTCATCTATAGACAAGTTTGTTGTGTGAAGAGAAATTCCCTTTTGTTCAATTTTCGATAATTCCAACAAATCCATAACAAGAGTTTGCATTCGTTCACTCTCTTTTAAGATAATGTTCAAAAACATCTTCAGTGCCTCTTTATCTTCGAGCGCCCCGTCCAGCAAAGTTTCGGTAAAGCCTTTAATGGAAGTAATAGGCGTTTTCAACTCATGGGAAACATTTGCCACAAAATCTTTGCGCATTTGCTCCAGCTTTTTCAAACTTGTAATATCATGAAAGACAATCAATATGCCTTTCCATTCAGCATTCGTTCCAATGATCGGCGCACCGGACACTTCAAAATGCTTTCTTTCAATCCCAAGTGGCAATAACAGCTGCCTGCGTATATTTTGCTCGGTCATGAACACTTCTTCAATAATATCAATGACTTCCGATTGTGGGATTGCCTCATGATACCTCTTTCTTATTAATCGTTTGTTTTCCAAATGGAAATGTTTTTTAAACGATCGATTCACCATAATGATGAAACCGCGATCATCTATTAGAAGCAAACCGCTTTCCATATTTTCAATTAAGGTCGATAGCCGATTTTGATGAACTTCTTGCGCTTGCATCATTTCCTGCAAATTCCGAGCAAGAATATTAATGGAAGTATTCAGCGTCCCTACTTCATCCGCAGGAATTTCATGCGTTCTGGCCCGATAGTTCCCTTTTGCAAGCTCTATCGCTACTTTCGTTGCCGATTCGATTGGTTTAGTATAGCGATTCGTAATTTTGGTACTAAACAATGTGAGCAGCACGAGAGAGACCCCGAGAGAGAAAAGCAAAATAAGCCAAATTTGCTGGTAAATATCATCAAGATCCTTCACTTTTGTATTTACTACAATCATTCCATCGATTTGACCCGCCTGATTCTCTATCATTCGCCAATGATAATGTTCACCAAACTTGCTAGCAAGCGATTCTTGATAAGCAGTGGAGGGATCGGTATTAGCCAGCCTTTTAACGACCTTTCGATGATCAGATCTAGATGGATCGTCAAAAGCCCCGCTGTCAAAAATTAATCGGCCAGAGGGATCGGCAAGGGAAATCCGTACATGTAGCTGTTTGCTCCAATCTTTTATAGTGTCCTCGTTCAAGGACTCCAGACCACCTTGCCGAGTAATCTGTCCGGCTAATAGTTCTGTCTCTTTTTCCAAACGTTCATTAAATGTGGATAAATAATAGCCTTTGAACATCTGTCCCAGCATAATGCCAAGTGCCACCAGAACAAGAACAATTAAAGAAAGAAGAGCAAGCACAAGCCGGGTACGGAACTTAATCATGAAGGCTTTGGCTCCTCTAATTTATAGCCTAATCCGCGGATCGTTTTTATGTACTCGGGCTTTCTCGTATTATGTTCAATTTTCTCACGCAAATGGCTGATATGCACATCAACAATTCGTGTATCACCGGCAAAATCATATTTCCAAACAGCACTTAACAGCTGATCACGTGTTAATACACGTCCTTTATGCTCCATTAAATATAGAAGTAACTCAAACTCTTTCGGTGTAAGCTCCAGTAAGTTCCCTCGAAAATACGCTTCATATTTTTCTGGATAAATAACGATTTCTGAAACGGTCAGTCCGTTCTCCTGTCCATTTGTTTCTTCTACTTTCGGCATATGCTGCAGCCGGCGTAAAATAGCCTTCACCCGTGCCAGCAATTCTCTTGGACTAAATGGCTTTGTCATGTAATCATCCGCACCTAGTTCAAGGCCAAGTACTTTATCAAACTCTTCATCCTTTGCTGTCAGCATTAAAATTGGTGTGGACACTTTTCTCTGCCGAAGCTCCTTACATACTTCCATTCCATCCAGCCGTGGAAGCATCCAATCCAGCACAAGCAAATCTGGAAGTTCCTCCAATGTTTTTTTGAGCGCTTCCTCCCCATCATATGCTGTGATAACTTCATATCCAGCCTGCTCTAAGTTGTATTTAATTAGCGTTACAATAGATGGCTCGTCATCTACCACTAAGACTCTTTTGTTCATTTTGCCCTCCCTGGAAAGTAATGACCGTTCTTTCTCAATTATACCTTAACCTTCTATTGTTGAAAAAGGAAGAAACGCGACTCCTTCGATGTCGGTCTTTTACGATAAAAATCAATACAAAAACCCCCAGGGGAAACTGGGGGTTTTTGTAAATACCTATTTATCAAGAAAGAACACTCATCACATTACGCACAGAATCAACTGATTTTTGCAGCGCCGCCTTCTCATTCTCTGTTAGCTCAAGCTCAATTACTTTTTCAATGCCATCTTTACCGAGAATTGTCGGTACCCCTAGATAAAGGCCCTCGTGTCCATATTCACCTTCAAGATAAGCAATAGCAGGAAGAATGCGGCGTTGATCTTTCAAAATAGCCTCTGCCATTTCTACAAGGGAAGCAGCTGGTGCATAGTAAGCAGAACCGTTACCTAAAAGAGAAACGATTTCACCGCCGCCTTTGCGTGTACGTTCAACAATGGCCTCAAGACGATCTTGCGGAATCAATTTTTCTAAAGGAATACCGCCTGCGTAAGAATAACGTACAAGTGGGACCATGTCATCGCCGTGGCCGCCAAGAACAAAGCCTGTAATATCTTTTACAGACAAATTTAACTCTTGTGCAACGAATGTACGGAAACGAGCGGTATCAAGAACGCCTGATTGGCCGATCACGCGGTTTTTCGGGAATCCTGATTCTTTAAACACAGTATAAGTCATCGCATCGGCAGGGTTCGTTAGCACGATAATATGGCAATTTGGAGAGCTTTTCGCAATTTCAGCTGTTACAGCCTTCATCACTTTTTGGTTTGTTTGTACCAGGTCATCCCGGCTCATCCCTGGCTTACGAGCAATTCCAGCTGTAATGATGACCAGATCAGAATCTTTCGTATCTTCATAGCTGGATGTACCGATGATGTTCGTATCAAATCCTTGCACAGGACTTGCTTCAAGCATATCAAGGGCTTTGCCTTTGGTTGGGCCTTCCGCTTGTGGAATATCAACTAGTACAACGTCTCCTAGTTCTTTCTGTGCAAGCAAAAATGCCGTTGTTGCTCCTGTAAATCCCGCACCGATGACAGAAATCTTTTTACGTTTCAAAGACATGTGTGAGTCCCCCTTAAAATTAGGTATGGTATGGAATACATATAACACCGTTCCTTTGTAAAAAGAACGGTGTTGATACTAATTAAAGGTTCTTGATTAATTCATCAGCAAACTCAGAAGTTTTTACTTCTGTTGCGCCTTCCATTAAACGGGCAAAGTCATAAGTAACTACTTTAGACGCAATGGTTTTTTCAACAGATGCAGTGATAAGATTAGCTGCTTCATTCCATCCTAAGTGTTCAAGCATTAATACACCTGAAAGTAGAACAGAAGAAGGATTTACTTTATCAAGTCCTGCATATTTTGGAGCTGTTCCGTGTGTCGCTTCAAAAATAGCATGTCCTGTTTCATAGTTAATATTGGCTCCCGGTGCAATTCCGATTCCACCCACTTGTGCAGCAAGTGCATCAGAAATGTAGTCACCGTTTAAGTTCATTGTTGCTACTACATCAAATTCTTTTGGACGAGTTAAAATTTGTTGAAGGAATATATCAGCAATGGCATCTTTAACGATGATCTTGCCAGCAGCTTCTGCATCAGCCTGCGCTTTGTTTGCTGCTTCTGTTCCCTGTTCTTCTTTAATTTTATCGTACTGAGCCCAAGTGAATACTTTTTCGCCGAATTCTTTTTCAGCTAATTCATAGCCCCAGTTTTTGAACGCACCTTCAGTAAATTTCATAATGTTACCTTTATGTACTAAAGTAACAGATTTGCGGCCTTCTTTAATAGCATAGTTGATCGCTGCTCGTACTAAGCGAGTAGTTCCTTCTTTAGAGATTGGCTTAATACCAATACCTGAAGTTTCAGGGAAACGGATTTTATTTACACCCATTTCATTTTTCAGGAAGTCGATGACTTTTTCCACTTCATCTGAACCTTCCTTGTATTCAATACCAGCGTAAATATCTTCTGTATTTTCACGGAAGATAACCATATCAGTATCTTCAGGGCGTTTGATCGGAGAAGGTACTCCGTCGAAGTAACGAACAGGACGCAAGCAGACGAATAAGTCTAATTCCTGGCGAAGCGCTACGTTTAAAGAGCGGAATCCGCCGCCGATTGGTGTTGTTAATGGACCTTTAATAGCAATCAAATATTCACGAATTTGCTCTAGTGTTTCTTCCGGAAGCCATTCGCCTGTTTTGTTAAATGCTTTTTCTCCGGCATATACTTCTTTCCATTCGATCTTCTTTTCACCGTTATATGCTTTCTCAACAGCAGCATCAAGTACACGGGAAGCTGCTGCCCAGATATCAGGGCCAATTCCGTCCCCTTCAATGAATGGGATTACTGGATGGTTTGGTACATTTAAAACTCCATTTGATACAGTAATTTTTTCGCCTTGTGACATGAAAAATACCTCCAATTCCATAATCAAAGGTTAGAGGCATACGCCCTCTAACCTCTGTTACTCAATTTATATTACACCAATTTTTTGGGTGTTTGTAAATATTAGAATTACTTGCGCTTACCGATCGGTACGTACTCTTGCATACCAGGACCTGTGTATTCAGCACGTGGACGGATTAAACGGTTGTTTGAATACTGTTCCAAGATGTGTGCCAACCAGCCAGATACACGGCTTACAGCAAAAATTGGCGTGAACAAATCATGCTCTATGCCCAGGCTATGGTAAACGGATGCAGAATAGAAATCCACATTTGGCGGAAGTTTCTTCTGCGTTGTTACAAGTTCCTCAATTTGTGTGGACATCTCGTACCATTGTGGCTCTCCAGTTAATTCTGTCAATCTTCTTGACATTTCCTTCAAGTGCTTCGCACGCGGGTCGCCTTGACGGTATACACGATGGCCGAAGCCCATAATTTTTTCTTTATTGTTTAACTTGCTCAAGATATACGGCTCTACGTTATCAACGGAACCGATCTCAGTGAGCATTTTCATTACCTGCTCATTCGCCCCGCCATGAAGCGGGCCTTTTAAAGCAGAAATGGCTGCTGTTACTCCAGAATAAACGTCAGATAAAGTAGCTACACATACGCGAGCTGTAAATGTAGAAGCGTTTAATTCATGGTCCGCATGCAGAACGAGCGCTTTGTCAAACGCTTCGATTTCGACAGCCTCCGGTTCTTTTCCGGAAAGCATGTACAGGAAGTTCGCTGCTAAACCGAAATCTTTGCGTGGCGCTATCGGCTCTTCGCCTTTACGGATGCGGGCAAACGCAGTTACAAGCGCAGGGATTTTTGCTTGCAGACGAACTGCCTTGCGGTAATTTGCTTCCTCGCTCATAACATCCGCTTCTTCATCGTACAAACCAATTAATGAAACAGCTGTGCGGAGGGCGGCCATTGGATGGACTTTATCAATTGGATACATTTTAAAGTGGTTAAGTACTTCTTGAGGAAGATCATAGCTGTCTGACAATTGCTGCTTCAGCTCATCTAGCTCTGCCTGTGTAGGAAGTTTTCGGTGCCATAGCAGATAAATAACTTCTTCAAAGCTTGCATTTTCAGCTAAATCATCGATGTTGTAGCCAGCGTATGTAAGAGTGTCATCAATAATAGAGCTTACTGAAGATGTTGTTGCTACTACTCCTTCTAATCCACGAGCGGTCGTCATAATCATTCTCTCCTTCGACTGTTAATTTCCCCCATTGCCTTTTTTGAAAGCATTTTTAACTGAGTTCTTGCTCAGTAAAGTTTCATGTAAAACACGAACATTTTTAAAGATTGCGCTTTCACCTGATATTATAAACAATAATTTAATGTTTGTGAATGAAAAGTGTCTAAAATTCTACAAAATCGCCATGGTTTCTCAACAAAACACGGGGAAAAAACATGTTATACTAAAAAATTATTTTCTTCCTGTACTCATTATACATGGGAGCGGCTAAAATTTCTATTGAAACCACTCAAGAACTTTCATAACCGTGTAGGCGATGCCTGCGCCGATCAATGGACCAACGGCCACGCCATTAAAAAGAGCTACCGCTGCAATCGTTCCAAAGACAAGTGCGGTCGTAATATGAGGATCCTCCGCCAGCAACGTCACGCCGCTTTTGCCGAGAAGGGCTACAAGCATACCAGAGATGAGAGCGATCCATGCATAAGGAGACTTTAGAGAATCCCCCAGCTCCCTAAACCCAATTTCTCCTGTCGCAATCGGCACCAACACCGCAATAGTAATGACTGCTACTCCCCAGTTGATTCCCTTCGTTTGAACAGCCGCAAACAGCTTGTCATCTAAACCAATCACTTTCAGTACGAGCAAAACAATAACAGCCAGAAGAAGCGATTGATTTTTCGCAATGAGCGCGATGGCAAGTAACATCAGTAAGAATAGATAAGGCTGCATATCTCTACCCCTTTCTTTTATGCAATTTTTGTCGTTATAATACGAGCCATTTTTCTTTCTCTCCCCTGATCAGATTGATACAATGTGAGGCATAGGAGGTGAAGCCTTGAATTCATCCAACTGGCATAGGTTGATACGCTTTCTGATTGTAATTATTTCCACCGCGTTACTTTTACTCTCTTTATATTATGTTGCAAAAATAACGTACCCATTTATCATCGGCTTTGCAGTTGCTTTTCTTATTCAGCCATTCGTTCGTTTTTTGGAGAAAAAGGTGAGGTTGCCACGAGCTGCTGCTGCCGGCACAGCTATCCTTCTTATTTTGGCTATTTTCGCTGGTGGAATGACGCTTTTAATCGCTGAAATTGTTTCAGGCGCGAATTATTTCGCCTCTGTTGTTCCCCGCCACGTTCACGTTGTAGTGGAGCAAATAGAAAACCTCTTCGCTTCTCAAGTGATCCCAATATATGAACGGGCAGCAGGGCTGTTTCATTCTCTTGATACCGGCCAGCAGGAGACCATCTCTACAAACATTCGCCAAGCAGGGGAACAGTTCGCCTCAACAGCAGGAGAGTTTATCCAGAACTTCTTTTTGAAACTCCCAAAATTAATCTCATGGGTCCCTAATTTCGCGACCGCATTAATTTTCTCATTTCTTGCTGCTTTTTTCATTACTAAAGATTGGGAGAATCTTCAGAAGCGGACGATTCATTACTTACCCGTAAAAGCAAGGACAAGCTTGATTAACGTGTTTGCCGCTTTAAAAAGGGCGTTATTCGGCTTTTTGCGCGCCCAATTGACACTCATTTCGATTACGACCTTTATCGTTCTTGTAGGATTGCTTATTTTGCGGGTAAATTATGCAATTACACTCGCTCTTGTTGCGGGGCTTGTTGATTTGCTTCCTTATCTCGGGACAGGCACCCTATTCGTGCCATGGATTATATACGAATTTATTGCCGGAGATACTGGCCTAGCCATTGGTTTAACTGTTTTATACGTGATCATCATTGTTCAGCGTCAGATTATGGAGCCTAAAGTATTGTCCTCCAGCATCGGCCTGGACCCTCTAGCTACGCTGATTGCCTTATTTGTCGGCTTTAAGCTTGCTGGTTTCTTCGGTCTGATTCTCGGCCCTGTTACACTCGTTATTATTAACGCTCTCAGCAGTGCAGGAGTATTTACAGATTTACGAAACTATATTACAGGAGAAGATGTGCCACCTCCGATGAAATAGAAAAGCGTCAGCCGCTGGCTGACGCTTTTCTATTTCATGATAATGACATTTCCATTTTGAAAAGAACGACGAAATAGTTTTAATAAGAGTGGTTTAACCCATTTTCTTGTGAAGGGAAGCAAAAGTAAAAAACCTAAAATATCTGTAATAAAGCCCGGGGCTAAAAGCAACAAGCCGCCGACCAATATGCATACGCCATCGATTACCGTATCACCAATGAACCGGCCGTTCTGAATATCTTCACGCAACTTTATAACCGCCTGCATTCCTTGTTTCTTAGCAAAATAAGCTCCTAAAAAACCTGTTGTTAAAATCAACAGAAATGTTGGCCAAACTCCTATAGTTTTTCCTGAAAGCATCAGTAGACTAATTTCCAATGCCGGAGCAACAATAAAAATAAATAATAAATATCGCAACGGATTTTCCCCTTTTTAAACAATTTATGTTCTTCTTTATTGTATCATCCCTCCCCAGCCGTCCGCAAAAATAGACGCATCTATTGTCTCTTCATACACTTGTTACTTATAAAAAAAGCTGTTCAGCAGCCGACAATCTGTCAGTTGCTGAACAGCTTTCATTTTCTTAATTAAAGGACATTGGCATGCCCGTTATAAACAATGCCTCTGGAGGCATCCACAGTAATTTCTTGTCCATCCTTTAAAATCGACGTCGCTTCTTCTACTCCAACTAGGACCGGAATGCCCAAATTGATACCGACAACAGCACCGTGGCTTGTCAATCCACTTTCCTCTGTAATCAGCGCTGCACATTTTTCGATAGCCGGCACCATGTCTCTGTCGCTGCCGATCGTTACAAGGATGTCCCCTTCTTCTATCCTTTCTAGTGCTTCTGATGCGTTTTTAGCAACGACGACCTTGCCATAAGCCGATTTTCGCCCAATCCCTTGGCCTTTCATTAAAACGTCCCCAACCACATGGATTTTCATCAGATTTGTCGTACCCGATTCGCCTACTGGAACACCGGCTGTGATGACGATTAAATCTCCGTGCTTGACGAGACCCGTACTTATGCTTTGTTGTACAGCGAGCTCAAGCATTTCATCTGTTGTCTTTACTTTAGGACCGATATTTGGGAATACTCCCCAGACAAGTGCAAGGCTGCGTGAAACTCGTTCACTGGATGTAACCGCGACAATCGGTGCTTTTGAACGATAGCGTGAAATCATTCGAGCAGTGTGTCCACTCTCCGTTGGCGTCACAATCGCTTGTACATCTAAATTGTTTGCCGTATGGGCCACTGATTGTCCGATCGCATCGGTCATTGTATGTCCACTTACTTTGCTACGTATAGATAAGATTTCTGAGTAATTTAAAGCCGTCTCTGTGCGATCTGCAATGCTGTGCATCGTTTGTACCGCCTCAAGAGGATACGTTCCTGCAGCTGTTTCCCCAGAAAGCATAATCGCATCTGTACCATCAAAAATAGCATTGGCTACATCACTTGCTTCCGCACGTGTCGGGCGCGGGTTACGCTGCATGGAATCAAGCATTTGTGTCGCCGTAATAACCGGCTTGCCGAGAGTGTTGCAACGCTGAATTAACCTTTTTTGCACGAGCGGCACTTCCTCGGCAGGAATTTCCACGCCAAGATCTCCGCGTGCTACCATCAATCCATCCGATACCTCAAGAATGCTGTCGATATTATCGACTCCTTCTTGATTCTCAATTTTAGGGATGATTTGAATATGGCTCGCTCCATGCAGTTCCAGCAACTCATGAATCTCGAGAACGTCAGAAGCGCGACGAACAAAAGAAGCAGCAATAAAGTCAACGTCTTGTTCAATACCGAACTTGATATCTTCTGCATCCTTTTCAGTAATTCCTGGAAGATTGATCGATACACCGGGCACATTTACACCCTTTTTATTTTTTAGCGTGCCACTGTTCAGTACTTTTGTTTGGATTTCGCCTGCTGATCTATCGATGTCTGTTACTTCAAGGGCAATTAAGCCGTCATCCAACAGGATTTTTCCTCCCGGCTTAATATCCTCTATCAATCCCTCATATGTAACCGAAAATTTTTCGGATGTTCCGAGCACTTCATGCATAGATACTATCACTTGACTGCCAGCTGTTAGCTCTATAGCATCATTTTCCATATTATGTGTGCGAATTTCAGGGCCTTTCGTATCTAACAAAATACCGATTGTTTTTCCGGTCTTCTTTGCAGCTTCGCGAATATTTTTGATTCGCTGTGCATGCTCTTCGTGATTCCCATGGGAAAAATTCAAACGGGCAATATTCATGCCAGCTTCCATTAACTTTTCGAGCATGGACGGGCTTTCACTTGCCGGACCAATCGTACATACAATCTTTGTCTTTCTCATCTTTTGAGAGCCTCCTCGTGAAAATCAATTAAATAGATAACTCTTTAGCTAATCGGGAAATATTTAGATCCAGCTTATGTGGAAGAGCTAGTGCTTCTACAATGTCATAATCAACCAGCTCATTGCGCTCAATGCCGACTGCACGGCCGCCTTTTCCTGCTATCAACAGCTCGACAGCTCGAGCACCAAGCCGGCTTGCAAGCATCCGGTCGGCAGCTGTTGGAGAGCCCCCTCGCTGCATATGGCCAAGCACAGATACCCTCGTTTCAATTCCAGTCATTTTTTTTACTTTCTCAGCAAAGTCATTTCCACTCATTACGCCTTCAGCCACAATAATAATACTGTGTCTTTTTCCGCGCTCAAGCCCATTCAACAGCCGGACTTTGATCGCCTCCATATCAAGTGGTTCTTCCGGAATTAAGATCGTTTCCGCCCCGCCAGCAAGGCCGGCCCACAACGCCAGATCTCCGGCGTTTCTTCCCATTACTTCCACGATAAATGTGCGTTCATGAGAACTTGCCGTATCTCGGATTTTATCAATTGCATCAATGATCGTGTTTAAAGCCGTATCAAAACCGATTGTGAATTCGGTGCCCGGAATATCATTATCGATTGTCCCGGGTACACCGACACACGGATAGCCAAGCTCAGTAAGTGCTTTTGCCCCGCGGTAAGAGCCATCGCCGCCAATCACAACAAGCCCTTCTATTCCATGTTCTTCCAACTGTTTCAATCCTTTTTTCTGCCCTTCTGCTGTTTGAAATTCGGGGCATCTTGCCGATCGGAGAATCGTTCCTCCCCGATGAATAATATCGCCAACTGAACCTACTTCCATCTTGTGAATATTGCCTGAAATTAACCCTTGGTATCCTTGGTAAACCCCATATACTTCCAGGTTATGATAAATCGCTTCACGGACAACAGCACGAACGGCTGCATTCATTCCCGGTGCGTCACCACCGCTCGTCAACACTCCGATACGTTTCACATGGATCCCTCCGTCTCGCCTGGATATGTATCTTTTTACAGACATAGCTAAACAGTTCTTATTGTTTGGCTCATTCTCTACTTGTCTCTTCTAAAATAACAGAAAGGTCTGACCTTCACAATGTTTATGGAGTTCCATGATCAATTAGATAGGGCTATATTTTATAAACATTTAAAAAAGAACGTGCTTTTGCCTTTCGCTGCACGTTCTTCTTTTCCCGCTGTCTATTTGCACGAAACAATCAGAGTGTGTACTCTCCGATCTGTTTATATTTCATATAACGATTGTCCAATAATTCCGGAATCGATAAATGAAGAAGCTCTTCAAGAGCCGGCTTCAGCGTTTGATCAATTAATGCTGCTTGTTGGGCAACATTTCGATGGGCTCCTCCGCTCACTTCAGGGACAATGGCATCAATGACTCCTAAGTCTTTTAAATCTCCTGCTGTGATCTTCATTGTTTCTGCAGCCCTTTTTGCCTGAGAGGCATCTTTCCAAAGCAGAGCCGCAGCCCCTTCTGGGGAAATAACAGAGTAAGTGGAATTTTCCATCATAAATAATTTATCGCCGATGCCTAGACCAAGGGCTCCTCCGCTTCCGCCTTCGCCGATAACAATACAGATAATAGGCACTTCCATGCCAGCCATTTCAAACAAGTTTTTCGCAATTGCTTCGCTCTGTCCTCGTTCTTCAGCGGCCTTCCCTGGGTAAGCACCTTTCGTATCGATCAGACAAATAATCGGGCGCTTAAATTTTACTGCCTGGTTCATTAGACGAAGTGCCTTTCGATATCCTTCCGGGTGCGGCATGCCAAATGTCCGCTTAATATTTTCCTTCGTGTCCCGTCCTCGCTGATGACCGATAACAGTTACTGGTAGGCCGTGATATTTAGCTACTCCACCGACAATCGCTCCATCATCGCCAAACAATCGATCGCCATGAAGCTCCATAAAATCGGTAAATAAATAGCTAATATAATCCAGCGTTGTCGGCCGTTCCGGATGCCGGGCCATTTGTACACGGTCCCATGGTGTCATGCTTTCATAAATATCTTTCTCAAGCTTTTTCAAGCGTTGTTCCAGCTTTTCAATCTCTTCCGTCAAATCAACATCCGAAGTTGAAGTAAACTCTTTTAATTCAGCAATCTTTCCTTTTAGTTCCATCACTGGTTTTTCAAATTCTAAACCAATCATGCCAATTCACCACCCGGTTGATGTATGTCCAGTAAAAAGGCGATCTTTTCCTTGATTTCATGACGATGAAGTACTGCATCCAGCTGGCCATGCTTTAATAAAAATTCGGCTGTCTGGAAATCTTCCGGCAGCTTTTCGTGGATCGTCTGCTCAATAATCCGCCTGCCTGCAAATCCAATCAATGCGCCTGGTTCTGCGAAATTATAGTCTCCAAGGGAAGCAAAACTTGCGGATACGCCGCCAGTGGTAGGATGCGTCATAATGGAAATAATCAACCCGCCATTTTCGCTAAAACGTTTTAAAGCTACACTTGTTTTCGCCATTTGCATTAACGAAAGCACACCCTCTTGCATTCTGGCTCCACCTGAGGCAGTGAAAATAATAAACGGTACTCCCCGGCGTCCTGCTTCCTCAATTGCTCTCGTAATCTTTTCGCCAACCACTGATCCCATACTTCCCATCCGGAAATTAGCATCCATAATGGCAACAACGGCTTCAAAGCCTTCCACCCGGCCAATGCCGGTTAAAACAGCTTCATTCATTTTTGTTTTTTGCCGGTCTGCCTCCAGCTTTTCCAGATACCCCGGGAAATTCAGCGGATTTGTTGAAGAAAGTCCGGCGTCGAATTCCTCGAATGTTCCCTCATCAATAAAAGAATTACAACGTTCAATTGCCGTCATTCCATGATGATGGCCACACTGCAAGCAAACACTTAAATTTTTCTTTAGTTCTTTTGTATACATGATCTTTTTGCAGTTAGGGCATTTTTGCATAATGCCTTCAGGTACGTCTTGCTTACTAGCTTCTGTAGGTATCGTCGCATACTTTCTTTTTTTTGGTTTTTGTTTGTTAAATAAATCTTTAATCAAGTTGCATCCTCTCCCTGTAAAAAGCTTGAACCTAGTTATCTGACTTTATGAGACGGACAGCAAAAAACAGAACAGCCTAAAGCTGTTTGTAAGCGTCAATAACATCTTTTATGTTTCTAGTCTTCACTATAGAAATCAAATGGATAAAAGCCTCTTTATTCGTTAATAGTCTATCCTCTTTGTGAATTGCCGCGGCATAATCAGATACGATCAACCAGATCTTTTTTAAAAGCGAATTACCGCTTATATCCATTAAGAAAGCAAAAAAGCTCTGCTCCGTAAACGATTCGTCTTTTATTCTTTCAGCAAGCTCTGACATTAATTCCTCTAAATGTGGAAGTAAGACAACAGAGGATAAACAGCCGATTTCCATAATCTCTTTCGTTAGCCGAACATCTTTTTGAGTCTGTTCTCTTTGCAAAATAAATGTGCTTAGCAATTGAACGAGCTGATGATCGCTGAAATCACGAAGAAATGTTCCCTCTCCTCGTCTTGTTTCAATCAATCCAAGTAGTTCCAGAGCCCGCAATGCCTCTCTAACAGAGGACCGGGCAGCAGACAGCCGCTCAGACAGCTCCCTCTCAGATGGCATCTTGTCCCCCGGAGTCAAGCCGTCTGCTGCGATCATCTCACGGATTTTGTCTACCACTTCCGCAAACTTTGATTGCGGTCGTTCATTTTCCACAGCTTTATTCACCTTTTCCGATAAGAGACAACTGCATCGTACGTTGGCGAATTTCCTCAGGATCAGCTTTCAAGCGGGCTACACCCGTTTCCATTGCTGCCTTTGCCACTGCCGATGCTACCGCTGGAGCTACACGCGGATCAAACGGACCTGGTATCACGTAGTCAGCATTTAGTTCGTGATCCTCAATCAGTCCCGCAATAGCCTCTACAGCTGCCTGCTTCATTTGTTCATTGATGTGCGTCGCGCGTACATCAAGTGCACCACGGAAAATTCCCGGAAAAGCGAGAACATTATTTACTTGATTCGGGAAGTCTGAACGCCCAGTTCCAATCACACGGGCTCCTGCCATTTTTGCCTCTTCCGGCATGACTTCCGGTACCGGATTTGCCATCGCAAAAATAATAGGTTCTGGATTCATTGTTTGAATCATTTCTTTTGTGAGGGCGCCGGCAACAGATACACCAATAAACACATCCGCCCCCTTAATGACGTCCTTAAGTGAACCTTCCTGACGGTGAACATTCGTATACTTGGCCACTTCTTCTTTCACAGGGTTCATTCCTTCTTGACGCCCTTCATAAATAGCCCCACGAGAGTCACACATAATGACATCACGCACTCCATAGCTTGTAAGCAGCTTGATGATAGCAATGCCAGCTGCTCCAGCACCATTGGCCACTACTTTAATGTCTTTGAACTTTCTTCCCGTTAATTTCAGAGCATTCAACAGACCTGCCACTGTGACGATAGCCGTTCCATGCTGATCATCGTGGAAGATGGGAATGTTCGTTTCCTTCTTAAGGCGTTCCTCAATTTCAAAGCAATGAGGAGCTGCAATATCTTCTAAATTGACTCCTCCGAATGTTGGCTCCATCAGCTTTACAGTTTCTATGATCTTCTCTGGATCTTCTGTATTTAAGCAGATTGGAAACGCATCTACGCCAGCAAAACTTTTAAATAACACTGCTTTCCCTTCCATAACAGGCATCGCTGCCTCTGCCCCAATATTTCCAAGCCCAAGAACGGCGGTTCCGTTAGAAACGACCGCTACCGTGTTCCCTTTAATGGTATAATCAAACACTGTTTCAGGCTTTTCATAGATTTCCTTACATGGCTCTGCGACACCCGGTGAATAGGCCAGGCTTAAATCTCTTGCATTTTTCACTTTTGTTTTAATGCCAGTAGACAACTTTCCTCTATTAACCTTATGCATATGTAATGCTTCTTCTCTAAGTGACATCTTTTTCTCTCCCTATTTCGGCAATTCTAACCGCTCTCAGTGGTCAGACCACGTTTTTGTCTATTACACACAATAAACTATCAGCGATCAGTTGTAAAGTAAAGAATTATTTAAGTACTACATTCTCGCTGCCGACGAGCTTTCTTAATTCCTCCAGCAGCGATTCTGCCGGCTTAACGGCGCTTCTTCCATGAAGCTTAACCGTTTGCCGGTTCTTTTCATAATGAAGAACAACAGGCACATTTCCTTTGGAAAAGCTGATCAGCCGGTGAATATCCTCAAGAATTAAATGTTCATCCGGTACCTCTGGTATTTTTATGTACAGCGTTTTTTCTCTTTCTACCTGCCACTCTTCCACCTCTTCTAAGCTGTACACCTGATTCACTATCAATTGTTTACGGCCGTTTCGTTCTTCCGCATTTCCTGATAGATAAAGAATAGCACCTTTTTCTAGAAGAGTGGAATACCTTCTATATGAAGTTGGGAATAAGACACCTTCTATTTCACCGCTGTTATCTGAGCAATGAACAAATGCCATATTTTCTCCCTTTTTCGTGCGGATGACTTTTACTTCGTTTACAAAAACACCGACAGACACACTGCGGCTGCCAGCAGACAATCGAACAATTGGAAGAGCTCCCTCTTGCTCAAAAAGCTGCTTATACTGTTCTATTGGATGAGCAGACAAGTAGAAACCGATGACTTCCTTTTCAAATTGAAGTTTATCTTCCATGCTCATTGGCTCTGCCTGTGCATATTTTGGTTTTGGGAAGAAATCATCTCCTATAAATAAGTCCTCCACGCTTGGACTATCCATTGGCTGAATCAACTGAGCATGTTCAATCGCCACGTCAAGTGTGGCCAGAAGGACAGCTCGATCTTCATTAAACTCATCAAATGCACCTGCAAATAAGAGGGCTTCTAGCGCCTTACGATTCACTGCATGAATAGGCACACGCAGACAAAAATCAAACAAGTCCGTAAAAGGTCCTTTTTCCCGGGCATTTATAATTGTTTTCAGTACACTTGCCCCAATGCCTTTGATAGCTGCAAGGCTAAAGCGGATGCTGTTTCCTTCAGCTTTAAAGGGATAAAAACTGTGATTAATAGACGGCGGCAGTAAAGAAATTCCCATCTCCTTCGCTTCTGCTACATATTGTCTCACTTTCTCTTCATTGCCGACAGCGGAGCTTAACAACGCAGCCATAAAGATGGTTGGATAGTGAGCTTTTATATACGCCATTCCGTAGGAAATAAAGCTATAGGCTACCGCATGGCTTCGGTTGAATCCATAATTCGCAAACTGAACGATTAGATGGTAGATTGCTTCTGCTGCTTCTTTGCTGTAGCCCCTCTTCACTGCTCCTTCTATAAAATGATGGCTTTCGCTGTCAAGCACGTCCTTTTTCTTTTTGCTAACTGCCCTTCTCAATAAGTCCGCTTCCCCTAGAGAAAAACCAGCGAATTTTGAGGCAATCTGCATGATTTGCTCTTGATAAATAAGTACACCATACGTCGGCTCTAAAATGTCCTTTAAGTCAGGGTGGGGATAATGGACCGGCTGTCGTCCATGCTTGCGCTCTATATAACGAGGGATACTTTCCATCGGACCTGGCCGGTAAAGCGCATTAACTGCCACAATATCCTCAAAACGGTTCGGCTGCAACTTCATCAGTACGTTTCGCATTCCCGCTGATTCCAATTGAAAAATCCCTGTTGTCTTTCCTTCTCCGAGCAATTGAAACGTTTCTTTATTCTGTAAAGGTATATTCTGCAAATCTAGCCTTTTTCCTTCAACATAATAAATGGAATCAATCATTCTTTCCAGAATGGTCAAATTGCGCAGACCGAGTAAATCAATTTTTAACAAACCAAGTTCTTCGAGGGCATCCATTGGAAATTGGGTCAGAAGCACATGATCATGTCCCTCTTGCACAGCAACGAGTTCCGTTAAAGGCTCTTCCGTGATAACCATTCCGGCGGCGTGTGTGGATGTATGGCGCGGTAGCCCCTCAAGTGTCAAAGCCGTCTGATAGATTTTTTCGTGCTCTCCCGTTTGGTGCACCCACTCACGAAAACGGTCAGAGTCCGCATACTGCTGCTTAAGTGTCACCCCTGGCCGTGATGGGATGATTTTGGAAAGCTGTTCAAGTTCCTTTGAGGACAAACCGAACACTCGGGCTATATCGCGGATAACTGCCTTTGCCGACAATGTGCCAAACGTAATAATTTGTGCCGCATGAAGCGTCCCATATTTATCAGCAACGTAACGAATGACCTCATCCCGTCGGTGATCGGGAAAATCAAGGTCGATATCCGGCATGGTTACGCGCTCTGGATTAAGGAACCTCTCAAATAACAACCCATGTTCAAGCGGATCGACTGTTGTAATGCCGAGCACATAAGCTACGAGCGAGCCAGCGGCCGATCCTCTTCCCGGCCCTGTCAAAATATGATTGTCTTTTGCGAATTTCATAAAGTCCCAGACAATAAGAAAATAATCACAAAATCCCATCTTTTTAATTGTTTCAAGTTCATAAGAAAGCCGCTCTGCATAAGATGGCTTCCCGGAAGCTCCTATTTCCTCCAGCCCTTTATGGCAAAGCTGTTCTAAATATTGAGAAGCAGATTGGCCCTCCGGCAGCGGATACTTAGGAAGCAGACGTCGTCCGAGTGGAATATCCACTTTGCACTCATTTGCGATTTTTACCGTTTGTGCCAGAGCATCCGGCAAGTCTGCGAATAACTGAGCCATCTTCTCTTTGGAAGAAAGGTACGCTTGATTATTATCATCTATCTGTTTATCTGCCAGCTTCACTCCATCCCTGATCGCTTCTAAGCATTGAACGGCAAATGCTTCTTCTTCATTTAAATAAGTAACTCGATTAGACACAAGTAGCGGAATTGAAAGGGAATGACTTAATTCTCTCATTTCTTGGATAATTGTTTCCTCATTCTTTCTCCCGTGACGTGCAACCGATAAGAAAAAATGGCCTGGATCAAATTGCTGTTCTAACAATTTAGCTGCCTTCTTCGCTTGTGCAGGATCGATTAAGAGCCATTGCTCCACCTCTCCTTCTACCCCTGGAGTAAAGGCAAATAAACCAGCTGAATAACCTTTGAGCCACTTTAATGGAATGCCTTCTTTAGCTCTTGTTTGAATGGCACTGGAAATCTTCAATAGATGATGGTAACCTATATTGTTTTTCGCCAGCAGTACAAGCGGATAAGAACGTCCCTCCTCCAGGCTGCTTTCAACATCGGCAATTAAGCCGATAATCGGCTTGATTCCAGCCCGCCTGCATGATTTGTAAAAAGGAACCACCCCGTACATAACATTGCGGTCTGTGATGGCGAGTGCGTCATAGCCCAGCTCTTTTGCCTTGACAGTCAACTTGTCAATAGCTATGGAGCTAGACAATAGGCTGTAGCCTGTTTGAACTTGCAGATGTGTGAACATCCTTCTCATCCTTCCTTGACACTTTTCGTCCCTAGCCTCTTTCTTCATTATAAGACGGCCGCCATAAAAAAGAAAATATGTTCTGCTTTCATAGGAGACTCTTTCTTTACATATATAAATAGAAAGACAAGCTATTATGGAGGGCGTATGGCAGAAACCTTTTTTGATGAATTATTTAAATGTTACTTTATCGCATTTGGCGTTTTACTCGGCGGCTCGCTAATCGGGGGACTAGCATCGTTTGCAACCGGAAGACCGCTTTTTACGGGCATTTCACAAATTAGTGAAGGCTTGCGAATTTGGGCAATTATCGCTGCCATCGGAGGAACCTTTGATACCGTTTATAGCTTTGAACGAGGCTTTTTAAATGGTGAAACAAAAGATTTATTTAAACAATTCTTGCTCATTTTGTCGGCAATGGGCGGAACAGCTACCGGAACGGCTATTATCGTATGGCTGACTGGGGAGCATATTTCGCCATGAGAGTGCCAACTTTGCATAAGCAAAAGAGTTTGCAGCGGCTGCTGGCCGGGGCAGCGATCGGCTTCTGCCTTAGCTGGGTGCTCTTTCTTTATATGTTTGGAGCTTCCCAGGAAAGGCAAGCTGCTTTACTGGAAAAGCAAAAGAAAACGATTGATGAATTAAAGGTCCAGCTAGAAGTTTGGCAGGAGGAGTATAAAGAGCTTAATAAAAAAAACCTGCACAAGCTGATTGTGCAGGAAATTGAAATTGATATTCTCAATTATAAAAAGTATGGCATTGATGACTCCCAAAGCATTTTCAATGCAAAGGAACAGCTAAAAAAAGATCTATCTGTTTTATATGCGAAGGACCTCGAAACAGTTTATTCTCATAAAGAACTGATTCGACAGACAATTGAAAACAAAACACTAAAAATCAATAAACGAAGTTATTCCCTTCATGTAAAAGAGTGGTATTTTTATACCACTATCCATATTCAGCTCGAGATGGATTTAGAAGGCGGTTAAGCCTCCCGGCAAAGCTTATCAAGATCAGCCGCTACGTTTTCTGCCTCTTCCCAGGAATAAACGGAAGCCCCGGCAGCGAGTGGATGGCCGCCTCCTTTATACCTTTTCGCAATCTCATTAATTACAGGTTTTTTAGAGCGAAGACGGACACGGATTTGATCTTCTTCTTCGATGAAAAAAACCCAAGCCTTGATCCCTTTTACATTGCCGAGTGTGCTGACAAGCAAGGAGGCTTCTGAAGGGGCTACTTGAAACTCCTCAAGAAGCTCCTTTCTTAAAACGACAGAAGCCGCTCCACTTGCTGATAGATTGAATGTTTGCAGGATATACCCTTGCAATTTCAATACTTTCTCATCCGTCTCATACATCCGGTTAAACAGCTCGTCACGATCAAAATCAAACTGAAGAAGCTCTCCTGCAAACACCATGGTACGTCTCGTTGTACTAGGATACAGAAAGCGTCCGGTGTCACCGACAATGCCAGCAAACAATAGCCGGGCTGCCTCATCATTCAAGCTTAGTCCTTCCTCTTTGCCGCTTTTATATAAATCATAAATCATTTCACTCACCGAGCTGGCAGAGGTATCTACCCACAGAAGATCGCCATACGGGTCCTCGTTTGGATGATGGTCAATTTTGATCCACTCTTTTCCAAGACGATAACGGCGGTCACAAATTCTCTCCTGATTGGCTGTATCACATACAATCACGAGCGCTCCCTCATATACTTCATCCGCGATGACATCGAGCTTGCGCAAATAAGCAAGTGTCGGCTCTTCCTTTCCAACCGTGTATACCTTCTTATGGGGAAAAGAAGCGAGGATCATTTCTGCCAGCCCCCCCTGCGATCCGTAGGCATCTGGATCGGGACGTACATGACGATGAATAATAATCGTATCATATTCTTTAATTTTTTGGATAATTTGACTTTTCATTCCTGTCTCCTTTGTGACATTCCGTTTTTTTAGTAGAATTTCCTTCTTGTTCTCGTTAAAATGAAGATGTCTGAACAAATAAATGGAGGAAAACTTATGCCCGTTTTAGCATTTATTATTGTTTTATCGTTCGCTTTTTACATTTTTTATAAGGTCCAATACGTTAGAAGCAGACGTCCCATGGAGAAAAAATGGCTATCTGCTAAATCCAGCATGGCGCTTGGCCTATTTGTCGGCTTCTTTGGTTTGAATACATTATTTATCCAGCAGACGACTATATCTTATGTGATTGCTGCTCTGTTTTTGCTTATCGGTTTTTCTAGCTTATGGGCAGGGTATAAAGCTTACCGTCATGTTCTTCCTTACGCCCAAAGAGAAGCTGAAGAATTAAAAAATCAATAATGACCTAAAAGGAGGATGACCTAAAAAAATCTTTGGGACATCCTCTTTATTTATTTGTCACATCCCATCCGCCGGGAAGGTTACAGAACAACCTTCCAAACGGCTCGTCTTGTGCTTGACGGGACATAGCAGTCGGCTTCGCTTTTCTTTGGCTAGCTCCGCCTCCTTGTCCCTCGAGGTCACAATCCCATCCGCCGGGAAGGTTACAGAGCAACCTTCCAAACGGCTTGTCTTGTGCTTGACGGGACATAGCAGTCGGCTTCGCTTTTCTTTATTGCCTATCTAGGATTTGGCACATCATGAGGGCTTTTCCGACGAGCATGCCTCCGTTGTATACTTCCACGTCCACTTTTCCAAATTTTCGGCCGACTTCAAGTACATTTGGATGGATTTCCAACAAGCTTTCCATTTGTACGGGCTTTGAGAAATAGATAGTAATGTTCTCTACGACAATGTCGCCCTTTTTCTTAGCCCGCAGCGAGCGCCTTGCTGCTTCTGTAACAATCGTTGTAAATACTCCATAAGAAATAGCTCCCAGCTGATTGGTCATTTGGGGCGTCACTTCAAATGTATAAGTTTCTTCGGACTTATCGCCCGAAAGATCAATCTGGTTTGTAATCGTATCATCAAGCGTTTCACCCATTTGCGGTTGTCGCTGGGCCATTTGTAATGTTTTCAATACATCTTGACGACTGACAATTCCCTGGATACGACTCTGATCATCGACGACCGGCAAAAGCTCAATCCCTTCCCAGATCATCATATGAGCAGCAGCAGCTACACTCGTTTTCATGGTGACGGTGATCGGCTGCTTTGTCATGACTTTCTCAATAGGCGTCTCCTGTTCTGCTCCCATGATATCTTTCGCTGTCACAATTCCTTGTACTTTTAAATGGCGATCAAGAACAGGAAAGCGACTGTGGAGCGTCAATCGATTTTTGTCAATCCAATGGCTAACTTTATCACCGATAGTGAGTGAAACTGTCTGGTCAAATGGCGTAAAAATATCACCGACAAGCACGATTTCCTTTTTGATCAACTGATCATAAATGGCACGATTGATCATGGTCGCCACTGTAAAAGTGTCATATGTTGTGGTAATGACCGGCAACTCTAATTCATCTGCAAGTTTTGTTACATGGTCATCCGCCTGAAATCCTCCCGTGATCAACACGCCTGCTCCTGCTTGCAGGGCCAGTTCATGTGCTTTCGTCCGGTTGCCGACAATCAATAAATTATCAGGCCCAGTATATCTCATCATGGCCTCTAGTTTCATGGCGCCGATCACGAAACGGTTTAGCGTTTTATGCAGGCCAGCCCGGCCTCCTAGTACTTGCCCATCAATAATATTCACTACTTCAGCGAAGGTCAGTTTTTCAATATTTTCTTTTTTCTTTTGCTCTATCCGGATGGTGCCAACTCGCTCGATTGCTGAGACAAACCCCTTAGTTTCCGCATCTTTTATGGCTCTATAAGCCGTTCCCTCACTGACTGAGAGCGCTTTAGCAATTTGCCGGACAGAAATTTTCTCCCCTATCGGCAGCCCCTCTATGTATTGTAGAATCTGTTCGTGTTTTGTAATCAACTGTTTCACCTGTCCCTTTCAGACTCGCTAATACAGTTATTATACTTTGAAAAGCACAGCGATTCAATTCAATTCAGAAAAGGCTGCAAGGTTCTTCTCGCAGCCTGAATCCTGTTACAATTCGATAGCTTGTCCAGGTTCTAACACTTGTCCATTTTTCGTTTCTAGCTTCTCAATAAATGCATGAGGGTCCTGTTTGATCGGCGGGAAAGTATTGAAATGAATAGGAACGACTTGCTTTGCTTGTAAAAATTTAGCCGCAAGCGCTGCATCATCTGGTCCCATTGTAAAATTATCACCAATCGGGAGAAATGCCAGGTCAATCGGGTGCAATTCACCAATTAATTTCATATCGGAAAAGATCCCCGTATCTCCCGCATGGTAGATTGTTTTTCCTTCAATCATTAATAAAACGCCCGCCGGCATGCCCATATAAAGGAAGGTCCCGTCTTCTTGTTCAATTCCCGAACCGTGAAATGCCTGAGTAAATTTTACGCGGCCAAATTCAAACTCACGACTTCCACCGATATGCATAGGGTGAGTATTAACTCCTTGGTGACTGAGATAAGTAGCCAGCTCATTTACAGCAATAACGAGAGAATTATTTTTTTTCGCAAGTTCTACTGTGTCACCCACATGATCACCATGACCATGCGTCAAAATGATGACATCCGGCTGTTCATTTTCCACTTGCAGATCGGTTAAGTCATTCCCTGAGATAAACGGATCGATTAAAATTGTCTGGCCGTTCGTTTCTACTTTTACAATTGAATGTCCATGATAGGATACTTTCATAGGTAAAACCCCTTTCTTAAAATGATTTCCACTCCTACTATTCGATGAAACAATAAATTCCCCTGCATGTCTACTTATTTACTTACTCATCATTTATTGATACGCTTTTAACTGGTAAATGCATTGTCTAAGGAGGAAACAACATGAACAATCGACTAACAAAATTAATGGAGTGGCTGAAAGAAAAAGACATTTCCTTGGCCTTTATCACTGCTCCTGAGAATGTCTTTTATTTAACTGGTTTCAGAAGCGATCCGCACGAACGTCTGCTTGGCGTAGCCATCTTCCCTGAATCTGAGCCTTTTCTCATTTGTCCAAAATTAGATGCATCCGATGCTAAAAACAGCGGCTGGGCATTTGAAATTGTCGGCCATACAGATATCGAAAATCCCTGGGAAATGATCGAAACCCGTGTAAAAAAACGGTCCGGTCGCATCAATCGAATAGCCGTTGAAAAACAACATTTAAATGTTGAACGCTACGAGGAGCTTTCCAGCCGTTTTCCGGGTGCCGCGTTCGTTGCCGCCGAGGAGAAAATGCAGCAGCTTCGATTGATAAAAGACAAAAAAGAACTTGCCTCTTTAAGAAAAGCTGCAGAGTATGCAGATTTAGCTGTAAAAACCGGAGCAGAAGCCATTCGTGAAGGCAAATCGGAGTTAGAAATTCTCGCTGAGGTTGAATTCGAAATGAAAAAACAAGGCATTGCTGAAATGTCTTTTTCTACGATGGTATTGACCGGTAAGAATGGCGCTTCTCCACACGGGACACCTGGAAACACAAAAGTGAAGAAAGGGGATCTCGTTTTATTCGATCTCGGGGTTGTATATGAGGGCTATTGCTCTGATATTACGCGTACGGTCGCTTTTGGAGAAATCTCAGACAAACAACGTGAAATTTATGAAACGGTGTTACAGGCTCAACAGGCAGCTGTGGCAGCTGTAAAGCCTGGAATGACTGCTAAAGAGATTGACCTGACTGCAAGAAAGGCGATTGCAGACGCAGGATACGGCGACTTTTTCCCACACCGGCTCGGACACGGTCTTGGAATCAGTGTTCATGAATACCCAAGCATCACTGAAACAAATGAGCTGCTTTTACAAGAAGGCATGGTATTCACAATTGAGCCAGGGATTTACGTGCCGGATGTGGCCGGTGTGCGCATTGAAGATGATGTATACGTTACAGCGGACGGCGTTGAAATTTTGACCGCCTTCCCTAAACAATTAACATTTGTTTAAGAATTTTCATATTTTTGGATACATCTCAGCTGTCATCTTTCTCCTTTTCATGTAGAATAAAAGAAAAGGAGGAATGTATAATGAGCATGAAGTATGAAAGCATCCTTGTGGCGGTTGACGGGTCGAAGGAAGCGGAGTGGGCATTTCGAAAATCAATCGAAATCGCTAAACGCAATGATGCGGTACTCAACCTTGTACATGTAATCGACACACGCTCATTTGCAGCCATTGAAGCATATGACCGCTCCATCGCCGAACGGGCTACTACTTATGGCAGTGATTTGCTAAAAGAGTACAAATCGTCAGCTGAATCGGCAGGTGTCGGAACCGTCAACACTTATGTTGAATACGGCTCGCCTAAAGTTATCATTCCTAAAGAAGCAGCAAAGCAAGTAAAAGCAGACTTAATTGTATGTGGAGCAACCGGCTTGAATGCCATGGAACGCTTCCTCATTGGAAGTGTTTCCGAACACATTACTCGTTCTTCTAATTGTGATGTACTTGTTGTCCGCACAGATAAAGGCGAGTAATAGAAGAAAGACCGAAGCATAAGGATGCTTCGGTCTTTCTGGCTTGTAAGCAGCTTTCATATAATCTCTTCTATAGAATTCACGGTACATTTTCCCTTTTTTTGATCACTAACTATTTTTCTTACATCTTCTTTTCTAATGGCTATTTCCTAACTACTTTTAGCAGCCGATTCGGAGCAGTCGTTCATTTTTCAGCATTTTATCCAACTCACTTTGTCTTTGGCTAGCTGTTCTCCCCACCCATCCGGATAAGATGCATCAGAAAAAATATAATCCACTTTGTTTAAATTAGTAATTTGATAAGTAGCTTTTTTGTCTAGCTTCGAGTGATCGGCCAGTACGAATGTCTGGCTCGCTTGCTTAATCATTTGCTCTGACAACGTAGCATTCTCTAATTCATAGCACGAGAGTCCAAACTTTGGCAATATGCCGTCTACTGAAATAAATGCCTTTTCAAAATGAAGTTGGTTCATAATTTGCTGGGACATTGGGCCAGCTACCCGATAGTGCTGAGAACTAACCTTTCCCCCAATAAATATCACTTCCCCCTCAAAAAACTTTTTATTGATTGCTGAAATCAGTTGATTAGCTAGTGCAAAAGAATTTGTAATTACAGTTAAGTTTTTGTAATGGAGCATATAAGGAATCAGTTGCAACGTAGTGCTTCCCTCGTCAATCATCAGCACATCTCCATCGCGTATAAAGGCAGCAGCCTTGTAAGCAATTCTTTTTTTCTGTTCTATGTTCCAAATTTTCCTCTCTATCATCGAAGGCTCCACTAATGGGGAGTTCGCCGACTTAACAGCTCCCCCGTATACCTTCTTCAGCTTCCGCTCTCTATCCAATTCTTCTAAATAGCGGCGGATCGTTTCTGTAGATACAGCAAACTCATTCGCTAAGTCTGCTACCTTCACTTTTCCCTTCACTTCCACTTTTTCTACGATGATCCGCTTTCTCTCTTCACTTATAACGGACACTGCTGCACCTCCAATGCCAGTCTCTTTTTGTTAAATGTGCGGCAGGGCAACTTCTTTTTCTATAACACTTACCTTTTCATGGATAAAAATCTCTCTTTTTTTTAGCTCTTCAAAGATGATAGACGGATTAGCAAACGCTTCTTCTGGCGTGATTATCCCCTGCTTTTTTACATGCCCTTTGGCAATTAAACTAGCTGCGATAGCAAAAGGGATTGCTACATTTCGAGTATAAGCTCTTAACCTCTCCCAACCAGGCACAGATCCATCCGAAGCAGGATGTGTATGATACAATGTATGCCGCATCTGTTTTCCTTGCTTTGTTCCCTCCACCTCTACATGAAGGGCATATCCATATAATTCTGTTGTCTGCCCTTCGTCAGATGCCAATAAATACTGGGATATACAATCCATAATTCCAATCTCTTGACCGTTTACAGTAATCTGTGTATTCTTCAACATTCCATAATCAAATAACGATTTTACTAGACTCATGTTCTTTTCAGGCCATGCTCCCCGGGTTTCAATTAATTTAACCCCTTTATCCTTCAGTGCTTGAGCGAGGGTGATCGTTTCAGCATGTGGAATAATATATTGAATCGTTTCTCCATAAGGGTCCGGCAGCTTGACTTTTCGCGGCCGAGCAAAGGGTGGCACTTGCTTCATTTCTCCGTTTTCAAATACCACTCTTGTCGGCAAGTTCGGGTCGTATTCGTAAGTAGTTGTTTCAGCAATGGAAGCTGAGAAAGCAATCGGCCGGAAAGAACCATGGCTTACCCGTACACTTTCAACGGTATCTAATTGATTGGCCGCATGCATCGCCATCATTTGCGTTAATCCTGGGGTCATGCCGAAACCCGGGAGAAGTGTTTTTCTATTTTTCACAAATAGATTGTTCCACTTTGATTCTTCGCCAAATCCATTTAAGTTAACGCCATGACATCCTGCTTTCGCAATACATTCGGAAGACAAACCATTCAGCTTAATCGTCGTTCCATCTAAAACGATATCGTATCCCTTCATTTTTTCCACAGTTTCGTCTACGTTGGTCACGTCCACTTGGACAAAGTCTATTCTTGGGTCATTCAACCACTTTACAACCGCTTGTCCTTCTTGTTCATTGAAATCAGCTACTGTAATTTTTTCGAATTTAGAGTACTGAACGAGATCTAAAATCGCTTCGCGGCAAATTTTCCCGGCTCCTCCTAAGCAGAATACCTTCATAGACAAACCGCCCTTCTTTCAACAGCTTTTGTTAAGGCCAAAATATCAGCGGCATGCACATTACCAATATTGCCAATTCGAAAAGTATCTATTTGAGAAACCTTTCCTGGATAAATCACAAACCCTTGTTCTTTTAAATAGTTATAAAACGATGTAAAGTCAAACTCTTCGTTCGGAAAACAAAATGACGTGATAATGGGTGAATGGTATTCTTCTTTAATAAAAGGCTGAAAGCCAGCTTCCTTCATCCGTTGCACTAATAAGGTCTGATTCTGCTCATAGCGTGTTTGTCTCGCCCCGACACCACCCTCTTCTTCAAGCTCGAGCAACGCTTGATAAAACGCTCTTACTACATGGGTGGGAGAAGTGAATCTCCATTTTCCGTTAAACTGTTCCATTGTTTGCCACTGATCATACAGATCGAGCGACAGGGAACGTGCCTGTCCCTTGCATTTCTGGAGTTCCGCACGATTAGCAATAACAAAACCAAACCCAGGCACTCCTTGAATGCATTTGTTGGCACTGCTGATTAGAAAATCAATTTGCCAGCTTTCCATATCTATTTCAACTCCGCCAAAACTGCTCATCGCATCAATGATTGTTCGTTTGCCATACTTTTTGGCTGTTTCAGCAATGGCCCGTACGGGATTTAATATTCCCGTAGTCGTTTCACAGTGAACGGCTGCCACATGAGTAATGTCTTTGTTGGCAGCTAAGACATTTTCCAGTTGTTCAATTTCTATCGGTTTATTTTCCTCAGTCCTGCATATAACAGTTGGGATACCGAGAATCCTGGCAATTTTGACAATCCTGTCTCCGTAAGCTCCATTTACACAAACTAATAGTTTACCGGATGATTGAACAACTGATCCTATCGTGGCTTCTACAGTAAATGTTCCGCTTCCCTGCATAAGAACCGCTGTATAGTCATCCGTATTTGTTACAGCCAATGCTACAAGCTTTTGACGAACTTCCTGAACGAGATCATTATACTCTTTATCCCATGTACACCAGTCCCTCATCATTACGGCTTTCACTGTTTCAGTAGTAGTAAGCGGTCCAGGCGTTAATAGTAAATAATGTTTGTTTTCCATATGAACATCTCTCCTTTATGAAACAGTTATAGATTGCTCGAATTCGATTTTATCAATTACCTTTTCCAAGTCATCCAGCTCTAAAATAGTGAAATCGGCTCCCGCTTCAATAAAGCGTTCCCTTACTGCTTGTATTCTTCTGTCTAACTCGTTGATCTCCATCGATTTTACTTCCTCTTCTGAAAGACCGAGTTCACTGCCTCCTAAAATAACCCCTACTGTCCACATTCCAGCGTTTTTTCCCTCTTGTATGTCTGAAATCGTGTCTCCTACCTTAATCATAGAATTCATTGGATAAATCCCTAAGTGTATGGCATTTAGATAACACATCCATGGATAAGGGCGCCCTGCAGGCACTCCATCGGATGTAATGAGATAATCAGGAGCATAGCCTTGTTTCTCTGCTTGGAAGGTAACAACTTTCATCATTTCTGCTGTGTAACCTGTTGTCGAGCCGATCTTGATCCCCCGGTGACGGAGTTTCTCCATGAGTTCTAAACAGCCGGGAACTGGTGTAGCGTAATCAGGAAGAATCGCAAACAATTCTTCTTCAAATCGGTCGTACATCTCTTTAATATCGTTTTCTTCTGGATCGCGTCCATGAATGGTGTGCCATAGCTCCTTGATACGCGGCATTTCAGTGAGTACGCGAATGTGATCTATTTTCAAAAGCCCCATCGGCTTGCGAGCCTCTTCAATCGTAATATCAATGCCTTTCTCCTTAAAAATGCGGATGAATACTTGCACAGGTGCAAAGCACCCGTAGTCTATTGTTGTTCCTGCCCAATCGAAAATGATTCCTTTAATTTTTGTTTTCATCTTGTCTCTCCTACCTTTGCTGCCAACGGATTACCCACAGGCGCATCGTTTTTGTTATTCCTTCATGCAAAATTTTCACAATAATATTCGCTAATAAAATAAGTGAACTCATGGCAGCCGCCGCAGCCAAGTTTCCAGCATCATCCATGTTTACAATTGAGATAGCCGCCAACTTGAAGTCCGGCGAGTACAAAAACATGACCGCAGAAACGGTAACCATGGAATTGACAAAGAAGTACATGGCCATTTCCAGAATAGCTGGCAAGCACATAGGAACCGTTACAGTGAAAAAGGTTTTGTAAAGGGGAATCCCCATGGATTCTGAAACAACTTCATATTCTTTGTCTAACTTTTTTAACGCTGTCGTCGCCGTAACAAAAGCAACGGAATAGAAATGGATAATATTCGCCATAACGACTATCGCTACTGTTCCATATAAGAAATGAAAAGGGTTGGCCAACTTCCATGAAAAAATCTGAATGTCTGGCTGGCTGAAGAAAAATATATATCCAAGACCAATTACAAGGCCTGGCACAGCCAATGGGATGACTGATAGAAAATAGCCCACTTTTCTCAAATGAGATAGCCCACGGATCTTCTCTATTGCGTAGGCGAATAAAAAGGTCAAACAAGTTCCGATAATTGCTGTAATTCCAGCTACGATCAAGCTGTTTGTAAATGCCTCTATTCCGTTGCCTGTATAACTGGAAAACCCGAGGTGTTCAAGGGTAAAGCTTAAATCATATGGCCACACTTTTGTAAAAGCAGCAATTAAAACGGCCAATATCATAAACAAAATGGCTCCTGTAATAGCTGAACAAAACAGGAACAACAATGTATCTCGTAATCTTCCTTTTTTGATTTGAAATGGCTTCGATTTAGCTGAAATGAATGAAGCGTGTTTTTGCTGTGTGAGTCTATCGATAACAAAAGCAAAAATAGCAGGAAGCATAAGAATCATGCCAACAGCAGCCCCCATGGCTATGTTTTGCTGCCCGATCACTTGCTTGTATACGTCTGTTGCCAACACATTATATTGTCCTCCGACGATTTTGGGTGCGCCAAAATCTGTAAAACTTAAAGTGAAAACAACAAATGACGCACTGATCAATCCATATTTCACCCCTGGCATCGTGATTATCCAAAACTTTTTAAGCTTTCCTGCCTGGAGAATATCAGCCGCTTCATACATCTGATAATCTGTTCCTTGAAAGGCGACCAATAAAATTAACAGTGCCTGCGGGAAAGTATAGATAACTTCCGCTATGATAATACCTATCGGGCCATATAACTCCAGTGATACTCCCGGAAAAATCCCCAAAAATCCATTGGTGAGCAGCCCTTGATTGCCAAACAAATAGACAAGGGCGATTCCGTGCATCATGGTTGGGGCAAACAACGGAAGAAGTGCTGCAGACTTAAAGAATCCCTTTCCGGGAATTGCTGACCGAACGAGTGCATAGGCGTAAACAAACGCCAGGGAAACTGAGATGAAAGTGGTAGCGCCAGATATAAAAACCGTATGCTTTAATGACTGAACAAGTGCCGGTGAGGAAAAATACTGAATGAAATTTTCTAAGCCGGCAAATGAGCCATCTTTCCGATAAAATGCATGAATAAATAACTGGCAGAGCGGAAGAACAAGAAGAAGCATAAAAGTGCCGATTAATCCGAGAAGGAGCAATCGCTGCAGCCAGTCATTTTTCCCGCTTTCTCGTTTTATTCTCTTAAGCGCAGCGGCTGTTCCACTTTTTTCTAACCACTCCATTTAAACGCCCACTTTCTCCCGATATGACAGCATCTGCTTTTCACCTAAAGACAAGGTGAGCAGGCTGCCTTTTTTGATTTTTCGCTGCTGAACGATATTTGTAGCTATATCAATCAGCAACAGCCTCTTATGTAATGGTGAATCGACGTCTTCAAGTCTGACTAATCCTCTGTATATCGGGCCTCTAAACTCAAGTTTTTCTACAATGGCACAGATACCTGCTTCATCGGTTAACATGATCTCTTCTGGGCGGATGGCGAGCATCTGTCCATTCTCTGTATCCTGATGAGCATGGATAAAGTTCATCGCTCCAATAAAATCAGCTACAAATGGATTAGCTGGCATTTGATAAATTTCTTGAGGGGTCCCTATCTGCATAATCTCTGCGCTTTTCATGACGATTATCTTATCTGCCATGGTTAAAGCTTCCTCCTGATCATGAGTTACCATAATCGTCGTAATACCAAGTTTTTCTTGCAGGGAACGAATTTCAAATCTGAGTTTTTCCCGCACCTTCGCATCTAGGGCAGATAACGGCTCATCAAGCAAAAGAAAGTCCGGTGACAGGGCGAGTGCGCGGGCAAGTGCTACCCGTTGTTGCTGTCCTCCTGATAACTGTGCAGGATAGCGATCTTTGCTATCTAGCAACCCAACCATCTCCAAAGCTTCAAGCGCCTTCTCTCTCACTTCAGGCCTCGGAATCTTTTTAGCTTTCAAACCAAATTCAACATTTTTTAAAGCAGTCAAATTCGGAAAGAGGGCATACGATTGGAAAACCACCCCGACATTCCTTTTTGCCGGCGGAACAGCAGTCATATCTTTTCCTTTAATAAAGACTCTCCCAGAGGATGGTTTTTCCAATCCGGCAATAATACGAAGCAATGTTGTCTTGCCGCAGCCACTAGGCCCCAATAAACAAAGGAACTCTCCTTGAGACACATTAAAAGAGAGATTATTTAACGTAGTAAGCTCTCCAAACGTTTTTTTAACGTGGTCAATTCTTAAATAATCCTTCATAGCGTTCGCCGTCCTTTCTATCTTATTCTTCTTTTGCTTCTGCCTTTTGGCCGAATTCATTTTCCCATTTTTCTAAAATAGTCTCCCGGTTTTCTGCCGCCCATTTCAAATTATTTTCAGTAAATAATTGATCGGATACACCTTTAGGAAACCCGTCTGGTGTTGTGAAATTATTTTTAATCGTGGCAAATCCATTGGCTTCAAAATATTCCTTCATGGCTTCATCAGAAATGGCCCAATCTAAAAATGCTTTAGCAATCTCTTCATTTTCCTTTTCATCCTTCTTAATTAAGGCATTGGCTTCCACTTCCCAGCCCAATCCTTCCTTTGGCAAAATAACAGCAACTGGTGAGCCTTTTTGTTTCTCTTTTACGCTGCTGTAAACCATGGAAATACCAATCGGATACTCCCCTGCTGAGGCAAGCTTGGCCGGTTTTGATCCAGAATGAGTATACGTCGCTATATTTTTATGCAATTTCTTCATATAGGCCCATCCTTTTTCCTCCCCCATCATTTGCAGCCAAGCAGAAACCGTTAAAAATCCGGTTCCTGAGGATGCAGGATGCGGCATGACGATCATTTCTTTATATTCGGGTTTTACCAGATCTTCATATGATTTAGGCATTGGAATGTTTTTCTTCTCTAGTTCTTTTTTATTCACAGCAATCCCCGTCATGAATGCTGTATTTCCTACCCACTTCTCCGGTTGGTTTGAATCTTTAAATAGGGGTTGTACTCTGTCCACTCCTTCAGGTGAATAGCCCTCAAGCATATTCTTTTCATCAAGCATCAGCAAACTGGAAGCTGCTGTTCCCCAAACAACGTCAGCAGGAGTGTTTTTCCCTTCTGCTAGAAGCTTCGCTGTGATGACCCCAGTTGAATCACGGACAATATTGATGTCTACTTCCGGATACTTCTTCTCAAATGATTCAAGATAGACAGGAACCAGCTCCTCCTCAATCGCTGTATAGATGGTTAGTTCTCCCTCCAGCTTTTCACCGCCAGTCTCTGCAGCAGTTTTTCCTTCTTTGCTTGAGCATCCTGTCATTAAGGCTAAACTGAATATGGCCGCTAGAGCAGCTAATCTTTGCTTTTTCACCTTCAAGTTTCTCTCCCCTTTTTAATTGGTTGTTTCTCTATACATTCACTATAAAAAAGAAAAGTAAAAACCGATTAGGTAAATTGTTAATCGTTTGTTTTTTATGGGAAACCGTTGAATTATGTGTTTTTAACTTAAAAGCAAACGAATACCACAATTTCCGCTCTATATTCTTTACATTGGCTTAACATACGGCATAAACTCCCACAAAAATAACTTGGCTTTTTCACATGAAGGGGATAGATAGAAGAAAATAAATTGGAGAGAGCGGAAGGAGTGTAACATTCAGAGATGCTACTCGTTATTGCTTATGAATGATGAGGGTTTAGTGTGTAACTGCAGGAATAACAACAGAAAGAGCGGGAAAGAAAAGCACAAAACAGGAACAAACGAGGATGTCGCAAATAATAGGCATAACAAAAACAGCCCCTTACTTCTTAAGGGGCTGTTTTTCATTTACCAAATGCTTGGCTGTCTCGATTTGGAGCTGAACCTGGTCGAAACCAGTGCCGCCTAAAGACTTCCTTCTTTTAACGGCCTCATATGGAGACAACACCTGGTAAATATCTTCTTCAATGTTCGCTGATGCTGACTTTAGCTCCTCTAAAGACAGATCGGCAAGATAGCATTGATTTTGAATGCAATGAAGCACAAGTTTTCCAACAATCTCATGTGCCTCCCGGAATGGAATGCCTTTTGACGCCAAATAATCGGCGAGCTCCGTAGCATTGGAGAAATCATTGTGGACAGCTTCCTCTAAGCGGCCCTCATTCACCTTCATGGTCTGAACCATTCCTGTAAAGATCTTCAAGGAACCAATGATCGTATGTACCGTATCGAACATGCCTTCCTTGTCTTCCTGCATATCTTTGTTATATGCAAGTGGCAGGCCTTTTAATACGGTGAGCAAACTGAACAGGTTTCCATAAACGCGTCCTGTTTTTCCACGGATTAACTCCGCCATATCAGGATTTTTCTTCTGCGGCATAATGCTTGAGCCAGTAGAAAACGCGTCGTCCATTTCAATGAATTGGAATTCCTGGCTCGACCAAAGAATCATTTCTTCAGCAAGACGGGATAAGTGCATCATTAAAATAGAGGAACTGCTTAAGAACTCAAGGATAAAGTCCCGATCACTGACTGCATCCATGCTGTTAGCATACACCCCGGAGAACCCGAGCAGATCTGCTGATAATTCACGGTCAATCGGGAAGGTGGTTCCAGCAAGCGCTCCCGCCCCTAAAGGCGAGACATCTATGCGCTTTAAGCCTTCCTGAAACCGCTCTTTATCTCTTTGCAGCATCCAGAAATATGCCATTAAATGGTGACCGAATGAAATCGGCTGTGCTCTTTGCAGGTGGGTATAGCCAGGCGCAAGTGTTTCCACATGCTGTTCTGCTTTTTCCACCAAAGTTGCTTGAAACTGTTCAATCAATCCAATGATAAGTTTGACTTGCTTCTTCAAGTACAAATGCATATCAGTGGCAACCTGATCGTTACGGCTGCGTCCGGTATGCAGCTTGCCGCCGACCGCTCCGATTTCTTCGATCAAGTATTTCTCCAAATTTAAATGGATGTCCTCTTGGGCAACCGAGAATATTAATTCACCTTTTGAAGCTTTCTTCTTTAAAGCTTCAAGGCCGCCCAAAATTTGATTCATTTCTTCTTCTGTTAAAATGCCCGTTTTTCCGAGCATCGTTACATGTGCCATGCTGCCCTCAAGGTCTTCAAAAACAAGCTCCTGATCAAAGTGGATAGAGGCGCCGAATTCATCTACCCATTCTTCAGCTGTTTTTTGAAAGCGTCCTCCCCAAAGCTTGCTCATTGCTGGACTTTCACTTTCTCTTGCTGAACCATAGAATTCACTTTTGTCGGCAGACCCCAAAGCTGGATAAAGCCTACTGCTGCTTCATGGTCAAATTGATCTTCTGTTGTATAAGTAGCTAATTTTTCATCGTATAATGAGTACTCAGACTTTCTTCCTTCAACAATCGCATGGCCTTTGAATAATTTCACACGTACAGTTCCAGTGACAAACTGCTGTGTTTGTTTCAGAAATGCTTCAAGCGCTTTTTTCAATGGTGAGAACCAAAGTCCTTCATAAATTAATTCAGTCAATTTCTTTTCAATGACTGGTTTGAAATGAGCCATTTCTTTAACGAGTGTTAAGTCTTCTAATTCTTTATGCGCCAAAATTAATGTCATCGCACCTGGGCACTCATACACTTCTCTTGATTTAATCCCAACCAGACGATTTTCTACATGGTCGATTCTGCCAACACCGTGCTTGCCGGCAATCTCATTCAACTCAAGAATTAACTGAGCTAGAGAGTAGTTTTGCCCATTCAATGCAACTGGAACGCCTTGTTCAAACTGAATTTCAATGATTTCCGGAACATCCGGTGTGTTTTCAAGAGAGGCGGTTAAATCATAAGCCTCTTCCGGAGGAGCTGCCCATGGATCCTCTAAAATTCCACATTCGTTACTTCTTCCCCACAAGTTTTGATCAATAGAGAACGGGCTGTCTAAGTTAATCGGGATCGGAATATTGTTTTGTTTTGCATACTCAATTTCTTCTTCGCGCGACCATTTCCAGTCACGTACAGGCGCTAACACCTCAAGGTTTGGATTTAATGCTTTAATCGACACTTCGAAACGAACCTGGTCGTTTCCTTTCCCTGTACATCCGTGAGCCACAGCGACCGCATTCTCTTTTTCAGCTACCTCTACTAGCTTCTTCGCGATAAGCGGACGTGACAGCGCGGATACTAATGGGTATTTCCCTTCGTAGAGCGTATGACCTTGAAGAGCAAGCAATGCATATTCATTTGCATATTCTTCTTTTGCATCAATCATGTAACTGGCTACAGCTCCCACTTGCAAAGCTTTCTCTTTTACGAATGCTAAGTCTTTCCCTTCTCCTACATCTAAGCAGCAGGCTACTACATCGTATCCTTTGTCCTTTAGCCACGGGATGGCTACTGATGTATCTAAACCGCCGGAATAAGCTAACACTACTTTTTTGTTCATTGATATTTCCTCCTCTTAGCTGCTATCTATTAGTATAAATATACATTTATTTTTATTTTTATTCTTTTGTATGAATAAAATATAACATGTTATTTCTTAGCTTTCAAGCATTTATTTGAAAAAAATTCATTTTGTTGAATAAATAATCAATCCCCCAAATTCTTTTGCAGAAAATCCGGAAAACAGATACGATAAAAGAAAAAAAGAGGAGACTTATATGCACTTTCTTTTAAATGAACGGCTTGGTATTTTACTTCCTTATTCTGAAAAGGAATGGGAAAAATACCCAGCCGTGGAGCAAGAAAAAATCCTTCAAAAATGGGAAAATATCCGTGGAAGTATTCCCGATCGCATACAAGAGCTTGAGAAGCAGATTAACATCCTACAGCACCAGCTGAATCACGAAGAAGATTTTTCACTCTCCTGCCGTCTTAATGAAGAAATCAGTGAGCTTGCTTCCATTATTAATGATTTATGGCTTTGGTTCCGCACGACTCCTTCCATAAAAAATCAGCCTAGAGAAATCAATGCAGCCGACAATAACAGCCGTCATCAATAAACTGCCGGCTGTTATTTTTTTATACATAAATTACACATTTCCTCAGTTATTCACATAAATGTGAAATTAACCACAATCTTTCCATTAAGATAAAAGTAAAAAAGAGCGTTTGGGCTGCGGCACCCGAACGCTCTTTTTTAGTATCCAATTACCTTTTCTATACGCAGCTCCTAAAAGGCTCTAGACGCTTTCTTTTCCTGCAGCCAACGGTACTGATAATACTTTTCAGCAAATTCGGTCATGCTTTTTGTCAAGCGATAATTCGCTCCGGCACCAATCGCTAGACTAATAAGCGGCAGATTTGCCATTTTTTTATTTTTAAACAGCGTAATAGCTAGCAGCTTGCTAAATTGCTTTATCTGACCTTCCATCCACGACGGATCGATCAGTTGTTCCGTTTCATTGTAAAAATAAGGATGTTCCCTTTCCTCAAGATCAATTAGCAGCTCTTGCCATCCATCGGCTTTGAGTCGTTCAGGCAAAGCAGCAGCATGAAAGACTTTCAGAGAAGCCATCATTTCAAATGGCAACTGAGGATCATATCCGTACGTCATTGCAGTAATTTGGATGGCTCGCAGGTTAAGAACGGCCATGGCCGCAAAGTCAGTGCTAAGCGGAATGGCGCCTCCTGTCCCGGTAATCCCGCCCTGAATGAGTGAATAAAGTCGATGCCTTGATGACTGCTGGCTATTCAAGTAGCGAAGTTGATCAATCGTTAGCTTTTTTAAATCATCCAGTACTTCCACATCTTCTCTAAATACGCGAGCAGATGTTAAAATTCGGTCCCTCGCTTCATTTTGAAATTGTGAGCCTTGAAGCAACGAGTGCATATGAAACAGCACACTGTCTAGCTGTCCGAAAAAAGAAGAAAGCGCCTCTTCAGGAATAGTTGCCAGTGCTGCATTTAACCACTTCGAATATGTATATTGAAAGTCATTGCCGTCATAGTCAGCCATTGACTGTTCCCACGCCATGATTTCTTCCCAAACGGCTTTCTCCCGTTCTGTCCAAGCCATATTCGCGTCCCCTTTCCATGCTATTTCCGTCCTTTCATTTTCTATCATCAACCAGTAAAAGTCAATTTCGACGGATTGACAAAAAACAGTGGTTGACAAGTAGCTTCTCCTTTATTTAGCTGGATTCCCCGTCCTCACTCTGGATCAAGGCGTAGAGTAGTTCAAATGCAGCTTTTGCTTTTCCCTCGGAATAGGAACCCTTTCCATTGCATAGTTTTTAACGAGGACTTGGACAAGGAGAGGATAAGATCGTAAAAAAGATACTTATTATTGGATTTGCAGCTGTGCTCATTGGAATAGGGATTAACGGATTCATTCTTCCCTTTCATCTTCTCGAAGGAGGAGTGTTTGGAATTGGCTTGTTATTCAACTATTTATGGGGATTTAAAATAGGAATTACTATTTTATGTTTAAATTTCCCAATCTATCTTCTCGCTTTTAAGTTGGAAAGATCGTATTTTTTTAACAGCTTATATGGGACTCTTTTAACGCCCGTCGCAATCGATCTACTTCTCCCTCTGAAAGGAACAATTGACCTGCCTATCCTGATGAGTGCTTGTGTTGGTGGTCTATTCATTGGAGCCGGAACCGGTTTAATGCTAAGGTATCACATCTCTCCAGGAGGGGTGGATTTATTAGCTCTTTTGCTGTCAAAACACCTGGCTGTCAATGCTGGTTTTTTTATCTTCTTTATGGATTCGTTGATCCTTGCTTCCGGCTTATGGATTTTTAAGGACCCCACAATGATCTATTCTTTACTTACACTAATGGCTGTTGCCTTTTTAGTAACTATTCTTACTTCGTTTCGCTCAGTAAATATTTATTCAAAATAAACATCCTCTGCCATAGAATGGGAGTTCCATACAATGCCAGAGGATGTTCCTCTTGCTATCATTGAAATTGACAGCTTCCTTATATCATTATAATCCCGCTAGTTTTACCGTATCGCAGGCGATCATCACTTCTTCATCTGTTGGAATAATGATGACTTTAACTGGGGAATGAGGATAATTAATAAAAGCCTCTTGACCGCGCACTTGATTGCGCGCAGGGTCCCAATAGACGCCCATAAATTCAAGTCCGCGAAGTACACGACCGCGAATAACAGGGCTGTTCTCTCCAATGCCAGCTGTAAAAATAATGGCATCAACCCCAGACATCCGTGCTGCATAGGAGCCAATGTATTTATGTATTCGACCGGCGAACACTTCAAGAGCAAGCTCAGCTCGTTCATTTCCCTTGGCTGCTTCTTCTTCAATATCGCGAAGGTCGCTGGAGAAACCGGAAACTCCGAGCATCCCTGATTCCCTGTTTAACACATCTAGTACTTCATCCGCTGTTTTCCCTGTCTTTTCCATAATAAATGGAATAAGAGCTGGATCAATATTCCCTGATCTCGTACCCATGGTAACACCGGCAAGCGGTGTAAATCCCATGGACGTATCAATCGACTTGCCGCCGCTGATTGCTGCAATGCTCGCACCATTTCCGAGGTGACAGGAAATTAAGCGCAGCTGTTCAATGGGCCGTTCAAGCAACTCGGCCGCCCGCTGTGAAACATATTTATGAGAGGTGCCATGGAAACCATATTTTCGAATGCCGTAATCTGTGTAGTAATGATACGGCAGACTGTATAAAAACGAACTCTCGGGCATCGTCTGGTGAAAAGCCGTATCAAAAACGGCAACGGCCGGCACATTAGGAAGCACTTCCCTAAATGCCCGGATTCCGGTTACGTTTGCTGGATTATGGAGCGGTGCTAAATCGGACAACTGTTCGATTTTCTCTATCACCTGATCCGTAATGATGACTGAATCTGTAAATATTTCTCCTCCATGAACCACACGATGGCCGATACCGTTTATTTCTTCAAGCGATTGAATAATCCCCATGTCGGTCAGTTTATCTAAGAGAATCCGGACCGCTTCTGCATGGTTCGGAATATCCATGATTTCTTTTTGTTTGTGCCCGTCTACTGTAATGTTAAATAAGGCTCGTGGCAGGCCAATCCGTTCCACAAGTCCCTTTGTGATAACCCGTTTTTCCGGCATTTCAAACAGCTGAAACTTTAATGAGCTGCTCCCGGCGTTAATGGCAATAACTTTTGACATAAAGACCTCCTCATTTTCACAAAGTGCTGGCACGGCCGATTATATTCAATTATCTAGCTTTTACTTATTTTCTTTGAACCATGTCTCCAATTTTATCATGATCGACTGCATGGCCTTTCTGTCCTTCATAGATGGCATGGTTGCCAAAAATACTTGTTTTGGTGCAAGGCTTTCCACTTGCTGCTTTTGTAAAATCAAAATACTTTTTGCCGCCTGCTTGTTCTTAAACATAGTCATTGGCAATTGAATCAGCCCTTGAATATGAACATGTTTTTGAAAAAAGCGATGCAGCTTATCAGCTCCCGCCTCCTCAAATAAACCATTTGGAACAAGCAAGAATAGATAACCACCTGGCTTTGTATGCTTTACACTTTGCTCTATAAATAAATGATGGGCATAGGAATGTCCCTCTTCCGCTTGCAGCTCATAGTCTGCTGCCCTTCTATCATTAGGGTACCAGCCGACTGGCAAGTCGCAAATAACTGCATCCACTGGGTCAATTAACAATGGCTCTAATGCATCTTGATTATAAAGCTGGACAGACTGCTCGATCAAGTTGGCTCCACACCAGGCGAGTTTTAATAATAAATCATCTATTTCTACCCCTGCAGCGGCAATGGCTGCTTCCGGTTGGCGATTTAAAACTGTCATCAAAAGATTCCCTGTTCCAGCCGCGGGATCAAGAAGGGTAAATTCTTTTTTTCCTTGCATGAATTTTTCCAGTAAATAGCTCATAAATAATCCGATAGAATCCGGTGTCATTTGATGATGCGGCTGTACATTTTCTTGCATTCCTTTTAAAATAGCGAACTGATAAGCTTGACGAACTTCCTCTTTCGAATAATTGTCAAGGTTTGTTTCCTCATATTTTTTACATACCCGTTTCTTCGTAAAATCGCTCATTTCTTCTTGCAAAACTTTTTGTTGAAATAAGTTTTCCGCAGTTTCTGCTAATGCATCTAGATAAGAGCATTCTAGCTCTTGCTGAAGAATAGCCGCTGTTTCATCGAAGATTTTAAATAGGTGTTCAATCGGGGAAAAGTCACTCATATTCGTTCCTCCTGTAAGTCTCTATCGCTTTAAAAAGGCTGACTCATAAAGAGCCAGCCTTTCATTTTTTATTTTTACTTGGCGGATTTTGCTGCCTCAATCGCTTTTTCATAGTCCGGATGGTTCGTTCCCTCACTTACATATTCTACATATGTAACTTTCCCTTCGCTATCTAAGACGAATACAGAACGTGCCAATAGGCGGAGTTCTTTCATATGAACACCATAAGCATCCCCGAACGACATATTGCGATGATCAGAATAAATTTTTACATTTTCCAGTCCCTCTCCCGCACACCAACGCTTTTGTGCAAACGGAAGATCGGCAGAAATAGTAATGACTTCTGCATTGCTAATTTTAGAAGCTTCTTCATTAAACTTGCGTGTTTGCTGCTCACACACGCCTGTATCAATGGAAGGAATCACACTAATTAAACGCACTTTGCCATTAGAATCGGCTAACGTAACCTCTGATAAGTCTGTTGCAAGCACTGTAAAAGCAGGTGCCTGGTCGCCCACCTTTACTTCGTTTCCAAGCAGTGTGACCGGGTTTCCTTTGAATGTTATATTTGCCATATTCCTAATCCCTCCTCCATCTTTTTCACACTTAATATCATACTTGTTTGAACGAGGGAAATGCAAGGAAAAGTCCTGCTATTGCTCAATCTCTCTGCTAAATTGTAAAATCTGAAGAAGATTTTTTAGCTGACGATTGTTTGGACTGATTTTTTTGGTTAAGCATATTTTGAATTTTATCTATGACAGCCGGCGCGAGGTCAATAATCTTGTCTAACAAATGTGTGTTTTCGTCTAGATGAAGCATGCGTACACCGCTTGAATTAACAATTAAAAAAGCGATAGGTGTAATGGACACACCGCCCCCACTACCGCCGCCAAACGGGCTTTTCCCCTGGCCTTCTCCCTGCTTATCAAGCATAAATTCACTTCCGCCTGCCGCAAAGCCAAAGCCAACTTTAGAAACAGTCATAATTACACTGCCGTCAGGTGTTTCCACCGGATCTCCAATAATTGTATTGACATCAATCATATCTTTCAAGTTTTCCATAGCTGTGGTCATTAATCCTTCGATTGGATGGTCGCCCATGTTCATCCCTCCAGTTGTTTACGCATTTTAAAAAAACAGCCCGGTATTCGAACGTTTTTTTCGGCTTCGCCGGTGAAAAAATAGTTGAATAACTGCAGTTATAGCATGCCCTGCACGAAAGGAAATCATACACGAACATTCCACTTTCCAAATAGATTGGCCAAAAACGGGTGTGACCTCGATTTCAGGAATGGCAGTCATATTCATCATGCGATGTGCGGCTGAAAGGACACTTCCTTTTATAGCCCAGAGCGAACCTGCTGCCACACCTGTCCAGGCGGCGTCCTTCATACCGATAGCTGTCCGCCACAAAAAAGTGTGGATTTCTATTTTATTTAAAAATGAACGAATAATATAATGAAGATTTTCAATGTGCTCCAACTTCTCCTTCACTTGGATGAAAAATTTTTCCGCCTCCTCAGGTGTCACTTCTTCATCTGCTCTTTTTCTTTGAGTCTCAGAAATTGAACTGTCTGTAAGTGGAATATAGAGAGTATAAGATAGCAGTCCGTGAAGGAAGGAAAAACGGACATAGGCCTCTTTGCTTTCAGGTACGCGAAAAAAGTAAAAAAGGAGCCTGATTTTCAGGAAATATATAGATAAACAAAGAATTAAAAAAACAGCCAGTCCCCACCATACGTAACCCATACGGTTCCCTCCTTTTTCGCTAAACAGTTTGTCCGCAGGAAAAAGAAAGTAAACATGAGGAACCAACGTATTCTCTAATGGTTACAAAGAGCATAAAAAAGCCGCCGGCAATCAGCCGACAGCTTTTTTATAAGGAATGAACAGGAGACTGAACAGCTAGTGAATACTCGTGGATAACTGTTGTACCCGCAAAATAGTCATGCAGTCCTTGTTTTCTTGATAAAAAGGCAACAAGTACATATAAAAAAGGTATGGTTACAGATAAGTAGCGGCCAATCCACTCGCGGAATAAAATCGTCTTCCATGAAAGACCGGAGTCCGTCAATGAAATAACTTTTAGGCCAAACACCATTTTTCCCACCGTTTGCCCCCACCATTTTGTCATTAAAACAAAATATAAATAAAAAACAAGGGCGGTCGCTATATTAACTGCGGAAAAGAGCCCATCGCCTGTCGTATCGATCCCAACGGCCCGAAATAACGGATAGACGAGAAGGCGGGAAATGCTTCCGACTACAATTAAATCGAGAAGATACGCCCAGAACCGCATCCAAAAGCCGGCATAATGTAAAACAGGTGGAGCAGAAACAGCCAACGGCGCTTTTTCTTCTACCGGTGGACCGAACGCATGCGCAGGCTCTTCTGTTGGCTGCTCCTCCTCAGGACGCTTTGTCTCTTCCGTTTCATTGTTCCAATCTTCTCTCATCATCTGTCCCTCCTTTATTCCGCATATAAATACATCAGCCGCGGAGAATTTGGATGTGAAAAGATTTTCATTAACGCTTGGACTTCATCATTTCCACCGATCAGCTGCTGCGCTTTCGCTGTTAAGAAAGACGGCAGGCCAAGATTAGACTCATACGTCACCACTTGGGCACCTTTTAAGTTTTTATCCTGTTTCAATGCATCAATGGTATCTTCAAGATAACCAAAATCATCAATCAAGTTAAGCTTTTTTGCCTGGCGGCCATCATAGATGCGGCCATCAGCAATTTTTTTGACTTGCTCTTTCGACATCCCGCGCCCACTAGCGATAACATGAACGAAACCTTCATAGGAGTTATTAATCATTGATTGTAGAATTTTTCTTTCTTCTTCTGTCATTTCACGCGTCGGGCTCATAATGTCTTTGTGAGGACCGCTTTTTATGGTAACAAAATCAACTCCATACTTTTGCGCAAGCTTTGAATAATTGACGCTTTGCATAATGACTCCAAGTGAGCCAGTCAACGTTTCAGGGCTCGCATAAATTTTATCAGCGGGAGCTGAAATATAGTAGCCGCCTGAAGCTGCCATCGAACCCATGGATACATAAAATGGTTTTTTCGTTTTTTCTTTAATCTCTAAAATCTTCTCGCGAATTTGAGCGCTTTCTACTACTCCGCCACCCGGTGAATTTACTTGTAGAATGACAGCTTTTACCGTGTCATCCTCCTGAACCTTATCGAGTTTTTTCATAAACTGTCGATGATTATAGCCGGGAGACGAAAAAAGTGATTCAGCCGTGCCCGTATCTTGGATAACTCCCTCCACTGGCAAAACGGCAATCTTTTTCGCAGCATTCCCTTCTTGCTCCACCTGCTCGGTGAAATCCTCATCACTGGCTCCCATCGCGCTTTCGAACGCTTTAGAAAAGTCTGTTTTCATTGCCATGGATGCTACATTAACAATAATGGAAACAATAAATAATCCAGCAGCCAGTGCGAGGGCAACCATTCTCTTTTTGTTCAATTTACTCTCTCCTTCCCTATCTTTTTAGTTCACCAGCTTCGAAAAAACAGCTGGCACATGGTAAACTTGAAACAGGTACACCTTATTCTAACAAATCATTTAATAACAACCATACTAACTTTCCCAAAAAAAGGAGACTTTCTTATGGATCAGCGCCGGAATGTCTATTTTTACGAAACCCGCCGAAAAAATGTGGCAGAAAAAGTAGCAGAAATAAAAAAGCTTGCCGTAAAACACGGCTTTACTATCGTTGAAAAATCAGCAGATGCAAATATCATTGTCAGCATCGGCGGCGATGGCACATTTTTGCAGGCTGTTCAAAAAACCGGATTCCGCGAGGATTGCCTATATGCCGGTATTTCTATTTTTAATGAGTTAAATATGTATTGTGATTTTCATGCAGACAATATCGCAAGCCTCATTGAAGTGATGTCTAAAGCAGAAATGGAAGTTCGCCGTTATCCCGTTTTACAAATTTCTGTCGATGAAGAAGCTGTCTTTTACTGCTTAAACGAATTCAGCATTAAATCTAGCATTATTAAGACAATGGAGATGAATGTGTATATCGATGACCTCCATTTCGAAATGTTCCGCGGTGACGGGATGATCATTGCTACACCGACAGGCAGTACAGCCTACAATAAGTCCGTAAGCGGAGCGGTAGTCGATCCGCTGCTTCCTTGCATGCAGGTGAGCGAGCTAGCCTCGCTAAACAATAAGCGCTACCGCACACTCGGCTCCTCTTTTATATTGAGCGGCGATCGTACACTAACGCTGAAAATGCTGAAAGGGAGCAACAACTATCCAATTATGGGGATCGATAATGAAGCACTGAGTATCCAGCATATTGAAGAAGTAAACATCTCATTAAGCAATAGACGCGTAAAAACATTGAAACTAAAAGATAACTCATTCTGGCACAAAGTAAAACGGGCCTTTTTATAAGAAAAGCGCAAGGCACATGCTCCGTATGACATCGGATTGGACTCCCCAACAAGTAGGCGTTTTTCAGCCTTCGATAGAGAGTGTAAAATCAGCTCACTTGCTAGTGTATGCAGCTAGAACAAGAAAAAAGAAGCGCCTAATGGACTATCGTCTATTAGGCGCTTCCTTTTTCTTGTTTTCTCGTCATTAAATGTCTTTTTTGATACCATTTTGTCTGAGAAAGTGTAAACACAACCAGCGCTAGCCAAATAAATGAAAAAGAAACAAACTGGATAACAGAAAATGGCTCCTGATAAACAAACACACCAAGCAACAGCGTCATAGTTGGTGTGATGTATTGCAAAATGCCAATCATTGACAACGGAATTTTCGGTGCACCCGCTGCAAACATCAGCAATGGAAGTGCTGTCACGGCTCCGCCAAGCATTAACAGTACATCGGTAGAAAATGAGCCAGAAAACAACAATAGCTCTCCTTTGGACCACCAATAAACAAGAAAGGCAACCGCAATTGGCGTAACCGAAAAAGTCTCAAGCGTTAAACCGACAGCTGCCTCCACTTGAATGGTTTTCTTCATTAATCCATATAAAGCGAAAGTTACAGCGAGCCCCAGGGATACCCATGGCAGTTGACCATAGGATATCGTAATAATCGCTACACCAATGGCTGCCAAAGCAACAGAAAATACCTGTGCTTTAGACAAAGACTCTTTTAGAACAAAAACTCCGAGCAGCACACTCATGAGCGGGTTAATGTAATAACCTAGACTTGTCTCTATCACACGTTCATCATTGATCGCCCAAATAAACAAAAACCAGTTGCCGCTCACAAGAAAAGAAGCAATGACAAGAGCCGCTGCCTGCTTTGGCTTCTCTTTCATTGTTTGGAGCGTAGCTTTTAAGTCTCTTAGTTTTCTAGTAAACACGAGCAGCAGCACCATTGAAACAAACGACCAGAGTACACGATTAGCAAGAATCTCATGAGCGGTTACATGCTCCAACATCTTCCAATATATTGGGAATAGTCCCCATAGTAAGTAAGATAAAAATATGTATAGAGCCCCTTTTTTTGTCTGCTCATTCATGTGATCACCTATTTCCTTCCACTCCCGAAATAAATTTCATTATACTCCTTTCCTTTTAAAAATCAATAGAACAGCTAAGAAAGAACCGGGCTAAACAAAAGTAACTTATCCAAAGGCCAAACTAGGTAAGTTTCCTAAGATAGCCTGCAGCAATTCGTCTGCAGGTTTATAGATGAGACACAACAAAGATCGAACGGTAAAAGCCGTTGAACATAAGAAAAACAGCAATACTACATTGCTGTTTCCCCTCGTTTCCTATTTTAGCTGGAAGTCTCCTGATTTGGTTCGTACGATAAGCTGCAGTTTGCCATTGGCAATTTTCCCGATCACTCGATGCTCTTCCTTCGTTGTGTAAGTCACATTGGATGCACGAATGCTGGCCTCCCCGGATCCGGCTTTAAAATCAATGGAAAATGGCAACGAATTTTGACTTGTATCTATAAGGACAGTGCCACTCGATGTTTCTAAATTCACGTTGCCTGCTTGCTCATTAGGACGAATCTCGATGTCTCCAGACTGTGCTTTCGCTAAAACTTCTCCACTTATATCCTTAAGGTTAATATCTCCTGATTTAACCGACAGATCAGATTTTTCTGCGTCTAATTGATTGGCTATAATAGCTCCGCTTTCCCCTTGTATCTTTACCTGTTTTTCAACTTTCGTATGATCTATTGAAATATCCCCACTGCTACTTTTGAGTGACAGGTTGTATGCATGATTGCTTTCGCCCTCAATATCTCCGCTGGTTGTTTCAGCGTTCAATTCTTCCTTTAAAACAGTCTCTTTAATGATTAGGTCTCCCGAATTGGATTGGAATGTCGCCTTGTTTGCCTGGCCGTCTTCCAACGTAATATCACCCGATGTAGTCTTTAAGGCAATGGATTTATACATTTTTTCTGGTAGTTTTACATGCAATTGAACATGGCTATAGAAGGTAATTCCCCACTTGATATGATGCTTCACCTTAACTTTCAATGTATCACGATCCTCATCAATGACTAGATCATATTCTCCGTCTCTTTTCCTGCTTTCTTTTCCAATTAATTCAACTTTCACACGATCACTATTTCCTTTTTCAATTATAGTATCAACAGCAGCCGAATCGATATCGATTTTGTCTATTGAACTGGCTTCAACCGTTTGCTCTTCCTTCCATTTAACAGGTTCAAGCAAGTGTATATCTGAAAAGTAAAGTGAAGAGGCTGTGCCGATCAGTCCTATGATAATTAGTGCAAACGCAACAATAACCAGTTTTTTCATGATATTTTCCCTCCTTTCATCACTTTTATATTAAATTTTGTATATTGCAGCATGATTTTGTAAGAAAATTTCCCGATATGAATGATAGCTATACTTAGTAAAATTCCAATGCCGCATAAAGTAACGGACATAAAAAACTGAATCATAAAGTCCTCAAAACCCGTAAAAATTCCCCAAAGCACAGCCAACAATGGAGAGACTGTGAATGAAAATGCCGTTACACATAGGCTAAAATATACTCCAATCAGCCCAATGACTGGTCCTAGCAGAAATACTAGGTTAAAAAAGCTTAAACCTATCGTTGCGAAGACCGTACGGGATGTATTAGGAACAGATGGTCCTTTTTCTGCCCTTATCATCTGATAATCCGCAATTAAATCCTTGGCAATGAGATGAGGATCTCCGAGTTCCTCTACGACTTCTTCTTCTGTTTTTCCATTTTCTATTCCCACTGTAAAATGCTCGTCAAAATCATAAAGCATATCTTTTCGATCATGTTCAGGAACCTTCGCAAGATAGGCCTCCAGTTTTTTCATGAATTCATTCCTTTTCATTTTTCATCCCCTCCTCAATGAACTGATTCACTGCATTTGAAAATTGCTGCCATTCTTGAATTAAACTATTCATATAATCGATTCCTTTTGCTGTAATTGAATAATATTTTCTTGGCGGCCCCTCTGTTGACTCTAAAAGATAAGTTGTTAAGAGGTCCTCCTTTGTTAATCGTCTCAATAATGGGTAAAGTGTTCCTTCAGCCACTTCAATTTTCCCGGAAATACTTTGTGCTAATTCATATCCGTACTGGTCCTTTGATTTGATTAAAATCAAAACACACAATTCTAAAACACCTTTTTTAAATTGTACGTTCAAGGATTTCACCTCCTATAAACTAATAACAGCTATTAAATATTATTCACTAGTCGATAGCTATATCATATCCGATAGTACTGATCAATGCAAGGTACCGAACAATAAAAATGGAAAATGATTCAATCACCCATCATTCAAGCAAAAAAATAAGCCGGATCTATAGCGATGATCCGACTTAAGGGGTACTTTTATATGATCTAGCTCTCGCTCATTCGGGCATTGATGAGCGAGGTGCTTTTCGAATTCTTTAGAAACAGACGCTTTTATTTCACGGCAGTATGTTTAATTTTTCTAAAATTAACTTTTCACTTGCTGTTCGGCCTGACGCAATTCAATGCGGCGAATTTTTCCGGAAGTAGTTTTAGGCAAGTCTTCAACGAATTCTATCTTTCTAGGATACTTATACGGAGCGGTTAATTCCTTGACATGGTTTTGCAGCTTTTCCACCAATTGAGGATCTTTTGCATCCACCCCTTCTTGCAAGACAACAAATGCTTTAACGATGTGGCCACGAATTTCATCCGGACTGGCCACAACGGCACACTCTTTAACATCCGGATGCTTAACGAGCGCGTCCTCTACTTCAAATGGTCCGATCGTATAGCCTGAACTGATAATAATGTCATCTCCGCGCCCTTCAAACCAATAGTAGCCGTCCTCATCTTTTTTAGCTTTATCACCAGTTAAGTAGTAATCTCCCCTAAATTGCATAGCCGTTCTTTCTGGATCTTTATAATATTGTTTAAATAGAGCCGGTGTATCGATGTGAACAGCAATATCTCCTACGACCCCTGCCTCTACAGGCTCCCCTTCATCGTTAATAATCTCTACACGGTTGCCCGGCGTTGGTTTTCCCATAGATCCAGGTTTGACTTCCATTCCTTTTAATACACCAATTACAAGTGTACTCTCTGTCTGGCCATACCCATCTCGCACGTCAACGTTAAAATATTTGCGGAACGTGTCAATGACTTCGCGGTTTAACGGTTCGCCAGCGGACACAGCGCTATGAAGGCTTGATAAATCATAGTCTGCCAAGTTATCTACTTTCACCATGAGTCGGTATTCGGTTGGTGTACAGCATAATACATTGATTTTATTTTGCTCAAGCAGCTCCAGATATTTTTTCGGTTCGAATTTTCCATTGTATACAAATCCTGTAGCTCCAGAACCAAGAACGGACATAAACGGGCTCCATGTCCACTTTTGCCAACCAGGACCTGCAGTGGCCCAAACAGTATCTCCCTCTTTGATACCGAGCCAGTTTGGCGCTGCTGTTTTAAGATGCGCATACCCCCATGCATGCGTATGAACGACACCTTTAGGATTGCCGGTTGTACCTGATGTGTAAGGAAGAAAGGCAATGTCGTCTTTCGATGTGTCAACGATTTCCAACTCATCGGAAGCTTCGGCCATCTTTTCCTCAAGGTTTATCCATCCTTCTACCTTTCCTCCGAATGAAAAGGCAGTTAATTCTTTTATCTTTTCTACTTGTTTAAATTGCTCGGTAAATGGCGCGTAGCAGACAACCCCTCGTACACCAGCATGCTCGATGCGATAATTTAAATCTTTAGTACGCAGCAATTCTGCACTTGGGATAATAATCAGGCCTGTTTTTAAGGCGGCAAGAAACACCTCGTATGCTTCAATTAAACGCGGCACCATAATAAGAATCGGATCTCCCTTTTTTAATCCGCTCGCAAGGAAAGCGTTTCCAATCTTATTTACATTTTTTATTAATTGAGCATATGTAATTTCCTTTTTTTCCCCGGCTTCATTCTCCCACTTTAGCGCCAGTCGATCGGGGTCTTTTGCAAATTTTTCTACTTCCATGACGATGTTATATTTTTCAGGTGCAAGCAAGTCTTCTCTTTTCATTATTCTACCCCCTTAATAATATGTCTCCATTATACAGAATAATGGAAAACTTTTAAATATTTTAACATAGCAATCTGTTACTTTTATCTTTTTAATACTTGTTTTGCGCAGACAACAGCTTTTAAAAAAGCCTATGGAACATTCGATCCCATAAGCCATTACATACGTACAGGTTGTTCAACAATAAAGCTCAACCAACCTTCTCTATATTCCGCATGAATAATACCATGATGAAGTTCAACAATCCTCTTTGAGATAGCAAGTCCAAGTCCCGTGCCTTGATTATCTTTTCTTGCCTTATCGCCCCTGAAAAACCGTTCAAACAATTTATTTGCCTCGTTAACAGGGAGATTCTCCACTTTGTTTGATACTTTCAAGATCGCTTTGTCTGCTTTAAGTTCCAGGCTTATTAATAATTCAGATGGTTTTCTACTGTATTTTATTGCATTCATAAAAAGATTATCATAAACACGAACCATCTTTTCTATATCCATTAAAATAGGGATATTTTCTTCTGTAATTGATTTTTGAACACTTAATTGTTCCTTTTCAAAAATAGGCATGTATTCTCCAACTACTTGTTCCAACAAACCTGACAAGTCTACTTCATTAAGGTTTAACGTAACATCTGGACTTGATAAATGAGTATACTCAAACAGTTCATCAATTAGGTGTTTTAGTCTTTGCGATTTTGAATAAATAGTTTCAACGTATTCTTGAAATTGCGCTTTACTCACGTATTGTTCTTTTTTCAGTAAATCTAAATATCCGATAATAGATGTTAAAGGTGTCCTTAATTCGTGAGAAACATTTGTAATCAGTTCATTGGTTTAGATTTGTAATCCTACTTTAAAATTCAAACCTGAAGAAAAAGGAACAAAAATCCTTAAAAATTCTTAAGCTTTGATCTATCTCTTTTCTGAACACGGTTACCCTTACTTTAAAAGGACAGGTGTTTATTGTTATTTATGAAACAAACACTTGTTTTATAATTCTATGTCCATTCACCTATTGATGTTTATCTTACAAGATAAATAAAGAAATTCGTTGATTTTCTAATGTGAAAACAACCGGATTTTAAAAACAGATGCGAAAAACACTTTAAAAAGGAATAACTAGCAAGAAAACCAATCAAAAAACCTTACATTCATCAGACTTAATGAATGTAAGGTTTTTATGATTACAGCAAATCCAAAAACTCACTGGCTGTTTTTTCTTGAGGAAGCTGAATTGTTTCCATTTCTTCTATCGCTTGATCAATCATCTCTTCAAAGTTAACGAAGCTCTCGAAATGCTGTACTTTTTCAAGCTTTGGCCGTGTTTTTGGAGATGGTGGTGTAAAAATTGTGCAGCAATCTTCATAAGGCAAAATCGAAATGTCATGAGTGCCTATTTTTCTGGCTATATCGATAATATCAAGCTTGTCCATTGCAATGAGCGGACGTAGTACCGGTGTAGATGTTACATCATTAATGGCTCTCATGCTCTCAAGCGTCTGACTTGCCACTTGTCCGAGACTTTCACCGGTTGCAATGGCCAGTCCACCACGTTTCTGACGAATTTTGTCGGCAATGGCTAGCATCATGCGTCTTGTTGAGGTCATCGTATAATTCTCGGGCACTTGCTCTTGAATTTTTTGCTGAATGGCGGTAAAAGGAACGATATGAAGCTTGATTTCCGCTCCAAATGCAGTCAGCCTCTCAGCTAAATCAATCACCTTCTGCTTTGCTCGCTCACTCGTATATGGCGGGCTGTGAAAATGAATAGCTTCGATTTCTACCCCTCTCTTTAACATGAAATAGCCAGCTACAGGGCTATCAATTCCTCCAGAAAGCAAAAGCATTGCTCTTCCGCTTGCCCCTGACGGCAGTCCAGCAGCCCCTGGATACTTCTCACATGATAAAAAGACGCCTCCCTTGCGAACCTCTACAAGCAGATTAATATCAGGGTGTTTAACATCCACAGTTAAGTCTTCGATGTTCCTGAGCACGTGGCTGCCAATAGCGTAATTAATTTCATTCGTATCCAACTCAAATTGCTTATCGGAACGGCGGGCAGATACTTTAAATGTTTTTCCTGCACTAAAATTTCGTTTAACGAGTTCAAGAGCAGCTACTTTCATCTCTTCGATATCATGGGCTGTACGGACCACAGGGCTGAATGATTGGATGCCAAACACGTGACTTAGCCGATCCTTTATCGCTTCGAACGGTACGTCATTTAAATGGATAAACATCCGATCATGACTTAATTCAATCTTTATTCCCGCAAATTCTTTTAACGCCAACAAAATATTTCTTTTTAATTTAGTTATGAATTGTTTACGATTACGTCCTTTCGTAGAAAGCTCACCGTATCGAATTAATACGCGGTCGTAATTCATCGTTGTCACCTCTGGACTTTCGTTAGTTTAGGAATGATTTCTTTTAACACCCGGATAAATATCTGCGCTTCTTCTTTTGTATTCTTATAAGATAGGCTCAGTCGGACACTGCTATCAGCTACGGCTGCCGGCAGTCCCATCGCTGTTAATACGGTACTCGTTTTCTTCTGTCTGGAGGAACAGGCGCTCGTTGTGGATAAATAACAACCTTGTTCTTCAAGAGCATGAATGAGTACTTCCCCTTTCATTCCAGCAATTGAAAAGTTTAAAATATGGGGAGCACAGCCTGTTTTCGGTGTATGGATGGTTACCCCGCTGATCCTTTCCAGTTCCGTACGCAAAAATTGCTGAATGCCCCTCATTTCTTGGACGCTTTTCACTCGTTTTTCCTCTGTCAGACGCAGCGCCTTAGCCATGGCAGCAACCCCGCCTGTATTTTCTGTGCCGCTCCGCCAGCCTCTTTCCTGATCGCCACCGGATAAGAGTGCAGAAAGCTTGACTCCTTCTTTCTTGTACAGCACACCACTTCCTTTTAACCCGTGAAACTTGTGCGCAGATAGAGAACAAAGATCGATCCCGTCAAGATCTAATTCTACTTTCCCGCGGCCTTGTACATCGTCCACATGAAATAGGGCTTTCGGGTACCCTTTCAACAGCTGGCTGATTTCCGCTATTGGCTGAATCGCCCCTGTTTCATTATTAACATGCATAATAGAAACGACAATCGTTTCATCTGTCATTGCTTCTTTCAGCTCTTGCACAGAAACTTTTCCCGATTCATCAACCGGCAAGTAGGTTACTCGAAATCCAAGCTCTTCAAGCTGCCGGCACGCATTCAACACTGAAGGGTGTTCAGTTTGCTGGGTAACGATATGATCTCCCCGTTGCCTGTTCGCAAGAGCCGCTCCTTTTAATGCTAAATTATTTGCCTCCGTTCCCCCAGAAGTAAAGACTACCTCTTCTGGCTTTCCGCCTATCAATGAAGCAATTTGCTTACGAGCTTCCGCCAACAGGCGATCCGCCTGCATGCCTAGCTGATGAAGAGAGGAGGGATTACCAAAAAATTGCTCGTTTGTCTTTATAAAAGTTGCCAAAGCTTCTTTGTATGGTTTTGTCGTTGCGCTATTATCAAAATAAATCATGATCGCACCTGCTTCATTTCAGTTTGTTCAACTATTTATCATAACATAGCTATGTGTTGAAGAAAACTTCCCATATACATAGCTGTAAACATAACAAAAGCGATCCCGGCTAAATTGAAGGCCAATCTGCCGGCACCGCTTCTGTTTATTTTTTATTCATCATATCCTCAAGCTGTTTCAACCCTTTTGGATCAACTTTATCGATCGCTGTAGCCGCTTCTTCAAGAGCGGAGCGATAGTCATAATTGCGAAAAGCACGTTCCGCCTCGTAAAGCTGATCACTAATAGCCGGATGGGAACGCTTATATCTGTTTCCGTATTGGATAATACGCTCAGCAAGCTCGGCTTGCTCGATCACTTCCTCTGTTTTACGCTCAAGGTTGCTTACAGAGGAAACCGCCTCACTTAGTTTTTCCTGAACGGCTTTCATATTTAATGGCTTTTCATTTAATGCCTGTACAACCTCGCCAATACGCTCTGTTGTTTCTTCTGTCAACGACTGATAAAACCCCGGTACGCCTGGCATGTTGCTTTTATTGACCATACGGAAGATTTCATTGATCTTCTTGCGGAGTGCCGCCAGACTTTCACGGGCAGCCATCTCATCCTTGCGCAATGTTTTTAAGAAGCGGCTAAAACTCGCTTGTTCTTTTTGCAGCTCTTCAAGTTGAGATTGCAGTTCTTGTAATTCTTCATGTAAAAAAGAATAGGCCGTATTCTGTTCGGTAATTCTGGCTTCTAATAAATCGTACCGCTTTACAAGGCGAAAAATATCTTCTTCCAGCTTTTGAGGGACGACCCATTCATCTTTTGCTAGCTGATAGCTTTGTCGCACATGTTCCGTCTCCGCCTGCAACTCTTCATTGGCAGTCCGCACATTGTCTAACTGCTCCCTCGTTGCCTTCTCATTTTTCACAAGAAAGTGCTTGGCGTCGACTTCTTTCTCAAGCAGCTCATAAAAGAATTCTATGTTTTCTTTTACATCTTGAATTCCCACTTCTACTTCGTTCGTCTCCGTTTTAATAATAAAATCTTTATAAAGAGAAAGCTGCTGACGCAAGCTGGCAACTTCTTTTTCAATCTGTAAATGGTCAAGCAAATAGCCCTTTTGCTTCATTTCTTTGTAGCCAGATTCAATTTCATTTAACTGTGCTGGCAACAAGTTCGTTGTTTCAGCCATCAACACCGGAATAACTTCCATCTTATGTAGAATGGTATCCATATCATGAGTCAGCTTTAAAATGATCTCCCTAGCTGCGAGATAGTTTCCTTCATTAGTCAGCTCTTCAAATTTATCAAACTCCGAGGATAGAGCATCAAGCTGAATTTCAAGCACGGATGCAGCTTTGCCAAATGTGTGGCGATGAGCAAGCAGCTGCTTTCTTGCCGACCGGCGCTTTTCTTTCAGTTCTTCACTCTCTTCACGGTTATTCTCCTCACTGCCAATTAATTCATCCAGCTCGGTCAGGATGCCTTCCACTTTCTGTTCAGCCTCTTCCAGCCTGCTGACGATGGTTTCATTGATCTCTTTTGCTTTGCCAAATCTAAATTGATCCAATCGTTCTTCTGATTCAAATAACTTTTCTTCAACGTCGGCTAAATCGACAGCAAGCACCTCGTCCCATGTTTGCCGCCAACGGTCGAAAAGTTCTTCCGTCTGACCCGTCATGTTAAGGCGCTTCACTTTAGCCAATTCGTCAGTGACTGGCCGATTCATAATTTCCGTTTTCCTTTTTTCTAACATATTAATTTCTTTGTATATTTTTTTTCTATTAAAATAGGCGATAATCACTAAAATGGCTGCTATTAAAATCGCAGCAATGATGAATTTCATCGTAAGCCCCCTGTTCTTCTGCCAGCAAAAGTAATCGTTTCATCTATGTGGTAAGATATAAATTTCACTCAATTATTACTAATGATACCACAGGATGTAGCATTTTTTGACGACAAAACTCGTTTTTTTTTAAGCTCCTGATTAAAATTTTTGTTACACTATAAATAGGATTATTTTTCAGGAGGTTGTTCTATGAAAAGAGACGGACACATTCACACACCTTTTTGTCCTCACGGAACGAAGGATTCGCTGAACAGCTACATTGAGGAAGCAATTAACCAAGGTTTTTCCCAGCTCACTTTCACTGAACACGCTCCCTTGCCCTTCGGCTTTGTAGATAGTACGCCTACAAAGGACAGCGGAATGAAACGAAGCGATTTAGATGCCTACTTTTCTGCTTTGCAGCAAGTAAAACAAGAGTATGCAACCGATGTAGCTATCCAAATCGGACTGGAAGTTGATTATATTGAGGGCTTCGAAAAAGAAACGTCCATTTTTTTGAATGAGTATGGTCCACTTCTTGATGACTCTGTTTTGTCTGTTCACTTTTTAAAAGAGCAATCTAACTGGTACTGTCTTGATTATAGCGTGGATTTATTTGGAGAAATGATAAAAATCTTTGGATCGACTACTGTTCTATATAGAAAGTATTTTGAAACTGTACAGCGCTCTATTGAAGAGGATCTCGGCCCATTCAAACCGAAGCGAATTGGCCATTTGACGCTCGTGCATAAATTTCAACACCGCTTCCCGTGCGAAGCAGACTTCAGCGCTGAAATAGAAAATCTCTTAACAACGATAAAAGCCAATGGCTATGAAATTGACTTTAACGGCGCTGGTCTGATGAAACCGTTCTGCCTGGAATCTTATCCACCGTTAGAAGTTGCCCAAAAAGCCCGGGAAATGGGCATCCCGCTTGTATACGGGTCAGATGCTCATCAATCTAAGGATATCGGACAAGGCTACAAAGAAATGTTTCCTCTGCAAGAGCAAGCCGTTCCTCGTCCATAAAATACGTTTGATAAAGGAGCCATCCATCATGTTTCAAACAACTAGTTATACAGGGAAAAAAACAGAAAACTATCAACTCGTTATTAAACAATTGCGAGCGCTGCTCGCAGGAGAAAGCAATCAAGTCGCTAATTTAAGCAATGCTTCCGCCTTATTAAACCAGTTTCTCGACCGCATAAATTGGGTCGGCTTTTATTTAGCTGAAGGGGAAGAGCTTATACTCGGTCCTTTTCAGGGTCTTCCAGCATGTGTGCGCATTCCATTTGGCAAAGGTGTATGCGGGACAGCGGCCAGTGAAAGAAAAACGCAAAGAATTGCAGATGTTCATTCCTTTCCAGGCCATATTGCATGCGATGCTGCCTCTCAATCTGAAATTGTTGTCCCCTTGCTAAAAGACGGGCGTTTGATTGGCGTACTTGATATTGATAGCCCGGAAACAAACCGTTTTGATGAAACAGACAAAGAAATGCTTGAAGCTTTTGCGACTGCTTTAGTCGAATACTTGTGATGTCTGTACTGCCAAATAAGAAGTTTTTTTAAAATTGACAGTCATAGCGTAAAAAGAGCTGGATAACCAGCTCTTTTTTCTATAAACAGCAATAGCCGATAGCCACTCTGTTCTTTCCAGCTTCCTTCGCTTTATATAAGGCCGTATCGGCATAATTAAATAATTGTTTTTTGGAGGGAGGATTCGCCTTTGACCAACAGGATAATCCACAGGAAATAGTGACTGCAGGCTTAGTATTTTCTGCTACTTCACTTATGATTCTTTTAGCTGTCATCGCCCCTTCCTCTAAAGAGCAATTGGGCAAATAGACAGCCAGCTCCTCTCCTCCCCAACGGGCAGCTACGTCTTCTTGCCGAATAGCCGTTTTCAAAATTTGAGCAACTTGAATGAGTATCTCATCTCCAGTTTGATGCCCGTATGTGTCATTAACCTTTTTAAAATTATCAATATCCATTAACAAAAAGACACCCTTCTCATCTTTCTCAACGGACTTTTGAAGCAATTGATCTAAATAGTTTCTTGAATATAAATGTGTTAGATGGTCAGTAATAACCATTTCTTCTAATTTTTCTCTGAGCATGGCATTGGCTAAGGCAAGTGTAGAATGATGGATCAGTGACTGCAAAAGCTTATACATTTCAAACGTAAAGCTATATGGCTCTTTTTTTAATACGATACAAAATCCTCTCAGCTCATTCCCCTGTTCCATAGGAACAGCCATCATCGCATGGAAAGTCAAGCAGTCCCTTTCTAGCTTATTCGCCAATTCACCAATAAAAAAAGCTTCTTTATCTTTTATCAGCTTCTCAGCAGTAAAATGAATGAGTTCTTTTCCTTCCATCTCGTAAAAAAAAGAACTGCTGCCCGGCAATGTTTCTGTTTCTTTTCCATTTAAAAAAATAAAGCCAACGGCACAAGCGTTAAAGGAACGAATGATTTGAGAGTGTAAAAAATTAGTGACATCGGAAAAGCGCAAGCTGGAGTTTAATTCGTGGGATGCATCATTAATTAACTGCAAATCTGAATTAAGCTGTCGCGATTGATCATATAGCATTACTTTCTCAATGGCGCCTCCTCCTGCGTTAGCGAGCATACGGATAAATTCTTTTTTTGTCTCAGGGATATTTTTTTCTTCGGAAAAATTCACTTTCAGTACACCATATACTCCCTGTTTGCCAATTAAAGGAGCATAGAGAATCTTCGAAATATCATCAACTTGGATTGTTCCATTTGTATATGAGGCCATCCCCGCTTCACTTACTTCATCAAAATTAAAGTGAGTTACTGGCAGGCCGGTATAGGATCCCTCCATTGCCATAAGGAAATGATAGGAACATAGCGGGAAAATCTTCTGTAAGGTGGTAATGATTTCTTTCAGCACAAATTCAATGTCTGTAGAGGAATGCAATCTTCCTGTTACATTAAACAACTCTTTATATCTATTGACTCTTCCTTCCATCACATGGACATAGTTCGCCCATTCAATTAAGCGGCTGCTTTCTTCCGTAAAAAACAACAAATCCTCTTCTGTAAGGACGGCCATTACCTCCTTATCCGCCCGCAAGAATAAATAAGTGTTTTTTTCTTTACAAAAACCTGTTAGTCGAAATCCTACATTGTAGGCAGCAGGTAGCGGCCATCCGTCTATTTCTTCCTTACAAAAAAGGTATGGCTGTGTAAAAGCCTGGCTCAACGCCTCCTTTTGTTCTCTAGTCCAGTCTAACTTCTCTTGGCTACTTGCATTAAACAAGTACAGTTGAGACGTGCGAAACTGTCTGCTGACGAGGCGAAGCCATTCCTTCTGAAGTTGTTCTACATCGAATAAAGCATCCCGGAAGCCGGCCATCAAGTCATATAGCAATGCTTTCCAGCTTATCGCCCACTTGCTTTCATAACGCTGATTCATGTAGTAATCACCTGCCATTCAAATTGGACAAAACAGCTGTTCTTCCTTTTTATACCACTATTGGAACATTATTCACTTTTACAAATTTAAACATCTAAAGAAGAGCTGACCTACTCATCAATAGGATAATTATACCACACGAAATGAGCCTAAAGACTTACTAAATTTATTATTTTTTCATATATTGCAATCTTACCTTGACAGAAGGGCCTGTCAATTATATACTAGCATTTGTGTAAAATATCGCAGCCTATGTGAACACCTTTATGTGCTCATTTTGTTCCTTTGCCTTTAAATGCAAATGGTGCATCGCGTAACCCTCTGCTGCTGGGGCGATGGTGCATGAAAACAAAATGACCTAATTGCTGTCTCACCGGTTTTTATTTTACAACAAAATAAAACCATTAAAGGAGGAGCTATATTATGGCTCGCTATACTGGCCCAAGCTGGAAACTTTCCCGCCGTCTTGGAATCTCTCTAAGCGGAACTGGTAAAGAATTAGAAAAACGCCCTTACGCACCTGGACAACACGGTCCAAACCAACGTAAAAAATTGTCTGAATACGGACTTCAATTACAAGAGAAGCAAAAGCTTCGTCATATGTACGGTGTAAATGAGCGCCAATTCAAAAACTTATTCGTAAAAGCTGGTAAAATGAAAGGCGTTTACGGCGAAAACTTCATGATCCTTCTTGAAGGCCGCCTAGACAACCTTGTTTACCGTCTTGGCTTAGCTCGTACTCGTCGCCAAGCACGTCAGCTTGTTAACCATGGTCATATCCTTGTTGATGGAAAGCGCGTTGACATTCCATCTTACCAAGTAAAACCTGGTCAAACAATTTCTGTTCGTGAAAAATCCAGAAACCTTGCTATCGTTAAAGAAGCTGTTGAAGTAAATAACTTCGTACCAGATTATTTAACATTTGATGCAGATAAGCTAGAAGGTACATTTACTCGCCTTCCAGAGCGTTCTGAGCTTCCAGCTGAAATCAACGAAGCTCTTATCGTAGAGTTCTACTCTCGTTAATTCTATTGCTTATCAAATAGCAATAGGCAAAACCCTAGAAATATTGGTATACCAATATTTCTGGGGTTTTTATTTTACCTTAGAAACTCACCAATCGACTCTTCTCTTAGAATAAAGAATTGACTTTTTCTCTTTTGTCGGGGGCAGTTTTCTTGCTTTTTATTTCAAATGCTATATGGGTCCAGCGCTAGAGACTAAGTCTTTTGTTTGTAGCAAAAACAAGTAAGTATCCATATTATAATCAAGTAAACTTGCGTCATTTCCTTTCTAATTTCCCCTGTATGATGGAGGCTCATAAATGATTATTAGAAAATCAAATAGGAAAGAGACAGATTTTATTTTAGCTTTTTCGCAAAAGGTAATCGAAGAAAGTTCAATGGGATATCTTAAACCCGGTCATCATAATATCGTAACTGAGATGTTTGAACCTGCTCTTCAAAACGGGGCTTACTATTTGGTGGCTGAGAAAGAAAATAAATTGCTAGGATGGATCTTAGTCGGAACAACTATTGACCCTTATTCTCTTGAAGAAATTGGGTATCTTCTCGATATTTATGTTTTTCCCGACTATAGAAAATCCGCGATAGCCAAAAAGCTTACACATGAAGCCTTAACACGATTAAAACAAGACCATTACAAGAAAGTTCAATTAAGTATTTTTTCTGGTAATCACTCAACAGCTCTTTGCCAACAATTTGATTTTAAAGAAGTACTAACTGTTTTTGAAAGACCTCTCTAAACTCCTTCTTTAACCTAAAATAAATGTCGCCAGCTTTTATTTAGATTAGCTTCCCCCAATTACTTTTTGACCAGTGTAAAGCTATGATCCCCCCTTTTAATCATCTATCAAAACTGTTACCAATTTAGCTATCATTGATTCCTAAAAATATACGTCTCTCCTCTTTATTTGTATACTAATTGTATAGAAAAACTCATTGCGTGTACCGCACAATAAATAGTAAATAAGGGGAAGAATTTTGAATGTCCATTCTAATTGTTGATGACAACAAAGTCAATTTATTTGTAATCGAGAAAATATTAAAAAACGCAGGATATGAGAACTGTGTTTCTCTATCATCCGCTCAGCAGCTATTCAATTATATTGAGAAAAATGAGCAACACGCCAACAAAGTCTCTATTGACCTTATCCTGCTTGATATCATGATGCCAGAGATTGATGGTATAGAAGCTTGCCGCCGCCTTCAGCAGGATGACTGCCTTAAAGATATCCCGGTTATTTTTATTACAGCTCTTGAAGACTCCAATAAACTTGCCGATGCGCTGGACGCAGGTGGAATGGATTATATTACAAAGCCGATCAATAAAGTTGAGCTGCTGGCGAGAATAAGAGTGGCACTTCGCTTGAAATATGAAAAAGACTGGCATGCAGAACAAGAACAAAAGATTCAAAATGAACTTGATCTGGCCATGCAAGTTCAGAAAGGACTCTTGAATCCTCCTTTAGAGACAGACAATATCACAATTAATGTCTCACACCTTCCCTCCTTCAAACTTGCTGGTGATATGTATTATTGGCACAAATTTGAGGATCACAGATACGGCGTTATTCTTTTAGACATGATGGGACATGGCATTTCTTCCTCTCTTGTCTGCATGTTTATCTCTTCCGTCTTGAGAGATATTATTAAAGAACTGTCTGATCCTGAACTGGTCATTAAAGAATTAAACCGCTATATGGCACTTCTGCATCATCCGAAAATTGATTACAATTACTATTTTACCGGCATTTATCTTTTGGTTGATACCGAAAGAAAAATCGTTGAATATGTGAATGCAGGTCACCCAGAAGGGTACGTTCTCGTTGATAATGCTTCATTATGCACAATTGAAAGAAGCAGCTGTGCCGTGGGATTTTTTGATCAAATGGAAGTCAAAAAGTCAGTCATCAGTTATGAAGACAACATTCAGCTTCTGCTCTTTACCGACGGCGTAATAGAAGTGAATCGCAATGACGAACAGTCTATGCTGAACAAGTTAAAATATATTGCCTCTCAAAAATGGAGCAATGTACGCTCTCCCATCCATCTTGTCATCCCGGAAGAGCAGCATGCTGGACAAGGCGATGATATGTGTATCATGATGATTCATGCTAAATAAGAAAGTGAAAAGCAGAATAAAAAGGAGAATGATTCTCCTTTTTATTCTGCTTTTAATTTTTTTGATAAATTTTTACATGTTCAGCAAAACTTTTATATTTTTCTGCGCAACTTGCAAATTGAAGGGACTCTTTATCCCCCAAACCAAGAAATCCCTTCGGGCAAAGACTGTCAAAGAATAGTTGGTGTACTTGATTTTGCAGATCAACTGTAAAATAGATCAGTACATTTCGGCATAAGATGACATGAAATTCATTAAAGGACTGGTCCGTGACAAGATTATGCTGGGCAAAGCTGATTTTATTTAAAATCGAAGGATTTAAATAAGCAAAATGCCCATCAGCTGTATAATACTCAGAAAAAGCTCGCGCTCCTCCTGCAAGCATATAATTCTTCGTGTATGTCTTCATTTTACTGAGTGGGATGAACCCTTTACGAGCCTTCTTTAGCACCTCTTCATTCATATCTGTGGCGTAAAGCTTCGTCTTATGCCCAAGCCCTTCTTCTTCTATTAAAATAGCCATTGAATACACTTCTTCACCTGTCGCACAGCCTGCATGCCAAATTCGTATTTCCGGATAATCCTGTAACTGGGGAAGGACCGTTTGTCGGAAAACTTTAAAAAACTCCGGATTTCGAAACATCTCGGTTACGTTAATAGAAAAATCATTAAGTATTTTTGTCACGAAGGACGGATCATGAATCATTCTGTCAGTAATCTGAGAAATCGTTGAGATCTTCTCAAGCTGCATGCGATTTTTAATGCGCCTGTAAATGGAGGACCGCATATATTTCCGAAAATCAAATCCAGATACACGGTAAAGTCCCTCCAGCAATAAATCCATCTCGATTGCTTCTTTAAAACTAAAGTCTTGTTCTTCTTCGTTATTCCACATACTGTTCATTTAAAATCTTATCCTCACTTACCTTGTCATCCAGACATTCATAACGGAAAATAGCTGCTCCAGCTTCAGCGGCTTGCTAATGTAGTCAGATGCCCCTGCCTCGAGACATTTTTCGCGGTCATTTTTCATCGCCTTAGCCGTCAGAGCAATAATTGGTAAATCATCGTATTCTTTCGACTGGCGAATTCGCTGCATCGTTTCATATCCATCCATGTCCGGCATCATAATATCCATTAAAATTAGATCAATGCTCTTGCTGGAACTGAGAATATCCAAACATTCAATCCCATTGTTTGCCACTAGTACATTCATTCCTTTTTGTTCAAGCGCTGTCTTTAGAGCAAAAATATTGCGGTTATCATCATCTGTGATCAATGCCGTCTTTCCATAGAATACATTGTCCTGAGCCTTTGGCTTTTCTTGCAGTCCTATAACTGGAGTGGTCTCCTCCCCCATAGAATCTGGAGGTGAAATTGTGGCTGCAATTTCTCTCGATGCCTCTGTGAATAAGTCAGCAGGTATGTTTCCATCTGAAATATTAGGAAGGAGAAGAACAAATGTACTTCCCTTTCCTTCTTCGCTAAAGAGCTGAAGATTGCCGCCTAACAGTTTGGCAAATTGACTGCTGATCGACAACCCTAAACCGGTGCCGCCATATTTTCGGATAGTAGCTCCTTCACCTTGCTGGAATGCTTCAAAGATGAGCGCATGCTTTTCTTTTGGAATGCCGATCCCTGTATCCGTTATGGCGATTTCAAGCCAATAATCTACATTTGTCTGGTTGGCGTCCGCCCCCACCTTCTTAATATTTGCAGAGACAGAACCTTCTTCTGTGAATTTAAAGGCGTTAGACAATAGATTTCTAATAATCTGCTGAAAACGCTTTTCATCCGTTTGAAAGATGGCCGGCACATCTGGGCTCATGCTAATGTTAAAATCAAGCCCCTTTTGGTTAGCAATATGGGTGAAATTCCTTTCAAGACTCGCAGGAAGCTCCGTCATATTTACTTCATTGATCACAACGTCCAGTTTTCCAGCTTCCACTTTTGATAAATCCAAAATATCATTGATTAAGTTCAGCAAGTCTTGTCCAGAAGAATGAATAATTCCCGCAAACTCTAATTCTTCCTCCGAAAGGGAACCGCTGCTGTTTTCGGCGAGCATTTCTGACAAAATCAAAATGCTATTCAATGGTGTGCGCAGCTCATGAGACATATTAGCAAGGAATTCTGATTTGTATTTAGAGCCAAGTGTCAGTTGCTTTGCTTTTTCTTCCAAGTCTTTTTTTGCCACTTCAAGATCTTTCGTTTTTTGCTCAGCTTCTTGTGTGCGCGATTCCAACTGCTCATTGATCATCTGCAGTTCTTCCGATTGCATCTTCAACTCTTCAGACTGCGTTTGCAATTCCTCTGATTGCGCCTGTAACTCTTCTGTCATGGCCTGGGATTCGGACAGCAATCGAGCAATTTCCATTCGGTCAATCGCTCTATTAACCGTTAATCCGAATGTTTCCAGTACTTTTTCTATAAAAGCAACGTGCAGTGAAGTATATTCGTTAAGGCTTGCAAACTCCACCACCGCGATAATTTCCTCCTCATATACGATAGGAGCAATTAAAATACTCCTTGGCTTTGTTTCTCCCAGTCCAGAGGAAATTAGCCGGTAGTCTTCGCCAACTTTGTTAATCACTTGTATCCGTTTTTCTAGTGCACATTGACCGATCAAGCCTTGGCCAAGAGCAAAACTACTTCGGCCTACGTCATCAGCTGAATCAGCAAATGCAGCCTTTTTTACTAAAATAACATCATTTTCTTGTTGCTCTCTGCTATAAAAAGCCCCAAACGATGAACCTGTAATCTGTGCGGCTATCGAGAGAAATGTCTCCGCGAGATTTTCTAATGAAGAAATCCCCTGATTCTTGCTCATAACATCTGCCACACTTCTTTGCAGCCAATCCCGTTCTTCTAAAGAATCCAAAAGCTCATTTGTCGCACTTCCCAGATCCCTAATTTCATCGTTCGTTTTCACTTGAATACGGCTGCTAAGATCTCCACCCGTAGACATGGCACGAATAGTATTTACTACCGCTTTAATCGTTTTAATAATAGAGCCTGAAATGATCATGGCCAGAATAAAAGAAACAATAATAACAAAAGCCAACAAGCTGTACAGCCCAATATCTAGATACTTATTCTGTTTATTTAGTTTATCAGCACGTTGGTCAATCAGCTCTTTCTCCTTGTCTCGGAAAGAATCAAACTGCTGCTGTACTTGCTCAATTTTTTGTCTTCCAGTATCTTCTTTAAAAAATGTCATAATGCTTGTTGTATCGTTCTGCTGTTTCATTTTAATGGATTTATCACCGGCATCCGATACCCAATCTTTGATGTTCTCGTTAATCTCAGCTACCTCTTTTTGCTGCGCCGGATTATCTGACAGAAGATTGTCCAGTTTATTGAAATTCTCCGTCCATCGAGAACGCGCTTCATTATACAACCGGAGATATTCTTCCCCTCCCGATATGATAAAACCTCTCTGTCCAGTTGCCATCTTAAGCAGATCCTTTTCTATTTCATTCGTCAGATCCCTTACGACAAAATCACGTTGAATGATAAAATTTCTTTCTTCCTGCATCGTGTCCAACTGTTTATTCACAGCAAGAATCGCTATAACCAAACAGATAATGATAACCACATAGCCGGTAATAATCTTCTGGCGTATTCCAAATCTAAAGTTCTTCATCCTTATGTATTCCTGCCTTTTTATAAAATATGCTCTGTTGTTAATTATAATGTTTTTACGGTTGATTAGATAGTATGGCCGCATTGTAGGTACAAGAAAGAGATGCACTACCATTATCATACGTTTCAGCGCTATTAATCTAAAACTAACCTGTCCTGTTAATTTTAGATCAGTACGCAAAAAGTGGTTTTGGCTATTTATCCTCTCTGGATTTCTGTCTTTTCAGGTTGACTGCTTTTTCTCTCTAAACCATTTGTACCTTTCCATAATAAAAAAATGGATGTGGCTAGCACATCCATTTTTTATTCAACATCGTATCCTTGATCATCAATCGTCTCTTTAATTTTATCTAAGTCCACTTTGTTTAAATCATACTGTACTTCAACTTTTCCACTTTCTAGAGCTACTTTTACGCTCTCCACTCCCGGCAATTCGCCAACGCTCCCCTCAATCGCTTTCACACAATGGCCGCATGACATTCCGCTTACTTTTAATGTGATATTATTCATAAATTTCCCTCCATTATTATTTTTTCATTAATTTTTGTACGGTAACTAATACTTCGTCAAGAACTTCGAAATCGCCTTCCTGAATTCTTTCAACAACGCAACTCTTCATGTGTCCTTCTAAAAGAATTTTCGCCACACTGTTTAACGCTGACTGTGTAGCTGATATTTGTGTAATGACGTCATCACAATACGTATCCTTTTCAATCAAACCTTTAATACCACGGATTTGCCCTTCAATCCGGTTTAAACGGGTCGTTAAATTCTTTTTCACCTTATCAGAATGATGGCTTTTTCGCTCAGAATGATTGAAATCACCATGATCAGCTTCGAAAAGCTCTTCGTATTCACTATTCATTAACATTCCTCCCCCTCTCCTTTAATTGTACATTACCCCCCTACCGTATGTAAAGAGAGAGTTCGAAAGATGATCTACTATTTTCTTGGTTTGTAGAAAAACGAACGAATTTATCACCTTCACAGATGATTTGTTTTAAACTGAGACTAGCGCAGCTAAAATGGGGAATCTAAAAGCAAATAAGGTGTCAATTTGCATTGTTTTCTGTTGAATAAGCCTCCATTTTTATCAGACTTTCCTCTTCTAAAAGGTGGATTTTTTAAAAACAAACTTTATACTATTAGCTTAACGTATACTTTTGAAGAATGCGGTCTCCCACTTTATTTTTGTCCGGACTCATGGATTTACTAAAAACTCATTTAAAGAAAAGGCATTCCATTTGAGTCTTGATGCTCGAATTAGTTAGTGTTACAACCATTGCTCAGTAAATTGGATGAAAAGTATCATTTCATGTGAAGTTATTTTAGGACCGTATAACAGCATTGTGCCGATAGAAAAGAATAACACGCCAATGTGAACGAGGGAACAGGAGGATTGGATGTATAAAATATTAATTGTTGAAGATGAAATAAATATCTCCCATACATTGAAAAGTCATCTTGAAAAGTATGGTTATCAATGCCGGCTTGTAGTAGATTTTGAAAAAGTATTTGAGCTGTTTCAGGATTTCCAGCCGCATCTTGTCATAATGGACATTAATCTCCCTGCTTTTGATGGCTATTATTGGTCCCGTAAAATAAGACGGGTATCAAATTGCCCCATCATGATTCTCTCTGCTCGTATAAGTGAACTAGATCAAGTGTATGGTATTGAAAATGGGGCAGATGACTTTATTACAAAACCTTTTTTAATGAACGTAATACTTGCAAAAATAAACGGACAAATTCGCCGTATATATGGTGAGTATGCAAAGGATTCACAAACCCGGATTTTAAAGAAAGGGAATACAACTTTAAACCTGGATACTGTTCGATTGTCTACACGTGAAAAAGAGGTGTTATTGACAGTAAAGGAACTCCAGCTATGTGCCCTGCTTTTAGAAGCATGCCCGAATGTAGTGGCAAGACAGCAGCTACTTACGGCTATTTGGGATGATGAGACGTTTGTTGAGGAAAATACACTTACGGTTAATATCGTAAGATTGCGAAAGAAATTAGAGGCGATTCATTCCTCATTAGAAATTATAACAATCCGAGGAATTGGCTATCAATTAACGGAGAAAAGTGTATGAAACTCTTTTTACGGGACCATTTCAGCTTTATTATCCTTTATATCATTACATTTATTAGCTTGCCAATTGTCATCCATCGACTAGATGGCATGGAAAATCATTATCCCTATTTTATATTTTTAGCCATCACTCTGCTGGTTATTTTCCTTTTCTTTCGTTATATACGCCGCAAGAAAATGTATGCAAGTGTCAAAGGAAGGAGCCTGGAGACAGGGGACTTTCTCATTCATCAGCCAGTTGCTCCAATTGAAAAAGCATATGCAGCTCAATTGCAATCAATTCAGTCTTTTCTTCTTTCAAAAGACGATAGTTACAGGGATTTCTTACAAGAACAGCAATTGATGATTTCTCATGCTGTTCATCAAATGAAAACCCCCCTCTCTGTCATTCAGCTACTTATACAATCTAATCAGTTTGAAGAGCCAAGTGTACTACTAGAGTGGCAGAAAGTTAAAACGGAATGCAACAAGTTGAATTTTTCTTTAAATCAATTATTGACGTATAGTCGCTCTACAAAACTATTGGCGGATCTAAAGATAGAATCAATTTCATTAAAGAGTGTTGTACAGGAAGTTATTAATGATTTAAAAGACTATTTTATTGAAAAAGAAATATATCCTAAAAGTACCATTGGAGAAAATATAGTGATCTATTCAGATCGCAAATGGCTAAAAGTCGTTATTTACCAGCTGTTAAGTAATGCAATTAAATATGGGGAGAAACAGTCTTCCGTTATCATTCTTTATGAAAATGAACAATTATACATCAAAAACAAAGGGGAAACGATACCTGAAAGTGAAATCAAACGCGTTTTTGAATTATTTTATACAGGCACTAAAGGACGTACTAAGGGTGAAGCAACCGGCATTGGGCTTTACTTAGTAAAGAAGATTTTATCTACCTTAAGCCATCCATACACATTGTCTTCTATTAATCATGAAACAACGTTTGCCATTGACTTTTCTGGAAGAGTAGAAACGGCTGCCAAATGAGGCAGCCATTTTGAATGTGACGTTTTTGTCATATTGCTGTCACGTTCAGAGATTTTAGGGAACAGAAAGGTTTGTCTATACTAAAAGCAAAGAAAGACGCAAGGGAGCGAAAAGCTAATGGCAGATACTATTTTACATGTAAAACAACTTCAGAAGGAATATACAGGGGAAATCACATATAAAGCCTTAAAAGGCATTGACTTTGATTTAAAGGAGAGGGAATTTGTTGCAGTAATGGGACCATCCGGCAGTGGGAAAACAACATTCCTTAACTGCATTTCAACCATCGATCGTCCTACAAGCGGCTTCATTACAGTCCGCTCAAAAAATCCATATGAATTAAATGATGATGAACTAGCGAAGTTTCGCCGCAAGGAATTAGGCTTTGTTTGTCAGGATTTTAACCTTGTTCATACGTTAACAGTAGAAGAAAATATTTTATTGCCATTGACACTTGATTCTGTAAATGAGAAAGAAATGAGAAAACGCTTAGCAAGAATTGTAGACTTTTTAGGTATTGAGGAGATAGTAAAGAAACGCACATTTGAAATTTCAGGTGGACAGAAACAACGTGTGGCCATTGCAAGAGCAGTTATTCATGAACCCGGCTTATTGTTAGCGGATGAGCCGACTGGAAACTTGGACTCTAAATCGGTAAATAGCGTTATGACATTGTTTGAATCGATTAACCATGTGTTTCACACAGCTATTTTGATGGTGACGCATGATGCCTATGTCGCTAGTTTTGCGCAGCGTGTCATCTTTATAAAAGACGGTATTCTTTATAATGAGATACACCGAGGTGAAAACAAGCAGCAGTTTTATCAAGAAATTATGGACACACTCACGTTTTTGGGCGGTGGTCAACATGAGTTTTAATCATATTGTCGTTCAAAACATTTTACGTGATAAATCCACATATATTTCCTACTTTTTAAGCAGTGTATTCTCTATTTTGGTCTTTTTCTTATTTTCAACTACAGCTTTTCATCCAATGATGACGAAAATTGATCATACGAGTACACTTGGACTGACAATGATGCTCGCTAGCTTTTTTATTTATATTTTTTCATTTGTCTTTATCATTTATTCGCTGTTTGCTTTTTTGAAAAAGAAAACAAAAAATCTTAGCGTATTTATGATTACCGGTGCATCCACGAAGCAAATCAGCAAAATGATTTTCAGAGAAAATATGCTCATTGCCGGTGCAGCGATCGTAACAGCCATTGCAGTTGGACTTATCGTTGCCCCCTTATTTTTAATGGTAGCCAAAAGGGTTTTGCGTGCGGATAGCTTTGGTATGTATGTACCATTACAGTCCATCGCATTAACGGTTGTCTTATTTACTATATTATTCTTTATTGTTTCTAAATTGATGACGCGCTTTATCAACAAAGAAGAAATGGTCCAGCTGTTAAAAGCAGATATAACACAGGAAAAGCTAATTGCACCGGCACCATTGAAACTGTTGCTATCTCTTATGGTGAGTGGATTTTTATTCCTTTCAATTATAAAGGAAATGAATTGGATAAAGTCTTTTGAAACCATTTGGTATATGAGCTTATTTGCCAGTTTGCTATTATCCATTTATCTCCTTATTACTCAAGGAACACTATTGATTATTCGCCTATTACAGAGACGGCCAGCGTACCTTCGAAAAACAAATATGCTTTTTATTTCTAATTTAAAAGCTAAAGAGCGTTCTCATGCACATATCATTTACTTATTAACCGTATTACTATTAGGTGTTTTTGTATGTACGAGCGTTCTATATAGCTCCTATTATAATGTGAAGGAAAAGACAGAAGTGCTATATCCTTATAGTGTCCAATATACTTCACTTCCTGCCAATAAGTCAGGAGCTGAGCAAGAAGATATTGCGTTTATTGAAGCGACATTAGATAAAGCAGGTACGTATGATGTCTATTATTCGGCATTTAAAACCGATGAAGATCGCCGGATTGCCTTTATGTCCGTTTCAAATTACAATGCGCTTGGCCAGCATAAGGCGATCACACTAAGTGACAATGAGTATTACGTTGCAGCTGGACATGAAGGCGTACTGCCCAATCGAGAAGCTATTCATGATTACCCGCTTGGAAAGCTTGAGTATGTAGGTTTGGAAGAACAAAATATTTTATCAACGGGCTTACAAAATGTGTATTATATCGTACCCGATAAGGTTTACGAAACAATCGATTATCCAGTCTATAAAGTATTTGCCTATGAACTGGAAGATTGGGTAGAAAAGATCGATGTTGCTGAAACCATTTCATCAGAAGTTCCTACAGATCCCAATGTTCGCTTGGTGGCTTCTAAAATTGAGTTATATGATGCGGAGAAGTTTGTGAAAAGCATCATGTTTTTTATCGGTTTTATGCTCAGTCTGATCTTTTTGAGTGCGGCAATGAGCATTCTTTACTTCTACTTACAAACGTCACTTGAAGGAGAAAAGAAAAAATATGAAGGCATTCGAAAAATTGGCCTTTCTTTTAAGGAACTAGCTTCTGTCGTAACAAAAGAATTAGCAGCTTTAATTTTTATTCCATTTACAGTGGCAGCTATTATTTTATTTGCAGGGATGTTTGGCATGCGAAACTATATTTCACCGACATTTTATCAAATGACAGCGATCGGTGTAGGTATATTTTTATTGCTGTTCATTATAAGCTTTTTTACTATTCGACGGGGTTATTTAAATAAACTTGTGAATTGATCATGCTCGGTTTTGCCCAACAAAAGAACCATGAGAATAATGTTTTTTTCTTCCCCAGTTCTTTCAAACTGAATTTAAATGGGTGTATGTAAAAATCTATGCTCTTCATTGAAATTAAGAAACCGTAAACATGAAAACCATTCATTTTTATCTATATTTAGTTGTCTAGTCATTTCTATGTTGGTTGGTTTGGGTAAAACAGATAGTATGTTTGAAAAAGATCATTATTTGCAAATTTAAATTGCCTAAAGAGCTTAAAAAGAACTTTTATCTACAATAAATAGAACTTATAACGATTAAGTTTCACTCTTGTTAATAAAAGAGAGGATGTCCCCAACTTGTTGGAGCATCCTCTTTTTTGATCACTTGTTTTTTACTTATTTGTATTTAATTAAGTAGTACTTCTTTTTGCCACGACGAATGATTGTAAATTCGCCTTCCATTTTATCCTCTTCCGATAAAACATAGGCTGTGTCTGTTACTTTGTCGCCATTAATAGAAACCGCACCATTTTGGACATCTTCCCGCGCTTGGCGCTTCGACGAAGAAATACCAGCAGCGACAAGCAAGTCTACAAGACCTATTTCCTCTTCGCTTGCCTGTTCAAATGATGGCACATCTTTAAATCCTTGTTTAATTTCTGAAGCTGTTAAGCTTCTGACATCTCCGCTAAATAGAGCATCTGTAATTTTCTGCGCTTGCTCCAGTGCTTCGCCGCCGTGAATTAAACGAGTCATTTCTTCAGCCAGTGCCTTTTGAGCTTTACGCAAATGCGGCTCTTCCTGTACTGCTGTTTCAAGCTCTTCAATTTCTGCAGGGCTTAAAAACGTGAATATTTTCAAGTATTTAACAACATCTGCATCGGCTGTATTAATCCAGAACTGGTAAAACTCATAAGGTGTTGTTTTTTCGGGATCAAGCCAGATGGCTCCGCTTTCTGTTTTGCCAAACTTCGTACCATCTGCTTTTGTAACGAGCGGGATTGTCAAACCGTACGCCTTCTCGCCTTCTGGTTTCATTTTGCGGATTAGCTCCAGCCCGGTTGTAATGTTTCCCCATTGGTCACTGCCGCCAATTTGCATTTTACAATTATGATCTTCATATAAATGCAGGAAGTCCATTGCTTGCAAAATCGTATACGTAAATTCCGTGAAGGAAATACCAGTATCCAGTCGGGACGCTATAGTATCTTTTGCAAGCATGTAATTGACGCCAATATGCTTTCCGAAATCGCGTAAAAATGTCACGATATCCATAGAACCAGCCCAGTCATAGTTGTTCACAAGCTCGGCTCCGTTTTCTCCATCAAAGTTAAAAATCTTCTCTAACTGCTTTTTAATGCAGGACACGTTATGCTGAACCATCTCAAGCGTCTGCAGCTTCCTCTCTTCTTTTTTACCGCTTGGATCTCCAATTAATCCCGTTGCTCCTCCCACAAGAACAATCGGGCGATGTCCATTATTTTGGAAACGACGCAGCGTTAAAAATGGCAGCAAATGGCCAATATGCATGCTGTCTGCTGTTGGATCTACTCCGCAGTAAAGTGAAATTTTCTCTTTTTCTAACAGTTCTTTAATTCCTTCTTCATCTGTTTGTTGATAAATAATCCCTCTCCATTGCAATTCTTCCAATAGATTCATCTCTTATCTTCCCTTCTTTTCTATATTTTCACAAAATAAAAACGCCCCTGCAGTTACTGCAGGGACGCTATTAAGCGCGGTACCACCCAAGCTTGAGAAGATGATCTTCTCCACTCATTTAGATAACGGTTGTTCCGTTTGCTGCTACTGATCTGGTAAACACGTTTCACAGCAAAAGCTCCAGGAGGTAATTCATTCAACTATTTGTACCGGTTTCCACCAACCACCGGCTCTCTTTTAACAGGGATAGCGAACTACTTAATCCTTTCATGGCTTAAATATGTAAATGTATACGTTATATTTAAACAAAGCGTTATAGAAAAGTCAAACCCAATTTAAGAAAAGTTGATCTCCCACTGGATGGTTGATTTTGTTGAAGTCGCCGAATACAGTGAACACTTCCTATAAAAAACTTTATTTATCTTTAACAGAATCCAAGAAAAAACCGGTCTTAAAGCGTTAGAAAAGTCGCTTCAAACCGGTTAGATCCTTCTTATTAATCTTCCATTGTTGACAAATCACCTGTAGGAAGATCAAGCTCCCAAGCTTTTAAAACACGGCGCATGATTTTTCCGCTGCGTGTTTTTGGCAGCTTGTCACGAAACTCAATTTCACGCGGTGCCGCATGAGCAGCAAGTCCCGTCTTAACGAACTGACGGATTTCTTCTTTCAGTTCATCTGTTGGCTCGTATCCTTCTTGAAGAGCAACAAATGCTTTGATAATTTCTCCACGAACAGGGTCTGGCTTACCGATAACACCTGCTTCGGTCACAGCCGGGTGTTCAATCAGCTTGCTTTCTACTTCAAACGGTCCGACCCGCTCACCAGCTGTCATAATTACATCATCCACACGACCCTGGAACCAGAAATAGCCATCTTCATCCATGTAAGCAGAGTCTCCGGATACATACCAATCGCCCGGCATAAAGTAAGATTCATATTTTTCCGGGTTATTCCAAATAGCAACCATCATAGATGGCCAGCCCTTTTTGATAGCCAAGTTGCCCATGCGGTTTGGCGGCAATTCATTTCCTTGATCGTCAACAATTGCGGCCTTTACCCCTGGAACTGGCTTACCCATCGATCCAGGGCGAATGTCCATGGATGGGTAGTTACAAATTACGAGAGCACCTGTTTCCGTCATCCACCATGTATCATGAATACGGCGGTCAAATACTTTGGCTCCCCAGCGAATAACTTCTGGATTGAGCGGCTCTCCCACACTGACAATGTGGCGAAGAGAACTTAAGTCAAACTTCTTCACAACCTCATCTCCGGCTCCCATCAGCATGCGAAACGCAGTTGGAGCGCTGTACCAGACAGTAATCTTATAATCTTCAATGGTTTGGTACCAAGTTTCCGGTTTGAAACGACCTCCGACAATAACGTTCGTTGTGCCTGTAAGCCATGGCCCGAAAATCCCATAAGATGTTCCAGTTACCCAGCCTGGATCAGCTGTGCACCAATATACGTCATCCTCTTGCAAATCAAGTACCCATTTAGCTGTCATGTACTGCTGAACCATCGCTCGATGAACATGCAAGACGCCTTTCGGCTTACCTGTTGAGCCAGAAGTATAGTGGAGAATCATGCCATCATCTAAATTCATCCATTCAATATCGAATGAGGCGTCTGCTTCTTTCATTTTGGCGTTAAAATCCACATATTTATCTCCAGTCGGCACACTGTCACCGACGATAAAGATCTTTTCTAAGGCTGGTAGATCATTAATAGGCACACGATCAAGCAAGTCTGGAGTCGTAACGAGCACCTTTGCGCTGCTGTCCTCCAAACGGTCGCGAACAGCCCCTTCCATGAAGGCTTCAAAAAGCGGACCGACAATCGCTCCAGCTTTAATGGTTCCAAGTACGGTAAAATAGAGCTCTGGTGAACGCGGCATGAACACGAAGACCCGGTCTCCCTTTTCTACTCCGCCTGCTGTCTTTAAGACGTTGGCTGCCTTGTTCGTATATTCTTTCATTTCTTCAAATGTATATTTTTCATCTCTATCCGCGTCTCTGTAATAGAGAGCAATTTTTTGTTTAAGGCCGGATTCCGCATGACGGTCAATTGCCTCGTAAGCAATATTGATTTTACCGGTTTCAGACCAGGAAAAATGTTTCTCAGCATCTTTCCAGTTAAATGAAGCATATAATTCATCGTAATCTTTTAAATTATAATTTCCCTCTTTTACTGTCAACGTTTCCAATTTCATATAACCGCTCCCCCCTATGTAAGAATTCAGTCTCTATTATAACTCAAATTCCCATTTTTCACAATTTTGAAACAACCATTTAGTCTATGTCTCTACTTACCTATTGCAGCCAACAAAGAATTGCGAAAATTTAGTGAAAACGCTTTATAAGTGGGAAATTCAGGTATAATACAAGTATGGAATGATGAAGGCGGTGACTTAATGGAGCATAAAAAAGAGTATCATTCGCAAGAAGTGGAAACGTCAAAAGGGACTATTATTATCGAAGGCCCGGTTTCTGCAGAAGCTCTAGCTAATATGACATTTCATGAAGGGCTGACCGCTTTTCGACAGCCTGCACAGCAGCATCAGGCGCTCGTAGAAATTGCCGATCTTCCTGAAGGGCGCATTATTATTGCTCGCAGCGGTCATGTGATCATCGGCTACGTAACCTATCTCTACCCCGATCCTCTGGAAAGATGGTCAGAAGCCAATCTTGATAATTTAATTGAGCTTGGAGCAGTAGAGGTTGCTCCTCCTTACCGTGGCACTCAGCTTGGCAAAAGCATGATTAAGCTCTCCATGCTGGATGAAATGATGGAACATTATATTATCATTACTACTGAATACTATTGGCATTGGGATCTAAAGGGGACCGGTCTAAACGTATGGGAATACAGAAAGATCATGGAGAAAATGATGAATGCCGGCGGCTTGGTATGGTATGCAACCGATGATCCAGAGATCAGTTCCCATCCGGCAAATTGTCTAATGGTGCGCATCGGCAAACATGTGGACCAAACATCGATTGAAAAGTTTGATCAAGTGCGCTTTATGAATCGCTTTATGTATTAACAAAGGGGGATGACTAAATGATCGTGGAGCAAATTATGCAGCAAGAAGTACATACACTGTCACCGAATGACAAGATCGGTACGGCGTTGCAGTTGTTCAGAGATAAAAAAATCCGCCACGTGCCGATTATAGATGAAACAGGAGAACTTGTGGGTATTGTAGCAGATCGTGATGTCAAAGATTCCACACCTTCTATTTTACAGAAAGATTTAAGCGACGAAGAACTGAACAAGCCGCTCTCTCTAATTATGCAACGAAATGTCGTTACCGGACATCCGCTTGATTTTGTAGAAGATGTCGCTGCTGTCTTCTATGAGCATAGCATTGGCTGCATGCCTATTGTCCAAGGAGGGAACATCGTTGGCATCGTAACCGAAACAGACGTACTTCATACATTTGTTGAATTGACCGGTGCCAATCAGCCTGGCTCGCGCATCGAGGTCAAATTGCCGAATAGACCCGGTGAATTATTTGATGTCGTCAGCATCCTGAATAAACGGCGGGCGAATATTCACAGTGTTCTCGTATATCCGGATAAGGAAGATGAAGATTCGAAAATTGTTGTTTTCCGCGTGCGAATGATGAACCCGACCGGAGTGATTGATGATTTAAAACAGGAAGGGCATACTGTGTTGTGGCCAAATATGCCAGGCATGTCTTCATGAAAAAAGAGGCAGTATTCGTCTATTCGGATCAGCTTCTTTCTTACAAATTTTCCGAAAATCATCCTTTCAATCAATTCCGGCTCACATTAACTATCGATTTGTTAAAAAAAATGAATAGAATTCAAGAAAGTGATATAATTCCTCCTCGTGTAGCATCAAAGGAAGAATTGCAGCTTATCCATGATATTGCTTACGTTGAAGCTGTCCAACAAGCAGGCAATGGCGAGCTGCCCCTTGATATTGCAGAAGGCTATGGACTAGGTACAGAGGATACACCAATGTTTAAAGGCATGCATGAAGCAAGCGCCCTGCTTGTCGGCGGCACATTAACAGCCGCTGATTGGGTAATGCAAGAGAAAGCAGCACACGCCCTGCACTTAGGGGGAGGCCTTCATCATGGTTTTCGCGGGAAAGCGTCAGGCTTCTGCATCTACAATGACAGTTCAGTAGCCATTAAATATTTACAAGAAAAGTATCAGGCACGGGTCTTATATATCGATACAGATGCTCACCACGGCGATGGGGTACAATGGTCTTTTTATGACGACCCTGATGTATGCACGTTATCTATTCATGAAACCGGCCGATACCTTTTCCCTGGAACTGGAAATATTAATGAACGGGGTCAAGGAAAGGGATATGGCTTTTCTTTTAATCTTCCTCTAGATGCTTTTACTGAGGACGACTCATGGCTTGAGGCGTATAAAACCTCCATATGGGAAGTTGCGGACTTTTTTAAACCTGATGTCATCTTAACGCAAAATGGGGTAGATGCTCATTTTTATGATCCACTTACCCATCTATCTACTACGATGAATGTTTATCGGCGAATTCCTGAGATTGCTCATCAGGTCGCCCACCGTTATTGTGATGGGCGTTGGATTGCTGTTGGCGGTGGCGGATACGACATCTGGCGAGTTGTTCCACGGGCCTGGGCTTACATTTGGCTCGCCATGACTAACCATTCAAATGTATCCGGTGCACTCCCTAGAGAATGGATTGAGAAATGGCAGTCCAAATCACCTGTCCAGCTCCCCACTCAGTGGGACGATCCTCCAGGTTTATATCCAGCGATTCCCCGAAAACCGGAGATCGAGGAGAAAAACCGTTTAACCTTGGAAAAAATGCTCTATCCTCTTCGTCAGTTAAAAAAATAGGCTCTGTTATGCTTGATTGTTGATTTTCGCTGCAAGCGATGAGTAGAAAAAAATAACATTCATCTTTAACGGAGCCAAAGAATAAAAAAGCGGCCCATCATCGGGCCGCTTTTTTATTCTTTGTATGCCGGGTCAGAAATCACAATTTGCACCCGACGGTTTTTTTGCATATTGCCTTCATTTATATTCGGCACAAGCGGCCGTGTATCACCGTAACCTACGGCGATGAACCGCTCAGGATCAAGACCGCTGTTATCTATAAAGAAGCGAATAACACTGCTTGCTCGCGCACTGGAAAGCTCCCAGTTAGATGGATAAATAGAATTTTTAATAGGTCTATTATCCGTATGTCCTTCCACTTTCACAAGATTAGGAATGGTTTTTAGCAGCTTCCCTGTCTTTTCTAGAAAAGGATAAGCCTCTTGCAGAATAACAGCATCTCCCGTGCCAAACACGATCTGTTCTTGTAAAACAAGCACTACACCACGTTCATTTCTAATGGCTGCAGCCGTGTCTTCAAGCCCATTCTCCTTGAGGTACTTCTGAACTTCCTTTGCAAGCTCATCAAGTGACTGTTCATTCCGATCTGCTTCTTCCTTGTTCATTTTTTCTGAAGGATATTCCCCAGGAACAATGGAATCATTCGTTTGGAAAATTCCCTGCGCATTAAATGACTGTGCGATTGTTTTAAACTTAATCATATCAATTTGCGACATAGAAAAAAGCAAAATAAAGAATACGAGAACGAGCGTAACAAGATCAGAAAACGTCACCATCCATTTTGGTGCTCCTTTTTGCTCTGGTTTGCGGGAAGGACGGCGACGGCTGATCATAACTCCGCCGCCTCATTTGCAGTGATCGTCTCCGTCACACTTCTTTTGCTGTCAGATGAAAAAGCAAGCAGCTTTTCCCGAAGAATTTTTGGATTTTGCCCTGTTTGAACCCCTACTACGCCTTCAATAACAATCTCCCGGAAAAACACCTCTTGTTCTGTTTTCAGCTCTAATTTTGCAGCCATCGGCAAGAAAACAAGGTTGGCAAGCAGGGAACCATAGAATGTGGTTAACAGAGCTACTGCCATATTAGGCCCCAATGAAGTGGGATCATCTAGATTTTTCAACATGAGAACAAGCCCGACCAACGTTCCGATCATTCCCCAAGCTGGTGCGTATTCTCCTGCTTTTTCAAGGATGCTTCTCTTTTTTCTATGGCGTTCCTCCAAAGCAGTAATTTCAGCGCTCATAATATCCACTAGCATATCCTGTTCGATCCCATCAATCGCTAGCAGCATACCTTTCTTAAGAAACTTATCATTTTCCTGTTCCAACTCTTTTTCCAGTGTTAACAAACCCTCGCGCCTAGCTTTTTCAGATAATGCGACGAATCTTTCAATGAGGGCTTCCAGATTCATTTCCTCTTCTCGAAACGCCTGTCTTATGATCGTAAAGATATGCTTGATCTCGCTAAATGGAAAGTTGATTAGCAAGCCCGCCGTGATCCCCCCAAAGACAATTAGAATAGACGGCAAGTGGATAAATGAAGCAAACCCCTCCGCGCCACCGCTCGTCAAAACGGCGAAAGCCAGCAGGACAAAACCCGCAACAATGCCAATCGGTGTCAATGCATCGAATTTTTTCATCTTTCCTCCCTCTCTTCTGTCTCAGAAACAGTCTCTATCTCTACTATCGGAGGAAATTTTACTTTGTTGACCCTCTTTCTTCAATACGATGCGGCAACACGACAATCGGACTTTCCACTTCTTCTTTATTCATATACTTTGTCAATAGCCTCATAGCAACTGCTCCAATATCATATAGCGGCTGCACTACGGACGTCAGTTGCGGCCGAACCATTAAAGCCAGTTTGGTGCTTTCAAAACTAATGACTTCCAGTTCTTCAGGAATCTTCACGCCGCTATCTTGTGCACCATGAATGATACCTAGAGCCATTTCGTCTCCATTTGCAAAGACAGCCGTCGGCTTCACAGAAGCTGTTTCTAATCGATGCCACGCTTCTATCCCAGCCTCATAAGTATAATCCCCATCGATAACTAACTCATCAGCCACCGGTAGACCTGCAGCAGCAAGTCCCTCTTTATATCCGCGCATTACATATTGGCTGATTGTGTCATCCAATGGACCATCGATGAATGCGATATGTTTATGACCTTTTTCTGTTAACGAATGAATGACATCTACAGCTGCTTCTTGGTAATCAATATTGACAGATGGAATTTCCCCTGTCGGTTCTAAAGAACCTGCAAGCACGACTGGAACCGGAGAACGCTTAAACTCCTCTACATGCTCCTCTGTGATCCGGCCGCCCATAAATACAAGCCCGTCCACCTGCTTACCAAGCATTGTATGAATTAAATGAATTTCCTTATCTTTGTTTTGGTCGGAATTACTTAAGATAATATTATATTTATACATTGTGGCAATATCTTCAATTCCTCTTGCAAGCTCTGCATAAAAAATATTTGAAATATCCGGGATAATAACACCCACTGTTGTTGTTTTCTTGCTGGCCAATCCGCGAGCTACAGCATTCGGGCGATAGCCAAGCCGTTCAATTACTTCCAATACTTTTTTTCGTGTAGCTGGCTTCACATTTGGATTTCCGTTTACTACGCGGGAAACCGTAGCCATAGAAACACTCGCTTCTCGTGCTACATCGTAGATCGTTATATTCATTTTCATATCTTCTCCTTCGTATTAGCTTTTATCTCTATCTTAACAAAAAAAACTCCTGTGAATACACAGGAGTTACGCTTTTACAGGAATAGTTTGAAGAACTTCACGATAAAATTCATCAAATTGTTGCAAATTCATTTGCTGTGCAGAGTCAGAAAGGGCTACCGCCGGATCTGGATGCACTTCGGCCATTACTCCATCTGCTCCGATAGCAAGGGCTGCTTTTGCTGTTGGAATTAATAAATCACGACGTCCTGTCGAATGAGTAACATCTACGAAGACAGGCAAATGTGTTTCCTGTTTCAAGATCGGTACAGCTGAGATATCAAGGGTATTGCGTGTAGCACGCTCATATGTCCGAATGCCTCGTTCACAAAGTATAATCTGGTCATTCCCACGGGAAATGATGTATTCAGCGGCATTAATAAATTCTTCAATTGTAGCGGCAAGGCCGCGTTTTAGCAATACCGGTTTTTTCACACTACCAGCAGCTTTTAACAACTCAAAGTTTTGCATATTGCGGGCACCGATTTGAATGACATCAATGTAATCGCAAGCTACTTCAATGTCGGCTGGGTTAACAATCTCACTGACAACTCCGAGATCGTATTCATCCGCTACTCTTTTTAAAATTTTCAAACCTTCCAAGCCTAGTCCTTGGAAGTCATAAGGAGAAGTACGAGGTTTGAATGCTCCACCACGAATGAGCTTCAATCCTTTATCCTTAATAGCCTGCGCCACTTCTGCCACTTGTTCATAAGATTCTACAGCACACGGACCGAATACAAATGTAGGAGAGCCGTTGCCTACTTGTTCTCCACGAATCTCTACAATTGTGTCTTCCGGCTTCTTCTTACGGGAAACAAGAAGCGCTTTGCGGTGGTCATCTTGCTGCAATTCCAATCCTGCTTTAAAAATTTCTTTGAACAAATGTTCAATCGTTGAAGTTTCAAATGGTCCACTATTACTTTCAATAATCTTATTCAGCATCGCTCTTTCGCGGACAGGATCATAACGGTTAACGCCCTGCTTTTCTTTCACTCGCCCGATTTCCTGAACAAGTGTAGCTCGCTCGCTAATAAGGTTCAGGAGCTCCACATTTATCTCGTCAACACGTTGTCTCAACTGATCTAGTTCCTGGTTACTCACAATTATCATCCTTCCGCTTTAATATATTTATCTGCATTCTTTTCGTAATCTGCTGTTGCACTTTTCCAAATGCTTTTCTTTCGCCGGCTGAAAGAGCATAAGCAATTGAGATAATGTTTTTAATGTTAGGGATTATTATAAAACAAACATTCTGAAATGTCACGAATAATTTTCTTTAATTATTAGACGCTTTTAAGCGTTAAAGTAAAAAAGCGAATAAAATAGCTAAAAAAGTATTTTCATACCTTTTTAACCATTCTATCTTTCTTTCACTTTTTAGAGCTTACTTCTTCTAACTGTGCATGTGTGATTTTCCAATGAGACTCATGCCAGGAAGGCTGCCCATTTTCAAATAAGAACGCTTGCGGAGATTGATGAACAACATCATATTCTCCCGCTATGTAGTTAGATAGCTCTCTTGAATCTTGAACAGCCAAATAGTACCCTTTTTCTTCAGGGTGTTCATTTAAAAAAGCTTGGTACTCATTGAAGGCACCTGCACTCACCGGACAGGTGGTACTGTGCTTAAAGAAAAAGAAACGTTCATTTTCCTCAATCAACTTTTCAAAATCAGCAATCAACTCAATTTTTTTCACAATTGTCACCCTTCTATTTTAAAAATGTATAGATTTCGTTATCCAAAAGAAAAACAGCGGGCAAGCCGCTGTTTTATTTGTTATTTTTCTTATTGTTTTGCTTGCCGCTGTTCGAGTTACCCTTATTTGAAAAATTATTGTTGTTTTTAACAGAGTTATTAGGCGCATTATGACCGCCCCCCTGTGCTTTCTCATCCACTCCTACATCGGTTGGATTCGCATAAACAGATGGAGAAGACTTCTCCGGTTCTGAAGAGCTGTTAGATGCGTTTGCTGAGTTAGATTGAGATTTAGAAGATGATCCATTGGTTCCACTTAGGCTTTTCTCTGTTTGATCAAACGCCTTTTTCGTTTCCTCCAACTTTTGGGAGACAGATTCTTTGACAGAGCTCGCCGTTTCTTTCGCTTTATCCATCATGTCACCTGTACTGCCGTTGCCTGAATCGGAACCATTGCCTGTTGGCATGATGGTTTTTACTTTATCCATTAATACACCGGATTGTTCTTGGACAGATTGAGACAATGTAGACGTTTTATCTTTAGCAGCAGTAGCAAGGTTCGTTCCTTTTTCTTTTGCCATTTCCGTCCAGCCGCTAGCCCGTTCCTTCAATGTTCCTGCTTGTGAGTTAAAGTCTTCACGCAGTTCTTTTCCGGATTTCGGAGCCATAAATAAAGCAGTAGCAGCACCAACTAGCCCGCCGACTAATGCACCAATTAAAAAATCTTTTGTATTCATTGTACCATCATCGTAGCTGTTTCCTGCCTCATAATTATCATACTTTACGTTCGGCTTTTTCATTTGTCCCATATAAATCTCTCCTTTTCTTTAATAATTAGGCTGACGAGTTACAGATGAAGCAGAGTCTGACGTAGATAGCTCTCCAGCATTCACCTTGCGCGGTCGCTCTTCTTTTCCGTCTTTAAACTTTTCAACGAGTTGTTTGACAATATTTCCCCACTGTACTGCTTGAGAAATCTTATATTGGTTTTTCTCCATTTGTGAGGCAACCGTTGTAGTGACTTTATTGATAGACTGGTTCAGGTTTTGCACAGTCGAACCTACATCTTTAACAGCGTATACTACTGTATTCAGCTGTTCTGTCTTATGCTGAACGTCTTCAGCAAGGGCATTAGTCTTATGTAGTAGTTCTGTTGTTTCGGCTGTAATCCCCTGCATTTGTCCTTCCAACCTATCTACTGTTCGGGAAAGACTGTCCAATGTTTTGTCAACCGATTTTAATGTTTTGGTTAAACTCAAAACAAGGATTAAAAAAGCAATCGCTGCCACTGCAGCACTCAAATACAAAATAATTTCCATTCCGCAACACCTCCTGCAATTTCTTATATACTATACACTAAAGTTACCCCACAAATAAAAGGTTAAACACTGATAATTTCTCCTAAATGCTTATTTTCCCTTCTTATTTATTAAAAAAGCATGAAATGTTCACTGTTTAGCCACAGCTGCCTGAAAAGAAAACTGCCGGAGGATTCCCCCGGCAGCCGAAGAGAAAATGACAGCTGCCACCTTCTCATTATTGTTCATTCAAGTAATTTTCATACGCAGACTGAAACTTCTGAATATCTCCGGCTCCCATAAAAATTAGCACACTATCCTTATGTTTGAATAAAGAAGAAGTATCTCCTTCCTTCATCAAAACGGAGCCCGGAATTCTTTCTTGCAGATCTTCGATCGTCAACTGGCCATGATGTTCACGGGCAGATCCGAAAATATCACACAAATATACTCCATCGGCTCCGCTGAGACTTTCCGCAAAGTCATCGAGAAAGGTTTGTGTTCTTGAGAAAGTATGCGGTTGAAAAATCACGACAATTTCTCTATCCTGATATTTCTGACGTGCAGCATTAATAGTTGCCTTTATCTCCGTCGGGTGATGTGCATAGTCATCAATTAGCACTTGTGTCCCAATGACTTTCTCAGAAAAACGCCGCTTCACACCTTCGAATGTGAGCAGTCTTTCTTTTACAATCTCCGTATCGATGGCCTCATAATGACAAAGCGCAATAACAGCAAGCGCATTTAAGATATTATGATCCCCGAATGTTGGAATTTTAAATGAAGCGTAAAACGTGTGACGCACAAAAACATCAAATGTCGTTCCGCTTGAATCATGTTGAACATTGCGCGCCTGAAAATCATTTTCTTCTGCAAAACCGTAAAAAACAACCGGTACTTTTGCATGGATGCCTTGCAGGTATTCATCATCCCCACATGCAAAAATTCCTTTTTTCACTTTTAAGGCCATTTCTTGAAAGGCAGAAAAAACATCTTCCACATCAGCAAAGTAATCTGGATGATCGAAATCAATGTTCGTCATAATGGCATAATCAGGATCATAGGACAAGAAATGGCGTCGATATTCACACGCCTCAAACGCGAAGTATTCCGCATCCTTCTCCCCTTTCCCTGTGCCATCTCCAATAAGAAAAGAAGTCGGCTTTGCCCCGCTAATCACATGGGCAAGTAAACCGGTTGTCGATGTTTTTCCATGGGCACCCGTTACCGCTATACTCGTAAAGCTTTGCATAAAATCTCCGAGAAAGCGATGATAACGAATAACAGGTATTTGCAATTCATTCGCCCGTTGAATTTCCTCATGTTCATCAGGAAATGCATTTCCTGCAATCACAGTCATGCCAGGCTGAATATTATCAGCCCGAAAGGACAGGATGGGAATGCCTGCATCCTCCAGTGCTTTTTGAGTAAAAAAGGATTTATCAACATCAGAACCTTGCACGGTTTCACCTCGGTCGTGAAGTACTTGTGCAAGGGCGCTCATTCCCGAGCCTTTAATTCCAACAAAGTGGTATGTTGTCATAATAGAACCTCCAGCATTCGTCTATCCGTAAGCATTATATGTATTTTAAGCCATTTTGCCCTTTTATAGACGACGGACAGTTAGCATTTTACATTGAAACATTATAACACTTTTTTGGGCGGATGACTATGCAGCGTTTTGTTCTCTAATTAAAAAAGGAGGACGCCTTGATAGCGACCCTCCACAAATTACCTTTCAAGGAAAAAATCAGTTGGCGTTCGACTCATGAAGAGCCTGCAACTCTTCTTCTGTTAAAAGAACTTCCCGTGGTCTTCCGGCCCGCTGCCCGGAAACAAACCCTTGGGTTTCCATCATCTCAATCAACCGAGCAGCCCGATTATAGCCAATTTTGAAATGTCTTTGCAGAAGCGAAGTTGAAGCTCCTCCTTGTTGAACAACAAACTCGCATGCTTCCGGAAAAAGTTCATCCTCTGTTTCTGAAATGGCCGCTTTCTGCAAAAGCTCTTCTTGCTCAAACAAATAATTGGGTTCCTGTTCCTTTTGTACGTGCGCCACAATCGTATCAATTTCATCGTCGGATACAAACGTTCCCTGTAAGCGAACCGTCTCCGATGCCCCATTATTTAAGAAAAGCATATCACCGCGGCCAAGCAGTTTTTCTGCACCGCCTGCGTCGATAATTGTACGCGAATCTACTTGAGAGGACACAGAAAAAGCAATCCTTGTTGGAATATTCGCTTTGATCAATCCGGTAATAACATCAACGGAAGGACGCTGCGTCGCTACAATTAAATGAATGCCGCACGCCCGGGCTTTCTGAGCAATCCGGCAAATGGCTTCCTCTACATCTGCTGGTGACATCATCATCAAATCAGCTAACTCGTCAATAATAATAACGATATACGGCAAATGTTCACTTTTCCTGCCATGCTCTGCTGCTTTCTCATTATATTTGGTAATGTCACGGACACCCGAATGAACAAACAATTCATACCGCCGTTCCATTTCCTCCACTGCCCATTTCAAAGCAGCCGTAGCTGCTTTTACATCGGTAATGACAGGGCTCACTAAGTGAGGAATGCCATTATAAGGGGCCAATTCTACCATCTTTGGATCAATAAGCATTAACTTAAGTTCGTGCGGAGCTGCTTTGTATAAAAGGCTGACAAGAATCGAGTTGATACAGACACTTTTCCCCGATCCCGTCGCTCCGGCAATTAAACCGTGGGGCATTTTTTTCAAGTCCAACACGACCGGTTCCCCGGAAATATCAAGACCAAGAGCTGAAGTGAGTGGAGAAGAACTCTCTTTAAACGCCGGACTGGAAATAATTTCGCTAATTTGAACTGGACGACTTTCCTTATTCGGCACTTCAATTCCAATTACCTGTGTCCCCGGAATAGGTGCCTCAATTCGGATGTTACGTGCAGCAAGGCTCCGTTTAATATCATCTGTTAAATTGGTAATTTTACTTACCTTTACGCCCCGCTCCGGCTCGACTTCAAACCTCGTAACAGAAGGACCGACAGTCACGTTGACTACTGAAGCTTTTACATTGAAGTTTTTAAATGTTTCATTTAGAACTTCACTTTGACTCTCTACGAAATCTCCGCTTACTTCTTTTATAATAGGCGGGGATAAATACGTTTCATAAGGAAAGACGTAATAATCAGGTTCCTCATTGTCCATAGCCCCTTCTACACTTTCCTCCACAGCGACAGACGGCAGCAGGGTGCCTTCTGGTTCCTTTTCATAAGGCTGAACAGAGTTATCAAAGTCATCAGCTGGCTCTTCTACGGGTTTCTCAACCAACACCTGTGGCTCTTCTACGCGTTTTTTCCATAATTCACGATCCTGCTTTGACATAATAACATTGAACGGTGTTTGCCTTCTTTTGCGGCTTCTTTCTTCCGCTCGGGAAAAGTTTTTTTCCGCTGGCAGCTTTCCATCCGGATTTTCCGGAGGGGCTGGCTTTTCCTCCATGACCAACTCGAGATCAGACTCTTCCCTTAATAAAACAGAAGCTTCTTCTTCATACGGAGGCTCTACTGACATGACAGTGACTTCCTCTTTCACGGCGAAGGAGGATACCGCTTCTATATCAAATGCTTTTTTCTTTTCCTCGGGCTTAAATAAGAGCAGTGGTTCTTCTTTCGGTAATTTCGGTGAGGGCTCTTCTGTTTGATCGGAATCAGTCGGCTTGAATGCTACTTCTTCCTT
>NZ_JBIQDP010000008.1:127672-182665 GCF_045370945.1 Pseudobacillus sp. 179-B 2D1 NHS
CTCTGGCTTTCTATCAATATCTTTTTTCATTTCTTCGCGTTTAAATAAAAGCCCGGGTTCTTCTTTCGGTAATTTCGGTGAGGGCTCTTCTGTTTGATCGGAATCAGTCGGCTTGAATGCTACTTCTTCCTTCTTATCAACTACTACTTGTTGTACATCCACCCGTTCCTCATCAATTGCAGCTGGCAATTCTTCTTTTCCCTCTGGCTTTCTATCAATATCTTTTTTCATTTCTTCGCGTTTAAATAAAAGCCCGGGTTCTTCTTTCGGTAATTTCGACGAGGGCTCTTCTGCTTGAACAGAATCAGTCGGCTTGAATGCTATCTCTTCTTTCTTATCAATCACGACCTGTTGTACATCCACCTGTTCCTCGTCAATCGCAGCTGGCAATTCTTCTCTTTCCTCCCGCTTTGTCACTGTTTCATTTTTACTTACAGGCCGTTTATGAAACCCATATACGGGAGAAGGGATTTCTGTTGGTTTGAAAGGACCGGGAGACGGACGGTACGTCGTAGATGCCTTGACAGGCTGCTTGGAAGGAGCGGGCTCTTCTTGATGATAAGTATATTCCTGCTCCCGCCTATTATCTGAGAAATTCTGTTTTTCTAATTGCAATCGCCTCTCTCGTCGCGGCCGCTGTTGTACCTTCTCCTTTCTGGAAGGATACAACTCTCTGGAAGGATAGCGGTAAGCTATTTTGGTTTTCATCTCTTGTGTTTCTTGAGGACGTTCATGAAAAACAGGAGGGACCGGCAGCTCATCGGCTCGTTGTGAAGGCGTCTCCTCATATTTAGGCAGCTCAACCGGCTGTTCAAATTCTTCATCTATTTCTTCACGAAATAATCCCATTATTCTTTTGAAAAAACTCATTAAAATCACCTTTTCTTTTTAGAAAATCACTTCTTATTTTAACAGCTTTTACCGCTATGACGATAGCAAATAACAACATTTGAGACTTTTGCACCGAAAAGCCCAAAAAAGCTTGGAAACAGGTAGATGCTTCCAAGCTTTTTGGGGCTTTATTTATCTTTTTTTTCAACTGTCCGGTTTTTGGCCATAATGAAAATCGGCTCCAATTTTCCCTCTTCATAAATAAAAGAAAGTGCAGTGATTGGTACATGCCCCCCTGTAAAAAAGCTCATGGTCATCTGAGCAAGTACATCGTAACCCGTTTCATTGCGAATGTCTCCTATAATAAGTACATCCCCATGAGGAACAGATACTGTCATTTCTCCTTGTGCCTTTTCAGCCATATCTTTCAAAAACTTATCATTCAAAATTCGGCTGGCATCATAGCCGTCATTTGTATTTAGAAAATAAAATATATTGCCGGCGACCTTATCTTGTTTGGTGTCCGTTCGCAAAGATCGTAAATTAAAGCGTGCCATCTCACGAATGCGTTCTTTCGTCCAGCCTTCTTTTTTCATGAGCTGTTCGTCGATCAAACGATAAGTCTTTCCCAGGTCTAGGGCATAATAAATATTTGTTTCTGCCGTATGTTCATCAATAAAAAACGGGTTGCCTTCTGTTGCTTCCTTCGGAAAAGAAGTAGAGCGGATAACAGGAAAAATATTTTTTTCCTGATCAGACAAAGAATGCTCCGTTCCCATAACTGCCAATGCTTCCTCTGCGTAATATACCACTTCATCGATGGCTTGCTCCTTTTTCTCATGCCATTTGGCTACAATTCCTGGCAGAGAAACGGTAATTCCTTTTCCTGATTCTTTGTTCTCGATTCGCAGCTCATCTTTTTCGCGATCAAATGTAAACGAACGGTTTTCCTTTTGCAGACGTTCTTCAAGAATGCGCCTTAATTTTTTTGAGTCCACACTCTCTCCCCTTTCTCAATAAAGACGTCTGGCTGCCCGGCTGCCAAAAAAATTGGCGTTGGCCGATAAACCAGACGTTTGCTCTTTATAATCCTTCGATAAACTGTTCAATTTCTTCCTTCGTTTTTCGGTCCTTGCTTACGAAACGGCCAAGCTCTTTGCCGCTATCAAAAGCAACGAAGCTCGGTATTCCAAAAATGTCCATATTGATACATAAATCAAGAAAATCATCACGATCTACATATACAAATTGATATTCGCTGTATTTTGCTTCGATTTCCGGCAGCACAGGTTCAATTACCCGGCAATCCGGACACCAATCAGCTGAAAATAAAAAAATACGCTTTCCTGATTCCTTCAACTGTTGAAATTCTTCCATTGATGCTAATTTCTTCACCCTTATTTCCTCCTGTCGAGATAATCATCTAGCTGGCTTAAACCAGTCTTTCGTCACATCTTTTAATATGAGTAAGCTTATCACAAGATGTCCGGCAAAATGAAGCAGAAAGACTTGCATGCGCTCATCACATCGGAACTAGCTACAGTTAGAGCGGATGCCCTATAGTCACTGATACATAAAGAATAAACCTACACTCATTTTTTATTATTTAGCAAAAATTGCCCTAACAATAATTTTGCTACGTGAAAGAACATTTCATCCCTCGTTACCAGACCATTCGTAAAAACACCAATAGCTCCTTCGTGCTGGCGAATCTCTTCACGAGCCGTAAATTGATCCATTACTGGGCCAAGCTCTTCACCACCACGAAGTGACTCCGCTACCTCTTCAGGCAGCAAGATTCTCGCTCCACCGGCTGTAATAATTGGATGCTCCTTAACAGCAAGAGCTCCCCAATTACATAAAAACAGCCCCTCTGCGGTTTCCATGACCCCTCCTTCAAGACCAATACCCATATGAGCTTTCGTTTCCTTAAGAACAGCCATCGCCCGATTAACTGCGCCTTGTCTCGTTTCTTCATCAGAAAACGGCTGTTCCCTAACCCCGGAAGGAACAGACAAAGTAACAACGTCTGCTTCTAAGTTAGCTGCTTCTACCGCCTTTTCTACAGCCAGCTTCTTCGCTTGATTGGATGAGCCAATTGCTATTTTCATTTTATTTCCTTCTTTCTCTGTTAAATTCTTGACCCTTTCATATGGCTTTGTCAAAACAAAAACAGGCGCCTTTTGTAACAAGCGCCTGGCTGTTTATCAGCTTCCTGCCTTCAAAGAATCGACCGTTGCTCTGTCGCTTGCTTTCACGAGGCGAATGAGCAATTCCTTCGCTGCTGCGTAATCATCCACATGGATAATGGAGGCATGTGTATGGATATAGCGCGAACAGATGCCGATAACCGCACTCGGCACTCCCTTATTGGACGTATGAACACGGCCAGCATCTGTGCCCCCTTGCGAGATAAAATATTGATAAGGAATATTATGACTCTCAGCTGTATCAAGAATAAACTCTCTCATCCCTCGGTGAGTAACCATTGTCCGATCGAAAATACGGAGGAGAGCACCTTTTCCTAACTGGCCAAATTCCTTTTTGTCACCGGATGCATCATTTGCCGGACTTGCATCTAGTGCATAGAAGATGTCCGGATTAATCATCTCAGCGGCTGTCTGGGCACCACGCAGACCGACTTCCTCTTGTACAGTCGCACCAGAGTAAAGATGATTCGGTACTGTTTCATCTTGAAGCTCTTTTAACAGCTCAATGGCAAGTCCGCATCCATAGCGATTATCCCAGGCCTTAGCAAGAATTTTTTTCTCATTAGCCATTGGAGTAAAAGAGGAAACTGGCAAAATGGACTGGCCTGGTTTGATACCGATCTTCTTTGCATCCTCTTTATCGTCCGCCCCAATATCAATAAGCATATTTTTTATTTCCATCGGTCTCTTGCGCTGCTCCTCATTAAGTAAATGAGGAGGTACTGAGCCAATAATACCGATAATGGGACCGTTGTTCGTCATAATTTGCACACGCTGGGCGAGCAGCACCTGCCCCCACCAGCCGCCAAGCGGCTGAAACCGGATCATGCCATTATCTGTAATTTGCGTTACCATAAAGCCCACTTCATCCATATGACCGGCAACCATAACGATGGGGTCATTGCTTGCTCCCTTTTTCACCCCAAAAATACTTCCAAGGCCATCTTGCACAATCTCATCGGCATACATTTCCAACTGCGTACGCATGAATCGGCGCACATCATGCTCGTTTCCAGGAGCCCCCGGGAGTTCCGTTAACGTCTTAAAGAGTTCCATTGTTTCTTTATTCATGCTCTACTCTCCTTTTAAAGTCTGAATTGCCTTCATTCTACAGAAAGATGGACTAAACTTCCAGTTTAGACTATGGCAATTTTCTGAACATGGATGACAGAAGTTTCAGCATTTTTTAAATTAAGGTATACTTATATCAGTCTATTAAAAACAGGGGTGAAAAATATGAGTATGAATTGGGGAACTTTTATTTTGGGAGCAGCTGCTGGAGCAGCCAGTGCTGTATTTGTACAGCAAAGCTTAACGAAGACTACATATGTCTCAGCGGAAAAAGCATTGAAAGAAGTCAAGGAAGCATTTAAATCAGAGGGCGCTATTGACGGTTCTTGGATCAAAATGAAACCGGAACCATTGAAGAAAGTGGGCATGGACAAAATGGTTTATAAAGGCGGGATTTCCCGTACCATTGGTCAGGAGAGAGAACAATTCGAGTTTATCGCTGACTCTAGAACAGGCGCCATTATGGATGTATACAGAACCTATTAATGAACAGACTGCTCAATGACCATGAAGGTCATGACTACTGTAGGCGAACGAACAATAATGGCTGGTTTGCAGCTTAAGGGCTGTCCAAGTGGACAGCCCTTTTCATTATTCATTTTTAGTTTCCGATCATAGCTTTTTCTCGCTTCACCGCTGCTATCATTTCTCCAGCTTCATTCCACTTTATCGCTCGGTAGACAGCATCATGATAAAAGAAAAACCAGGCGTTTTTTTTCATTCCTTCTGGCAGCCATTTCTGCTTCGCAGCAATAGAATCCATTGGATAATCGTCATATGCCAATACCCACAGTACATTTTGATGAGCATGCGTTGGCATTAAGTCCGCCATATGAATGAGCCATTCTCCATTGCTTTCAATAATAATAATCGAATGGCCATTGCTGTGACCGCCCGTATGGATCATTTTAATTCCCTTTACCGGCTCAGCCTGTTCTTTATAAGTTCGTACCTGATGCTCAATCGCTTCCCAGTTTTCTTTCCAATACGTATTTTTTGAGCGGATATTCGGGTGCCGCATTTCCTCCCACTCGGTTTCTGACGTATAAATAACAGCGTTTGGAAAAGCTGGCACCAACTTGCCTTGTAACAGCTTGGTTAACCCTAAGGCATGATCAAAATGCATATGAGTCATCAAAACAATATCGATATCAGCAGGTGTAACCCCTAATTCCGCTAGACATTCTTCCACTCTTGATTCCTCATCTACCCCGTAATTGCGTATTTGCTTTTCTGTTAAACGCCCATTTCCAATCCCTGCTTCAATTAAAATATTTTTCCCATCTAACTGAAAAAAAATAGGATCCGTTCGCAACTCAACCTGGTTTTTTTCATTGCTGGCATACTTCCTTGACCACAGTGGCCTTGGTACAACACCAAACATCGCTCCGCCGTCCATATTTGTTACTCCGCCATTTAACCAAGTTAGTGTAAGATCTCCCACCGTTAACGTTTCCAACTGTTTGTCCCCCCTTCATTTGTACAAGTTTATTGTAGCACTTATTGAAAAATTGCGTCATTTATCAATACTTTTTAAAACTTAAGAGGCAAACAGCTGATGAATAATTAATTAGATATTTGTTCAACTTAAACATGTAGATTAAAGAAAGGGGTACACATCATGATCAGATTCAAACACGCTACTATTGCTTTATTACCGTTTGTCTTATTGTTCGGATGTAATAACGATAATGCAGCGGATGAACGCCGGGGCGTAGATATTGAAAACGCTCGATATAACCCGCCGAATAACAGAAGTTTTAATGAAGACCGAAACGAGATGAACGATCCGAACCTTACCCTTGATGATAATACTAACAATCGTAACGATAACAACGTGACAAATAACAACACCAACGACAATAATAACGGAAACGTTAACGGAATGGCAGTATCAGACCGAGCAGAAAATCGATTAGAAAAATTAAAGGAAGTACGTACGGCAAAAGTAATCGTGACAGATCAAAATGCCTATGCTGCCGTTTTGCTCAGCAACGGCAAGCAGGATCAGCTCACTAATCAGCTTGAGGAAAAAGTAGCTAATGAAGTAAGAAAAGCCGATCCTAACGTAAAAAAAGTGTATGTGTCAGCTAACCCTGATTTTGTTCAACGGATGCAAGGATACGGTGACAAAATTGATGAAGGTCGTCCAATAACAGGTTTATTTGATGAATTTACAGACACGGTGCGTAGAGTATTTCCAGACGCCCATTAAACTGTACGTCCGTGCTCATGAATAAAGAAAGAGGCCCTGACAGTTTTTGACTGACAGGGCCTCTTTCTTATCAACAGCAAAAGCTGGTACATATCAGCGATATTTTGCTTCAACCCGATAAATACGCTGGCCTTTTTTGGAGAATTTCTCCTCATATTCCGTCATAATATTGCCTTCGAAATCACTTTTATGAAGATCTAGACTTAAGAATGTCAACAGCATCCCATAGGCGGAAAAACTCTTCAAGGAATATTCGAACAAACTTTGATTATCTGTTTTAAAGTGAATTTCGCCGCCGTCCGGCATGATATCCTCATATAGCTTTAAAAATGTTCGGTACGTCAGTCTTCGTTTTTCATGGCGTTTTTTCGGCCATGGATCAGAAAAATTCAAATATACTCGACTGACATCTCCTTTTGCAAAATATTGGGCGAGATTTCTAGCGTCAGCATTCAATAGCTTTAGGTTCGGGAGTTCTGCTTCGATCAGACGATCCAGCGCCGTTACAATCACGCTTTCATATAGTTCGATACCAATGAAGTTTACATCTGGATGAGCTTTTGCCATTTCTGTAACAAACTGGCCCTTGCCCGTCCCTACTTCAATATATATAGGCTGATCGTTATTAAATACGCTTTTCCAATTGCCTCGATGATTCTCTGGAGTTGGAACAATGTATTGTGGATAGGCCTCGATTTTTTCTCTGGCCCATGGTTTATGTCTTAATCGCATTCTGGCACCTCATTAAAAAAGTTTCGTTCAAACCATATCATGCTTGTCTTCCACATTCAAGAGAGAATATGAGACAAGTCCCGAAAGCCTTCCTTCATCTCCCGAAGGCGGCCCGTTTCTTTGTTCCATTGAATGGATAAAAGCGTCTGAGCTAGAAAATACCACTTCATTCGCAAAGCAAGATGAGCAGTATAAACAAGACCGTATTGAGCAAGCCACTCTTCCCAGTAGGTTTCTTCAATATAGGTATACAACATCATCCCCAAATCTACAGCAGGATCAGCAATCAACGCTCCATCCCAATCAATTAAATACAATTGATCTTCATCTGACAACAGCCAATTATTATGATTAATATCTCCGTGGCAAACAACATATTCTCCATGACCAATTTCAGAAAGGCGGCTATGAAGAAATCGAAGGGCCTTTTGGACATGCTCATCACTCTTTGTTTCCTTATCAAGCTGTCGCTCAATCTCGGTTAAGATCATGTTCGGCTTCATTGGCTCTTTACCAAGCTTTTCGAGCATGGACAACAACGGCTGGGAAGAATGAATTTTGCTCATTAGCCTGGCTACCCTGCTGTCTCCCATTTCAATTGGAGCAAGCTCGCGTCCTTTCAGCCAATGCTGGGCCGTAATGACGTCTCCATTCTCCAGTCGCTTTGTCCAGATCAGCTTCGGAACGATCCCTTCAACCGACAAAACTGCCAAAAAAGGAGAAGAATTTCTTTTTAAGAATAATTGCTGCCCTCCATGCTTGGCCGCGTAAGCCTTTCCTGTTGCTCCGCCGGCTGGAGTGATTTCCCAATCTTGTCCAAGTAAGTGTTCCACCGTTAGTCACCTTCATTTTTGTTTGGCTCATTTCATGCCCGAATAAAAAAGACAGCTATCGCTTGATCATACAATAGCTATCTTCGTATTATGACAGGATTCACTTTTTATCTGTCATTTACGCGCTCATTTTAAAAGTTATCTAATATTTTAACATGAAATACTGTCTTCGGCTAGGTATTTCGCGCATGCCAACAAATGGTCATCTCATAAGGAAAACACTTTCATCAGTCGTCCTGCTCCTCCGTGTCGCTTATGAATAAAAACTCTTCCTCTTCATCCCACTCCGGACGGCGGACACTCGTTGTCTGTCCAAATTCTAACACGCTTTTTGCCGCTTTTAATTGAATGGTTTTTAACGGGGAAGGCATCTTCCTCATTCGGTCGATCCAGGACAGAAATGATCGGTTGTCTACTACCTCCAATCCAAACGGCGGATCAGGGTAATCAACAAAACCATTACGCGAAATAATGGCTTTTCTTATAGGAAAGTCAAGCTCTTGTCGCTGAAATACATTCTTCAGCACTGCTTCCATCCGGCTCAGCGCAAGTGTAGGATTCAATACCCTGCCTTCCTCTTCTCCCTTTCTTTTCAGCCAAAAACGTTCTCCCGATCCGATATATACCGACTGCTCTTCCCCTTCTAAAAATGTTAGACACCATACTTCAGTCGGTGTCAATAAAAGGATATCAAGCTCCATTGGCGCCTTTTTTAATTGGAGAACAGGCTCATACATAACGAGAAAGCTATCCGGCAGGCTTTGCAGCAAAAATTTTAGCCGCTCATCATGAAAATAGCGCGGATCAATATATGATTTTTCCCTCACTGTTGAACTTGCCCATTTCAGTTGAAAGTTGAACAGCTGATTGAGAAACTTATGTCTTAACTCATCGAGGTTCGCTACCGAGTTCACTTCAATAGTATCAAACAACGACCTATCCTCTTCCTCTATTGAGGCTGATTCTTCCGCTTTTTCACGCAGAAAAAAAGACTTAAGTTTCTGCACCATCCCCCTTCCTTCCGTCTCTTCCTCAGGTTCTTCGTCAGAAAGAAGGCTTGCCTCGTCTTCCCAACGATTTCTCTCCCAAAACTGCCTCATGCTTTCCCATTGCTGTTTCTTCAGACGGGCAAACTGGGCAGGATAATGAAAAATATCTGTTTCATATCTAGAAATATAATCCTGTAGCTTAATCAACTGCGCCATGTTTCTTTAGTCCTTTCCCTCACCTGTATGTAATTGGATTATTTGCTTCTCTTTATATTTCGGACTCCTGTCCAAATAAGTTTCGTATAAAACGACCGTTTCCGCTAAAAATTTTTTATTTAGCTGTAATTGTGGCAATTGGAATGGAGATTCTCCTTTCCATTTTCTAGCGACGGTAATATGTGGGCTGAACGGCCGGCTGTCTAATTTAAACCCAGCTTCACGGCATGCAGCGGTAACAGCGGACTGCAATTCATTTAGACGACTTTCCTGTTTAACTCCCGCCCAGAAAATGCGCGGATCTGTCTTTTTACCGAAAAAGCCTAGTGAATCAATGATGAGCGGAAAAGCTTCAATATCCTGCACAGAGGAAGTAACGAGCGAAAGAGCTGTTTCAAGCTGCTTTTCTTCTGCTGCTCCTAGAAAAGCCAATGTAAGATGCAAATCTTGCTCGTGAACGAAGCGGGAGAATGGAAGCTGCTTTTCTTGAATTTGTTTGTGAAGCGTTTCTTTTAGCTCAGTCGGCAAAGGAAGGGCGAAAAAATAATGATTATGGCTCATGTCAGCTACCCCTTTATCATTGGTTTTCCTCCTATTTTACCAAATATCCGGAGTGTTTCACAAATCGAAGAAAACAACAATTCCTGTCTGCATTGATTGGATTAATCCGAATTAATATGATAATAATAGAAGTAAGAAAAATGGATGGAAGGATGAGCAGCATTGAAAACAGTTAACAACATCGCCGAATTAATCGGGGATACTCCTCTTGTAAAATTAAATCGCCTGGCTCCTGAACAGGGAGCAGATATATATTTAAAACTGGAGTTTTTCAATCCAAGCAAGAGCGTAAAAGATCGCGCAGCTTTCAATATGATTATTGAAGCAGAAAAAGCAGGCCTCTTAAAGCCTGGCTCTACTATTATCGAGCCAACAAGCGGCAACACGGGGATTGGTCTCGCTATGAATGCAGCAGCGAGAGGCTATAAAGCCATTTTAGTCATGCCTGATACGATGACCAAAGAGCGGATTAACTTATTAAAAGCATATGGTGCAGAAGTAGTGCTCACACCTGGTAATGAAAAGATGCCTGGCTCCATTCGAAAAGCGGAAGAGCTTGCAAAAGACATTCCTAACAGTTTTATCCCCATGCAATTTGATAACCCGGCTAACCCAGATGCTCATCGAAAAACAACAGCTGTAGAGATTTTGGAAGCTGTAAAGCAAATTGGCAAAAATCTCGGCGCTTTTGTCGCTACAGCTGGCACAGGCGGCACCATTACTGGCACAGGTGAAGCATTGAAAGAACAAGTTCCCGGATTAAAAGTTCATGTAGTCGAGCCAGCTGGTTCTCCTGTCTTATCTGGCGGTAAACCAGGGAAGCATAAGCTCGTTGGCACAAGCCCTGGCTTTATTCCAAATACACTTAATGAAGACGTATATGATTATATTTACAAAATTGAAGACGAGGATGCCTATGAAACCGTGCACCAGCTTGCTCGTAAAGAAGGAATCCTTGTAGGCCCTTCTTCAGGCGCCGCTTGCTATGCAGCGATCCAAACGGCGAAAACTCTAACAAAAGACGATATTGTTGTATGCATCGCCTGTGACACGGGTGAACGTTATCTATCAAGCGACTTGTTCCAATTATAATAAAAACGCCCTTCCATTAGTCGAAGGGCGTTTTTGCTAAAAAGGATGCCGAGCCTGAAATCAGTCCACTGGTCTTCTAGCCAGTCGGGCAAGATCATTTATTGTCGAGCCAGCTCCCAAATGGCCTGTGCGTAAATAGCTGTGGCTTTCAGCAAATCCTCAATAAACATATATTCGTCTTTTTGATGGGCGACATCTTCCCGACCAGGAAATAGAGCGCCGAATGCCACACCTGTTTCCAGACTGCGAGCATAAGTGCCTCCGCCAATCGAAAGTAGCTTTGCTTGTTCTCCGGTTTGTTCCTCATACACTTTACAAAGGGTCTGAATGAACGGATGATCTTTATCGACATGATGAGGAGAGCTGTCAGAGAAGTGTTGAATTTTAAATTGTTCTTCTGCTAGTCGTTCGATTAAAAATGATTTTTTCTCCTTTAGAGGAAATGTGACCGGATAGCGCATATTTAATCCAAGCTTTCCGCCAGTACCCTCATTGAATGATAATTTTCCTACATTGATGGTCAAGTCTCCGGTTATTTCATCTTTATAGTCAATTCCTAGCTTTCTTCCGCGTGATTCTTCGAAGAACAATCGGCTTGTCAGCTTAAAGAAATGGGCAGCTTTCTCATCCAGCTCTCTGCTGGCTAAAAATTCAGCCAAATAAAGACCTGCATTTTTTCCGAGGTCCGGCTCCATTCCATGAGCAGAGATTCCTTTTAATTCCAAAATCAATTTACCGTTATCAATATGGAAACGACCATCCAGCCCATGCTCGTCAACGAATGCCCCGTAGCTTTGAATGATCTCCGTCTGTCCGCGATTCACCGTAACAGCCGCTTTTGCATAGTCCGGCACCATATTATATCTTCTGCCTGATTCAAAAGAGTGGACAATGATATCACCGGAACGGCTTTGCATCGTCTCTTCTGCTTGCTGGACAAGATCAAAATCAGCAATCCCTTTTTCTGCATAAATAATTGGAAAGTCAGCGTCCGGTGCAAAGCCAACAGATGGCATTTCTTCTGTTTCAAAATAACGTTCGACACAGCGCCATTCACTTTCCTCATCCGTGCCAATAATCATCCGCACTCGCTTATGTAAAGGCAAACCAAGCTCCTTAATTATTTTCATGGCGTAGTAAGCGGCCATCGTTGGGCCTTTATCATCAATGGCTCCACGGCCGAATATTTTTCCATCTTTTATTTCACCGCCAAATGGGTCCGTCGACCACCCGTCCCCTTCCGGCACCACGTCTACGTGACATAAGATGCCTATGAGCTCTTCTCCTGATCCAAACTCTAAATGACCAGCCAGGTTATCTACATTTTTCCCTATAAATCCATCCTTTTCACCAAGATTTAGCATAAAATCAAGCGCCTCTTTTACCTGCTCACCAAGCGGAGCTGAAGATGTCGCTGCTTCTTCATTCAGTACACTTTTAATGGCAATTAAGGATCGTAAATCCTGCAGGAGCTCCTCCTGCCTTTTCTCTACTTCAGCCTGCCAATTAATTTTTTCCACTAACTTTTCCTCCCATCCATCATTTTCTTTATTTTACCTTTATCTCCTCTAAAAAAGTATTATTAACCCTTACTAGCACGATTGCAATAAAAAAAGCGGTCTGTTTTGTTAGTTTTATGAAAAAAAAGGGTAAATACTATATGAAGTTTCATGAATTTAAGTATTTTTTCTAGAAAAATAAATATAAATGAGGTAAAATACAATTGTCAGACATCTTACACATTTAAGTAAAGGAGCTGTCTGCGTCTCATTAACTACATATAATGAGAAGCATTGAACTTCTCAATAACCGTCGTCTGTTGTATGCCTCTGTGAAAAAAGATGAGGGAGTGGTTTTTTGAAACCTTCAACAAATCGGATGCTAAATCGAATCAAATCAGTCTATATGTTTATTAAGGAAAACGGGACTGTTTCGACTCAAGAAATTGTGGATGAATTTGGTATCACTCCTCGCACCATTCAAAGAGATTTGAATGTGTTAGCTTACAACGACTTGGTCATCAGTCCAAGCCGTGGCAAGTGGACAACGACACAAAAGAAAGTTCGAATGACTTCATGAACAAGCCCCTGCCTGAATTGGCAAGGGCTTTTTTTGTTATACATAAAATTCTTTCGAAAATCCGACAATATTTATCTTATGATTCTTTCTCTCCACTTTTCAAAAGTTCTACTTCTTCTTCCGTCAGCTCCCGGTACTCACCAAGCTCCAATTCCTCATCCAGTTGAAGCGGCCCCATCGAGATTCTCTGCAAGTAAACCACTTTTTTCCCAACTGCTTCAAACATTCTCTTTACTTGATGAAACTTTCCTTCTGTAATCGTTAATTCAATATCTGAGCGAAGTCCACTTTTTAAAATATTCAGTTCTCCTGGTTTGGTCACATAGCCATCATCCAGGGAAACCCCCTTTTGAAAAGCCTCTACATCTTCTTCGGTTACTTCGCCGTCAATCACCGCAAAGTATGTTTTAGGCACATGCTTTTTAGGAGAAAGCAGTTGATGGGCAAGTACGCCGTCGTTTGTTAGCAACAGCAGACCCTCTGTGTCTTTATCAAGACGGCCGACTGGAAACGGCTTGAATACCGCATGTTCCGGCCCTAGCAAATCGATCACCGTCTCTTCCCTTGCATCTTCTGTTGCTGAAATCACACCTGGTGGCTTATTCATCATTAAGTAAATAAACTCACGATAATTTACTTCTTCCTCATGCAGCATAACCTGATCCTTTTCGGGGTCAACATGTTGCTTAGCATCTTTTACCACTTCTCCATTGATCGTGACTGCTCCAGTCTTTAATAATTGTTTGACTTCCTTGCGGCTTCCATAACCAACATTTGCTAACAATTTATCAATTCTCATTGTTCTCCTCCTCTGTTTATTATTTAGTACGTGATAACATTAATACAGTTGTGATAATAAAAAAGGTGCCGAGCCATTCTCCGAATCCAAATGGTACGGATAGTAAAAAGACAGATAAAAAAACGGCAGATAATGGCTCAACACAGGCGAGAAGGCTCGTTTCCGACGCACGCAGATAATTAAGACTCTCTAAATAGAAATAAAAAGCAAGCAGCGTACCAAAGATAATAACAAAACTAACCGCCGCTACTGTGGCAAAGGAGAACATTCCCTCCAGCTTCCAAGGAGGATGAACAAAGCTGAAAACAACACCGGCTACTGTCATTGCCCAGCCGACTACTAAAATGGAGCCCCATCTTTTTAATAATTCAAGCGAATGCAAAGTGTAGAAAGCGAGCGCTACGGCTGAACTGAGCCCCCAGAATAAAGCCGTTCCAGAAATCGTCAGTTCGTTTGGGTTTCCACCAGTTACAAGAAAGAAAGTTCCGAACACAGATAAAAGAACAGCAACTACTTCCTTTGAAGATGGGCGTGCCTTTGAGCGAATGGCAAGATACAAAACAATCAACACGGGAGCCAAATATTGCAAAATGGTTGCTGTTGCTGCATTTCCGCTTCTAATGGCCGCAAAAAATGTATATTGAACACCAAGCATGCCAAACAAGCTGAAGAGAATGAGAGACGGCCAGCTAAACCGGTCTCTCCACATACCAAAGATGGATCTTTTTTCTTTTATTGCCGCGAAGAGAAGCAAAAGCAAGCCCGCCAGCAACAATCTCACTGTTACAAGCCATTCTACTCCAATTCCTTGCTTCTGGAAAAGAAATTGGGCGATTACACCGGATGCCCCCCAAAATAAGGAACTGGCAAGAACCATAATAATCCCCTTTGTTCTTGATGAATAAGCGAGTTCTTTTTCCACATTCCCCCTCCTTTCTTTCTCATTAGAAAAGCAGTCTCCTTCAAAAAAGAAGCCTGCTTTTCTAATCATTCATTAAGCTCTTACTCTTTTAAACTTATTTTTTATCCGGTCAAGTCTCGTTCCAAACAGTGCCGTTGCCAGTCCGGATCGGAAACTCAAGAAGAAATAAATCGCTGCACCAATCACCGCGCAGACGGCGATCAAAAGCGTGCTTTGTATTTTGCTGTCTGCATTGAACAGCGGGTGAAGAATAAAATAGACGATGTACACTGCAGCTGCCATAATTAAATTAAACACTGTGATTTGGCCAATCTTTCTTCCGATCGAACGAAGAGAGTAACCAGAATAATATCTAATAACGAGCAAGTTAATTATAATTGAAGCCCCATACCCAATCGCTGTCGCATAGATGGCGCCTTCTCCCTGGAACAGCTTAATTAGCGGCATGTTGAGCACCAGTTTCAACAAAATGCCAAACAGCAAGCTGAATACTGTAAACCGCTGCTCATTGATTCCTTGCAGAATAGCTGCTGTCACAGTGAATAAAGCAAACAAAATGGCAACCGGTGCATATACCCGTAAAATATCTGTGCCTAGGCTGCTATGTTCATAAAACGCTGTATAAAAAGGCTCCGCAAGCAGCATAATTCCAACAACAGCTGGAACAGTTAAATATAAAAGAACTTGGAATGTCTGATCGAGCTGCTTTTTAACTCTGTCAGGTTCCCCTGACACGAAAGAGCTTGTCACAAGCGGGACAAGTGTCATGGCAAAAGCGGTTGCCAATGAAACGGGGATAATAACGATTTTCTGTGTGCTAAAGTTGACAATTCCGAACACAGTATCTGCGATTTTTGCCTGTCCGATTTCTGCCATTGCTCGGTTAAAGGTAATGGTATCCACAAGTTGGTAAAGCGGGATCGCAATGCCGACAAAAATAAACGGAATGGCATATACGACGATCTCACTATAAATATCAAAGAGCTTTACGTCTGCATGGCTTTTATCTTTTTCAAGCAGTTCATTTAAGTGGTTTTTCCGCTTCTTCCAATACCAAAACAGAACAAGCAAACCGAATAAAGCCCCGACAAATGCTGCGAATGTGGCCACACCAATTGCCTTTACAACCGTTCCATCTAACACATTTAAAACAATATAAGCACCGACAAGCAGAAAAATAATACGAGCAATTTGTTCAACTACCTGAGATACAGCTGACGGTCCCATTGATTGATGGCCTTGGAAAAATCCGCGCATTAGGCTCATGAACGGAACGATAATGAGGGCAAAACTGACGGCGCGAATGACATAAGCCACTTCTTCCGCCGTATAAATCTGTTCTTTATCAACGATCATAATACTAGCGAACCAAGGGGCACAAACATACATGATAAGAAACGCAAGGAATCCTGTTATAGACATAATCATAAGACCTGACTTAAACAACCGGCGCCCGATGGCATACTCACCAAGTGCATTATATTTAGCTATAAACTTAGATACGGCGAGCGGGACACCTGCAGTGGCTATACTGATAAAGATTGTATACGGCACGTAGCCATATTGATAAAGTGACGTCGCTTCTTTTCCAACAATTGAGTAAAATGGAATAACGTAGAACAATCCAAGGAACTTGGAAATAAATGTTCCCAATGTTAAAATGAATGTTCCTCTGATAAGCTTCGAAGACATAAAAATTCCCTTTCTATTCCGTTAAGATAAATACAAATGCTAAAAATCAGTTTACCTCTTTCCTAACGTTCAGGCAATTTATTAAACAAAAATTTCTTATTACTTCATAAAATAAATAGTTGACTTTGTTAAGTATTTTCTCTTAAAATAGTTGAGTGCAAAAGAGAGCCCTAAGGAGGATGATCATGGAGAACAATCGGCACACGAAAGAGAAAATGAATGAATTGGCTGCTGTCTTACGGACATCTTTCCGATCATTCAAACGTGAAATGTCGGTTTTTATTGGTGATAAGCTTACAAATAATGAGTACTCTGTTTTAAAATTACTCTCCTCTCCGGATGTAAAAACGGTCACCGAAATTTCAAGAGAGCTTGGTGTGTCTGTCAGCCATATTACTAATTTAACGGATTCACTCGTTAAAAAGGAACTGATTATGCGCCAGCGTTCTGCAACAGATAGAAGGATTGTACAAATTTCCTTAACTGAAAAGGGCGCAAAACTCACTAATGAACTGAAAAAAAAGAATGCTCAGTTCTTATATGAAAAGTTCGGACAACTGACACCGGAAGAGCTTAACACATTCATTGAATTATTTAAGAAGATTCAATGATTTTTTTGGGTAATAGTTAATAAAGTTAACTATTAATATTATGAATATTTAAAGGAGTTGTATGTAAATGAATGTAAGAAGAATCGTTCTCTTAAACGTTTTAACGATTGTTATTTTAATCGGCGGCGGTTTTCTCGGTTATTACTTTTTTACTCAGACGAACAATTATATAAAGACAGATAATGCAAAAATTGATGGCCAACAAATGGCGGTTGCTGCTCCAGCGGCTGGAAAGCTTGTCAGCTGGAATGGCGAGTTCGGAGAAAAATATAAAGCGGGTGAGAAGCTTGGTGAAGTTGAAACTCAATCTCCATCTGGAACTGGAACAATCAAAGTACCAGTGACTCTTCCACAAGATGGAACAATCGTTGAAGAAAAAGCTGTAAAGAACAGCATGACTGCTGCTGGAACACCACTTGCTTACGCTTATGATTTAAATAATCTGTGGATAACAGCGAATGTAGATGAAACAAAACTTGAAGATCTTTCTGTTGGTGAAAAAGTAGATATTTACGTAGATGCCTATCCAGACACTACTTTAACAGGAAAAGTGAAAAAAATTGGTCTTGCGACAGCCAATGTCTTCTCAATGCTGCCGTCAAGCAACTCTACAGCTAACTATACGAAAGTTACACAAGTCGTGCCGGTAACTATTTCCATTAATGATCAGAAGTCATTGGATATTGTACCTGGCATGAATGTTTCCGTTCGCATTCACAAATAAGGAGGAGGGATACATGGCATCAGCTTTTCTAATTGGTTACTTTATTTTAGCCGTTATTGTGGTAGCTTTTGTGAACAAGCGTCTGGCCGCAAAACGCAAGAAGACAGAACCTGATTTGCCTGTCGCAGGAAAAGAAATGCCGCAGCAATCAGCTATAGCTGTCCAGCAGGAAGATGCATCTCAGCAAACAGCAGTACCAGAGGACATTCAGCAAGAGGCCCAAGAAGAAACAAAAGCTGAAGTAGCTGAAGAAATCCATTCCTCTTCAGAAGATGCACCACCAAAACGGGTTGGTCCCGTTCTTGCTGTGCTACTGTTTGGAATGTTTGTGGCCATTTTGAACCAGACGTTGATCAATGTCGCTCTGCCGGTTATGATGAGTGACTTTAACGTATCAACAAGTACGGCTCAATGGCTGATGACCGGCTTTATGCTTGTCAATGGCATTATGATTCCAATTAGTGCCTTTTTGATCTTAAAGTACGGTTTTCGAAAATTATTTATTTTGTCGATGATTTCTTTTACAGTTGGGTCTATCATTTGCGCCGTCTCCGGCACATTCACTATTATGATGGTCGGACGTGTAATCCAAGCGATCGGTGCAGGTGTGCTCATGCCACTCGGAACAAATGTCTTCATGACACTCTTTCCACCTGAGAAACGTGGAGCTGCCATGGGAACAATGGGAATTGCAATGATTCTTGCTCCTGCAATTGGCCCGACACTTACTGGCTGGGTCATCCAGCATTACGAATGGAACGTGATGTTTTATGGCATGTTCATTCTTGGTGTAATTGATATTTTACTGGCCATTCGCCTGTTCCATCTTAAGAGTGAAACGGTTGATTTGAAGCTCGATGTGTTCAGCCTCATTACTTCTTCTATCGGATTTGGCGGGTTGCTATATGGCTTTAGTGAAGCTGGCAACAATGGATGGGACAGTGCAGAAGTTATCCTATCCCTTGTCATTGGAATTATCTCTCTCGCCGTTTTCGTTTGGAAGCAACTTGTTTCGGAAACACCGATGCTTAACATGAATGTATTTAAATTCAATATGTTTACCTTTACGCTTATCATCAACTCAATTATTACGATGGCACTATTCGGCGGTATGCTTTTGTTGCCTATTTACCTACAAAACATCCGTGGCTTTACTCCGATGGAATCCGGGCTTCTCTTGCTTCCTGGAGCATTGATCATGGGTCTAATGGGGCCGATCGCAGGAAAGTTGTTCGATAAATACGGCGTTCGTTGGCTCGCTGTTATTGGTCTGGCCATTACAACCTACGGGACGTTCGAATTTACGCACCTAACATCTGATACCCCGTATCGCAGCATCCTGATGATTTATATTTTGCGCTCCTTCGGGATGTCGCTCATTATGATGCCGATTATGACGGCTGGTATGAATGTGTTGCCGATGAAACTGATCGCTCATGGTACAGCCATGTCCAATACAATCCGTCAGGTGGCTGGCTCGATTGGCACAGCCTTCCTCGTTACCATTATGACGAGACAAAGCACCTTTCACATGGCGGATTACGAAAACCAAGTAACAACAACAAATTCTTTTATTCAGGATAAAATCAATTCGTTAAGTCAAGCATTTGGCGGCGGAGAATCCGGACATATGATGTCAATCATGTCGCTCTACAGCGAAGGAATGAAATTGTCCACCATTAAAGGTATTAATGATGCGTTTGTTGTGGCGACAATTTTAGCCGCTATCGCATTCATACTCTCTTTCTTCCTTCCTTCGAAGAAGAAAGCAGCCTAAGAGAACCCTTTAGGGTTCTCTTTTTTTCTATTCATTGACAACCGATGAATAAATCAACTACTATGAAAAGAATTGCTTAAGAAAGAAGGGATTCCATATGGACTATGATGTAATTATTATCGGTGGCGGTCCTTCCGGTTTAATGGCAGCCATTGCAGCCGGTGAGCAAAAAGCGCGTGTATTGCTTGTTGATAAAGGCAGCAAGCTCGGCCAAAAGCTTGCTATATCAGGTGGCGGCCGCTGTAATGTAACCAACCGCCTACCGGTTGATGAAATCATTAAGCATATCCCGGGAAATGGTCGTTTTCTATATAGCGCTTTCTCTGTTTTTAACAATGAAGATATCATTCGTTTTTTTGAAGACCTCGGTATTGCCCTAAAAGAGGAAGATCACGGGCGCATGTTTCCAGTAAGCAATAAAGCGCAGTCAGTCGTTGACGCACTTCTTAATAGGATGAAAGAGCTCAACGTTGAAACACGTGTGAACACGGCCGTGGCCGATCTGTTATTTGAAAATGGCCGTACAGCCGGAGTCATTTTCCGCGACGGCCAAACCATCCGCAGCCACTCTGTCGTTATTGCTGCAGGCGGCAGTTCTGTTCCACAAACTGGTTCAACAGGCGATGCTTATCCGTGGGCTGAAAAAGCGGGCCACACAGTAACAGAGCTCTATCCGACAGAGGTGCCGGTCACTTCGGAGGAACCATTTATTAAAGAGAAAAAACTACAAGGACTTTCTCTTCGCGATGTAGCTATAAGCGTTCTGAACCCTAAGGGCAAGCCAATCATTACTCACCGCATGGATATGATTTTTACCCACTTCGGCATATCTGGTCCCGCAGTGCTGCGCTGCAGCCAATTTGTCGTTAAAGCGCTCAAGAAAAGCAAAACAGGTGAAGTATTCATGGCGATCGACAGCCTGCCTGACAAAAATGAAGAAAAGCTTTTCCAAGAGGTGCGCCAACAGCTCGCTGATCATCCAAAAAAAGCGGTGAAAAATAGTTTAAAAGGGTTGCTTCCTGAGCGCTACTTGCTGTTTTTACTGGAAGAGGCGGAGATCCATGAGGAAACACCAGGAAACGGTATTAGCACCGAGAAAATCCGCCAGTTTGCGCACTTGTGCAAGCAGTTTCGTTTTGCTGTCAACGGTACCCTGCCACTGGAGAAAGCCTTTGTCACCGGCGGTGGTGTTTCTATTAAAGAAGTGGACCCAAAAACAATGGCTTCTAAAAAAATGCCCGGCTTATTTTTTTGCGGTGAAGTACTCGACATCCATGGTTATACAGGCGGCTACAATATTACCTCCGCACTTATTACTGGTCGGCTGGCTGGCTCAAATGCTGCCCAGTGAAAAAAGCAGAGGACATTTTCCTCTGCTTTTTTCTTTACATCAACAAAACCGATTTTCGTTTGAGACGCTTTGGTTAATGCGTGTCCGCCGGGATACTTCCGTATGACCATTCACCTGCGAGTTTGTACGCTTCGGTCTCGTCCAATTGTGGTGAAACTTTTGAGAAGTCGGATCAAGCCAATCTTTTCTGCTCATCATTTTCACCTCACCGTAAATTTGTGAAAGGATATTCAACTGCTGAATATCCTTTTTAGCTTGTGTTAAAAGCAGGGAAGTATGTTTTTCTTGTTTACTTTTTTAATGGCAGCCTAATTGTTGATATTCCGTGCATAAGTGATGATACCAGCTCTGCATGCCCGATATCCCTGCCTGATTCAGGATATGTTCACTTTGATTCCAGTTAGGCCTTTCTCCTTCTCAATTTCTCCAATAAAAAAGCTGCTCCCCTTCTGATGAAGGGGAACAGCTAAGCACATTATTTTGTTTCGCCGGTCCATTCAAGCATGCCGCCTGCCATATTACGGACTTTAAAACCTTGATCGCGCATATAATAGCAGACATTTTCACTGCGTCGGCCCGAGCGGCAGACAAAAATATATTCCTTCTCTTTATCAAATTGATCTAAGTGATTCGGGATGGTTCCCATTACAATGTGTTTAGCCTGCGGAATTTTACCGCCTGCCACTTCCTCATCTTCCCGTACATCCACAATTTCCAACTTTTCACCGTTGGCTAATTTTTGTTTAAGTTCTTCAGGTGTAATTTCTGGAATTGGCTCCATCTGTACCATCCTCTCTTTAGTTTGCTACGATGTTAACAAGTTTGCCCGGCACTGCGATGACTTTACGTACTGTTTTTCCGGCAACCTGCTCTTGCACCTTTTCATCGTTCATTGCAATTTGTTCCATCTCTTCTCTCGTTGCTTCCTTGGAAATCATTAATTTTGCTTTCATTTTGCCGTTTACCTGAACGACAATTTCCACTTCGTCGTCAACAAGCTTAGACTCGTCATATGTTGGCCATTGCTCATAACTGATTGTACCTTCATGGCCAAGCTTTTCCCACATTTCTTCTGCCAGATGCGGCGCAACCGGAGCAAGCAATTTAACAAAGCCTTCTACGTATTCTTTTGGAATAGCTGTTGCTTTATAACCCTCGTTAATGAATACCATCATTTGGGAAATAGCCGTATTAAAGCGTAAATGCTCATAATCCTCTGTCACTTTCTTCACTGTTTGATGATACACTTTTTCAAGCTCATTGCCTGAGTCTGTAATTTTCTCACTCAATTCGCCAGTCTCCTGAATGAACAAGCGCCAAATGCGGTCAAGGAAGCGGCGGGCACCGTCAAGTCCCGTTGTAGACCAGGCAATGGAAGCATCAAGCGGCCCCATAAACATTTCATACAGGCGAAGTGTGTCGGCCCCGTGGCTTTCCACGATCTCATCCGGATTTACGACATTTCCTTTCGATTTACTCATTTTCTCATTGTTTTCTCCAAGAATCATTCCTTGGTTAAACAGCTTTTGGAATGGCTCTTTCGTATGAACCACACCGAGATCATATAAAACTTTATGCCAGAAGCGGGCGTATAATAAGTGAAGCACAGCATGCTCTGCTCCTCCAATATAAATATCGACCGGAAGCCATTCTTTTAACTTCTCTTCAGAAGCGAGCGCCTCGCTGTTACGAGGGTCGATAAAGCGCAAATAATACCAGCAGCTTCCCGCCCATTGCGGCATTGTATTTGTTTCACGCCGGCCTTTTTTGCCCGTCTCTGGATCAATGACATTAACCCAATCATCAATATTAGCAAGCGGAGATTCACCTGTTCCACTCGGCTTAATTTCTGTTGTTACAGGAAGCATAAGCGGCAATTCTTCTTCCGGAACAGTGCTCATGGTACCGTCTTCCCAATGGATAATTGGGATTGGTTCTCCCCAATAACGCTGGCGGCTAAACAGCCAGTCACGAAGACGGTATGTTACTTTCTTCGTACCAATGCCTTTCTCTTCAAGCCATTCAATCATTTTCTGAATCGCTTCTTCTTTATTGAATCCGTTTAAAAAGTCGGAGTTTACATGTTTGCCATCGCCAGTATAAGCTTCTTTTTCAACGTCTCCGCCGGCTACTACTTCCTTAATCGGCAAATCGAATGCTTGAGCGAACTCATAATCACGCTCATCGTGTGCTGGCACGGCCATAATGGCTCCAGTTCCGTAGCTCATTAATACGTAATCAGCAATCCAGATCGGCATCTTTTCTCCATTTGCCGGATTGATTGCATAAGCACCAGTGAAAACACCAGTTTTCTCTTTGGCAAGATCCGTGCGCTCCAGGTCACTTTTCGCTTTAATTTTATCTAAATAGCCAGCCACTGCCTCTTTTTGTTCATCTGTAGTAATTTTAGCCACAAATGGATGCTCCGGCGCTAAAACCGCATATGTTGCTCCAAAAAGTGTATCTGGTCGCGTTGTGAACACAGTAAATGTTTCATCATGACCATCAATAGCAAATGTCACTTCTGCTCCCTCGGAACGGCCGATCCAATTGCGCTGCATGTCTTTAATGCTTTCCGGCCAGTCAAGCTCCTCTAAATCTTCGAGCAAACGATCAGCATAGGCTGTAATTTTCAACATCCATTGCTTCATCGGACGACGTTCAACAGGATGGCCTCCCCGTTCACTCTTGCCATCAATGACTTCTTCATTGGCAAGCACAGTACCGAGAGCCGGACACCAGTTCACCGCTACTTCATCAATATAAGCGAGGCCTTTTTTATAAAGCTGCAGGAAAATCCATTGCGTCCATCTATAATATTCCGGGTCTGTCGTATTAATTTCCCGGTCCCAATCATAAGAGAAGCCAAGCGATTTAATTTGGCGGCGGAAGTTATTAATGTTCTGTTCAGTAAATTCTGCCGGGTCATTTCCTGTATCCAATGCATACTGTTCCGCTGGCAGTCCAAACGCATCCCATCCCATTGGATGAAGAACGTTATACCCTTGCATCCGCTTCATGCGTGATAGGATATCTGTTGCTGTGTAGCCTTCCGGGTGGCCGACATGAAGGCCAGCCCCTGATGGATAAGGAAACATATCAAGCGCGTAAAATTTTGACTGTCCTCTTTGTTCCTGTGTTTTGAATGTTTTATTTTCTTCCCAATATTGCTGCCATTTCTTTTCAACCTTTTGATGATCGAAACTCATCTGTAACACCCTTCCATGTTGAATATTAAAAAACTCCCGTCCCATAATTGGGACGAGAGTATATTTCCCGCGGTACCACCCAGATTAGTGCCTTCATTTGGCACTCTGCTTGACGTCTTTAACGCAGATCGGCGGCAGGCACTACTGTTTATGGTTCGCACCTGCGATTCCAAGGCGAGTTCATGGTATTCCGGACTGGCTTGCACCTCCCGCCAGCTCTCTAATTCCGAAAATCGTCACTACTATTCCTCATCATCATCTTTTACTTATTCAATCTACGACTATTTTAGACAAAATTGCCCACAGTTGCAAGCTTAAAGAGAAGATATGGAAGGAGATGGTACTTCTTTTTTCTTTTTTAATGGCCGATCGTAAATCATTGTTAATCCCATGCTAATAAGCAAGAAAGCCATCAGAGTGATAAATAGTATCGGCATGCCGTATAGATCCACGAGAATCCCGCCGAGCACCGGTCCAAACATCCGTCCGGCTGTTGCGGTGCTATTTACGATTCCCTGGTAAAACCCTTCTCTGCCTTTTGGTGATAATTGGCTGGCTACGGTCGGCACCGCCGGCCAGACAAACATTTCACCGATAGTTAAGATAAGCATAGCGGCGAGAAACCCTCTAAAGTCGCTTGCAAAAGCGGTAATAGCAAATGATCCCATGAAAATAAGAATTCCAATCATAATTTGCTTTTTTAAATTATCCTGAAAAGCCCGAACAAAAAAGTTAACGAGCGGCTGGCCAAACACGATTAACAAGCCATTAACTGTCCATAGAAAACTGTATTCTTTCAGGCTGATATTTATTTCTTGTGTATAGTTTGCGATAGTCGACTGCCATTGAACATAGCCAACCCAGCAAAGCATATAAGCTGTACATAGTATGAAAAGTGCCGTCATCTTGCTGCGGTTCTTCACTTTGCCATTTTCCGCAATGACATTTGTTTGTACTCCGGTCACATTGGCCATTTGGCGATAACCAAAAGCGGCTATGAGAAAGAAAACAACAAACATAGCCAAGTTGGCCGCAAAGATATAATTAAAGGAGAAAGAAGCAACAAAACCACCCATTGCAGAACCTAGCGCCACCCCGGCGTTTTGCGAAATATACACAGCATTAAATGCCCGGCGTCCTCCTTTTGGCCAAACCGCACCAACAAGCGCGTAGACAGCCGGAAAGATCGCTCCTGATCCGAAGCCGACAATCGTTAAAAAGATAACATAATGGGGCCAGTCATGCCACATTGTCATGCCAGCCATCGCAATCAAATTTAAGCCTGCCCCAAGTAAAATCGTTCTGTAACCACCAAGACGGTCAAATAACGCCCCACCGAGCAAATTGCCTACAACGGTAGCCCCAGCATTTAACATTAAAACAATCCCTGCTATCGACAAGGATTTTCCTAATTCACCATGTATGTAAATGGTATTGAGAGGCCATAAGAACGAAGCACCTGTCACATTAATCACCATGCCGATCACTAACAACCAAACTGCTTTTGGCATACTGTATCCCCTCCTGTTTTATTTAATTATTTCGAGTTCCAAAATAGTATTGTAGATCGCCAAGCCAAATTTTTCAAGCCGTTTTCTGAACTTAAAATTCTGACTAATCTTCCACGGATGAAGCTCGCTTTCTATTGCTTATTCATGATAAAATTTCCTTTATGCTGCAGCATTTGCCCAGCTTGAAAGAGAGGGTGAGTTTAATAAAGATGAATCCATTTCCTTACGCAAGTGACAATAAGCGCTATCATACATGGAATTATCATTTACGCAATCATTTTGGACATAAAGTATTCAAGGTTGCGCTGGACGGAGGGTTTGACTGCCCAAATCGCGACGGAACAGTCGCATTCGGCGGCTGCACCTTTTGCAGTGCCGCCGGGTCGGGTGATTTTGCCGGCAGCCGGTCTGACAGTCTAGAGAAACAGTTTCACGATATTAAAGGAAAAATGCATCAAAAATGGAAGAACGGCAAATACATGGCCTATTTTCAGGCATATACAAACACTCATGCTCCCGTAGAAGTGCTTCGCGAGAAATATGAAACTGTTCTTAGCCAGGAGGGTGTCGTCGGTTTATCGATCGCTACACGCCCGGATTGTCTTCCGGATGAAGTAGTCGAATATTTAGCTGAACTAAATAAGCGCACTTACTTATGGGTGGAACTCGGTTTGCAAACTGTTCATGAAAAGACGGCACAACTTATTAACCGGGCACACGACTTTTCTACTTATGTAGAGGGGGTAGAGAAATTGCGCAAGCATGATATCCGCATCTGTTCCCATATTATTAACGGCCTCCCTCTTGAGACACCCGAGATGATGATGGAAACAGCGGAGACAGTTGCCCGCCTTGATGTTCAAGGAATTAAAATTCATTTGCTCCATTTGTTAAAAGGCACACCAATGGTGAAGCAATATGAGAAAGGGCTGCTTGAGTTTTTATCTCTTGAAGACTATGTGAATCTCGTATGTGATCAGCTCGAAATCTTGCCGCCGGAAATGATTATTCATCGCATTACTGGCGATGGACCTATCAACTTAATGGTTGGCCCAATGTGGAGTGTCGATAAATGGACCGTGCTCAATGCCATTGATGCTGAATTAAAACGGCGTAACAGCTTTCAGGGCGCACGACACCTCGAACTTTGCAAAAAAGGTGAGAAACGGATTAATTATTAAAACTGGTGGACTTAAAATAAATGCTGGCTGTCGACTTTGTCGACAGCCATGTTTTTTATCAGCTTAAATAGCTTTTTTAACGGCATTTAAAATATTGTACATTTGTACAAGAAAATTTTTTTATCTAGCATTTATAGTAATAGGGAGCTTATCCAGATGTTAACGAAGTACATGCCTAACAAACGCCAGCCTGCAAAACCTTTGAAATGTATGCACTCTCCTTAGATTTATCAAAAGAAGGAGGTCCAAAATGAGCTTTGATAAAAATCTTGATGATTATAACGACGAAATGGAACGGGAGAAGAACGACGTCCAAAAGGTAGACGTTTTCATTGAAAGAGATGGAGAACGAATTGTTGCTAAGTCCTCTGTTCCTGAAACAACCAAAATTGTTATCGTTATTAATAATCAATTCACCAGCGCACCAAATACTACGCAAATTGCGAGCGGGGCTGGAAGAAATAGCACAGCAGGAAATAATGCCGCGATTGATTCGTCAAACACCGAACAACAGCAAAGTGTGGGAGCGGAAGGAGAAGCCAAAAACTTCGGCCTAAACGGCGATCAGCAAGAGCCGCATGAAAAACATGGAAGCTGGAAAGATGATGAGGAAGGAATTGTCATTGTTATCAACAATCAGATCAATCGATCCGAAGAAACAGCAGGAGCGACTCAGGTGGCAAGCGGCAGTGGAACAGACAGCGCCGCTGGAACAAATGCAGCCGTCGCGAGCTCTAATACGAAACAGCAGCACGCTGTCGGCGGAGACGGCATTGCAGTCAACGATGGCGAGAATGGCGACCAAGAGGAAGTCTAATGCCAAGCTTTAGTAAGAAAGAAAACCCGCTCTTTGTAGCCAAGAGCGGGTTTTCTTTCTTACTCCTTCTCCTCAGTTAAATCTTGAATGGCGACTCGTGTTCTTTCTTCCAATGGGCCTCTTAAATGAACAGTTGCCATTTTCTCCTCTTCATGCAGTTCGTCAATCCAAACGGAAACACCTTGGAATGTTACATCAATATCTGCAGATGAAGATACGATTTGTTTTGCTCGTTTTATGTCCACATTACTTACCTCCTAAATGATTTCATGCGCTTATTTTTTGGAAGTAAGTAAATTTTATACCTCGAGCTATAAGGAGAATCCCTAATGATTCATTCTCCCTTATCCAATCAATAATGACCCTATATTTTGACTCTCACCCAGCAGCATCCGTCGATTAGTCGAATTCTACGCGTATCCCGCCTTCGGGTATAGATGTTCCATTCTTTACAAGGAACATCCACTATACTTTGTGTCGTCTAATAGCTGGCCTCAATCAGGCAAGCTGTCTCAATCTCAAAATAAAAAACCGGCGCATTAGCAGCCGGTCTTTCTCTTCTATTTACTTATCAGTACTTTTAATGCCGGGTGCTCATCCGCCAACTCCCTAAGCTGGTCCATCACACGTTCCCGCATTTGTTCTGGTATTTGCTTTAGGCTCTTTTCTGCTTCCTCTTCCTGGTCAAGGTCAAGGCACGCAAGTATCCTTCCGACATAGCCTTCTATTTTGAAAGGGGCTTTTTTAATAAGTGCTTTATATTCTTTTAGGGCTGCCTTTGGTTCACCGAGGAAAAGAAACGAATCTGCGAGCATTTCCCGGACATCTGCATCAGCAGGATGCTTCTCCTTTAGCATAAGCAGATATTCCTGGGCCTCCTTAATATATTTGTCTTTTCCATTTTCTGTCCCATGTGCCAAAGCTGAAGCAGCTGCTTTAAAACAAAAATTGTCATCCTCATGCCGTTTTAAATATAATTTTAATACCTTTAATGCCTCGTCTGCTACCTCTCGCTCTAAGTAAAAAGAAGCCAGCTGGCTATAGTTCTCAGAGTTATCAGGATCTAACTCAATTGCCTTTTCATATAAAGCGATAATCACACTAATTAATCCAACCGTCTTCAAACCGCCAGCAATCTTCTTCCATATGCCGCTTTTCTCTTCCTCGAGCTTTTCTATATAAGGGACAAGTGCACTGCCGCTGTTTCTATATATAGCTGCTGCATCTTCTGAAGGTAGCTTCATGCTTTTGATCAACTTTTCAATTTTCAATAATTTTCTCGAACTGTACAGAGCTTTCATCCATGGGGCATACAAATGTTCATTGGTCGGTTCTTTTTGAATCAATGTTTTTATTAAGGCCAAGGCCTCTTTCTCCTGCCCGTTATCGGTATAAAACTCCGCCAATTTCGCTCTCAAGTTTACAGCTTCTTCTTTCTCAAGTAAATGGATCGCTTCTCTCGTCTCCAATACTTCACTAAGGGCAGCCAAGCGCCATTCTTCATCGATTGTTCCTTGCAGATTGATCAAATGATTCTTTAATTTCTGCCGCTCGGCTGGAGAGGCCATCCACTCTGCAAGCTGCTTTATCTCGCATGCTTGCGGAATGGCTTCAAATACGCGAAATCGATACTTTTTCGCCTTCTCTATATCGTCCGCTTCTTCATATAAACCCGCCAACTCTTCATGGGCAGCAGTAAAATCAGGATCGATTTTGATGCACTCCAGCAAATGACGCTCGGCAAGCTTATGTTTCTCCAACGCTCGATACAGTTTTCCGAGGCGATAATGAGGAAAGGTGTTCTTTTTGTCAAGCTCTACCGCTTCCAGCAAAAGCGATTCAGCTATAGAAAAGTTTTCCAGATCCTCCTGAAAAATCGCCTCATAACAATACAAATCACTTAACGGATACTGGGTTCGAAGCTTTTGCAAAAAAGTGAGCGCGCGGTGAATAAAAGGCGTATCTTCTACATATTCAACGTATAAAGAAACCTGTTCTCCTAATCCGCTGCCTTGTATTAATCCTGTTTCCATAAAATCAAGGCCAAGCTCCTTTTCCTTGTCTTTTTCAGCTTCTTCCATCATCATGGCGCCAGCTCTTACGTATATATCGGGGTTATCCGCAGGCTCAGCATAACAGCGAATAACATTTTCAGCCCGCTGCCAGTCCCCTTGCTTAATAATTGACTGTGCTTCGTATACTGCCGCAAGCAGTTCTCCATCGCTGTCAAGCTGCACAGCCTGTTTATAAGCTTCCTCCGCATGACTATACATCTCACGGCCCATGCGCGTATGACCGATATATAACCAAAGAATTCCTGTTTCTTCCGGCACCACTTCCTCTGTCCCTATTTGCAAATATGCTTCTGCCCGCTCCCACTTTTCTTCATTCATTCGAATTTCGGCAATGCGCAAATAAGGATAGGGTACTGCAGGATTCATCTCCATTGCACGCTTTAGCCACTTAATCGCTCGGCTATCCCCCATCTCCATATAGCAACGGCCAATTTCATATATATAATAATGATCCTGTGGATAATCCTCAGACAGCTTTTTAAACTCAGCCATCGCCTCTTGAACTGCTTCCGACTCCAATAACATAAGTGCGTATGTTGAGCGAATAAATTCATCTGTTTGCGCTTGCTCAAGCGCTATAAGCGCCCATTGCTGTGCCAACTGAAACTGCGAGAACTCTGCATAACATCGCGCTAAGTAGGCATAAGCAGAAGGCTGAAAAGGATCTTTCTCAAGTGAACGCTTTAAATGAAAAATAGCTCTCTCTGTTTGATCGTTCTGATAATCTACGATTCCGAGAAGAAAATGGGCGTAAGCATTTTTTTGCTTGATATGATGCATGGCACGTTCGAATTCCTCGCCAGTTTGGTCATGCATATAATAAGAATGAGCAATGAGCAGCTGGATCTCCTCATCATCCTCACCAAATCGCTGTTTTACGTTTTTAATCCACTTATTCAGAAATGGCTTAGCTTTTGGGTGCTGAATCATCGTCAAACCGATAATAGAAGAAAAAATTTCCTCGTCATTTTCTGTCAGATAAGCGAGAAAATCAGCAACGACTGCTTCCGCATTCTCTTCCATTTGTTCTAAATAGACAAATATTTTTTGAAAAAACTTATGAGTGCGCAGATCTAGCTGTTCAAGCATCTCTTTTTGTTCTCCCTGAACAAACACGAGCGAGAGCCGATCTTTTAATCGATAAGTGTGCGCAGCTTCTTCATAAGGAACAAGCAGTGTTTCCAGCTCGTTAGGATCTTGAACAAACAACACTCCAAGTCTGTCATCATACCCGGTAACAAGCTGAACATGTGACTGGTTTTCAATCAGCATATCGAGTACGACCGGACATCCGTTATCAATGAAATGCTTGTATAACTCGACCGTCCCTTTAAAAAATGCAGAGGAGAAGCCTAAAGAAGCCATATAATCAATAGCTGTCATTAACTTGGAGCCAGTCACATCAAAAACGTGCTCGGCAACTTCATCCTGCGACACATTTTTTCCAGCTGTTTGCATCATCATTGAAAGGGTAGCCGGTACACAATAATTCAACTTTTGCCGAATTGGCTGAATCATGATTTGTTGATAAGCTTTATTCGGATCTATTGTCCGTTCACTAAATATTGTCTTTTCTAGCACTGTTTTGTGTGCGGCAATCCATTGTTTTAATTCATCCCACTTTTCCAGCTTGTAAAGCGCTTCGGCTTTTAAATAAATGAAATAATCCTTGTTTTCATGAAAGGGATTTTTGTTATTTAAATAATCAGCATGATCAAGAATCGCTTGGAAGTCACCAGCCAGACGAAAGCTACGCATTTGTTCCAACTGAAATACAGGGCATTCTGGGAAGACCTCGGTTCCTTTTTGCAGCATGTGAAGTGCTGCTTCGTGATTTCCTTGCCTTGACAACAAATCTACATATACGAGCAAGCTGACGTCACCACGTTCGTGAAATGGCAGATCAAGCCCTTTTTTCACTATCTGTTCAGCTTGTTCCCAATTATTCGTTTCTAAATAGAAATCCGCTAGCTGATCGGGCGACAACAAATTGCCTGACTCTTCAATGAGACGTATATAATCGGCCGCTTCCCGGTAGCGGTGCAATTGGCAAAGTGCTTTGACAAGCAAAAGCCAAGCCGCTTTTTTTTCTTCGAGCGTCAAGGAATCGACGCCTTCATCAAACAAGCGCTGTTTCATCTTTGCCTCCGCCTCTAGACTCTTTCCTTGTTCAAGCAGGCTATAACAATACCAAGAAAATGTGCGGACAGAGCGAAAGCGCTTGTTGGCAGCCGTTGCTAAAAAATTGCTGTATCGATACATTGCTCCGGCATCGGCCAGCCGGAGCAAACGGTAATATTCATCTTCAGTTTCCACTTGTGCAAGCCACTCCTGCAAAGCATTATATGATTTAAGTGCCCAGAGCTGCTGAATTGTCTCTATCAAGTCCGAAACAGTTTTGACGTAAGGCGGCTTTGTGACTACTGTGTTCAAAAGGCAACGCCCTTTCTTTTTTTTATTTTTCCACCACTATTATTCTAGTAATTATATGCATTATATCAGCAACCGTTTATTTTATGTATAATCATCAGAGACTATCTTAATTATTTAAGCTGTGAAAGAGGGATATGCAATGAATGTAGATGGAATTCTTCCGTTCGCACGCATACTTTTAGAGAAAGCTATAACTAAAGGCAGCGCAGCGATTGATGCAACCGTTGGCAATGGCCATGATACGGTATTTTTAGCCAAGCTTGTTGGCGAAGAGGGGCATGTATTTGGTTTTGATATTCAGGAGCAGGCACTGACTAATACAACTGTCCGTCTCGAAGAACACCAGCTAAGTGAGCGGGTCACTCTATTTGGTTGCGGCCATGAACAGGCAGCGGCACTTATTCCTGCTGAATGGCAAAGCCAGTTAAAGGGAGCCGTATTTAACCTTGGCTATTTGCCAAAAGGAGACAAATCTATCGTTACAAAGCCAGACACTACCATTGCCGCTGTAGAGCAAATTTTCTCCATGCTTATTTCCGGAGGCATTATTGTGCTCGTTATTTATCATGGTCATGAAGAGGGAGCAGTGGAAAAAGAGAAGCTGCTTAGCTTCGTAGAAAACATCGATCAACAAAAAGCTCACGTCCTCCGTTACGAATTTATCAATCAGGCAAATCATCCGCCGTTTATTATAGCCATTGAAAAAAGGTAATTTTCTGCGCTCTGATTATCTAACAACCATTTGAATCCTTTGTCTGACCATCAAAAAAGCAGGCTATAGCCTGCTTTTTTATAATTCAGCTGCTTTTGCCAGCAGCTCCATTGATTTTAATTTGTCCTCGAAATGATACATAATGGACACAGCCATGATATTCTCCGTTTGATATTCCTCACTAATCTGCTTATATTGTTCACGCACACGTTCAGGACTCCCAATCACCATTCGCTTCCTGTTTTCGCAGATAAATTTACGTTCATATTCACTGTAACGGTAGGGTGCTGCTTTTTCAGGGCTCGGTGTGCCGTTCGACTTCATGCCTTGGGCCGTCATCAACAAGGATAGATCCAGGCTGGAAGCCAGCCACTCTGCCTTTTCATCCGTTTCAGCACAAATAGTGAACACAGCCACCATGCTCTTTGGCTTTGAAAGCCAGGGCGACGGCTGAAAGGAGTTCAGATAAGCAGCCAGACTCTCTTGCCCATCCTCTCCGTTGATAAATTGGGCAAATGTGTATGGCAATCCTTTTTTTGCCGCAAGGAGGGCGCTTGCCGGACTGGAGCCAAGCAGCCAGACATCCGGCCTTGTTTGAATGAGCGGTGTGGCTTTCAGTCCTGGGTAAGGTATATTCTCTTCATCTCCCGCAAGATAGGCTAGTAATTCATCAATCTGCTCAGGAAAACGGTCCACTTGGCGATATTCGCCTCTATTAAGCGCCAAAGAAGACATTGGCATGCCACCCGGTGCCCGACCTATCCCCGCATCAATTCGGCCAGGAGCCAACCCTTCGAGCACTCGGAAATTCTCCGCTATCTTGTAGGGGCTGTAGTGGGGAAGCATGACTCCTCCGGAACCAATGCGAATGGCCTTAGTCTTAGCTGCCAAATAAGCCATCAATACCTCTGGCGAAGATCCAGCAAGACTTGAAGCGTCATGATGTTCTGAAACCCAGAAACGTTCATATCCTAGCGCTTCAGCATGACGAGCAAGCTGAACGGTTTGCGCTAGGGCTTCCTCTGCTCCCATCCCTTCTGAAATTGGCGATTGATCCAATATGCTTAATTGTAAACTCACTGCGCCATCTCCTTTTATTTCTGTCCATCTTTCTTCAACGAAATGTTGTTTTATGGAACAATCGCGGGAATACTTGCTGCACGTATCTGTACATTCGGCCATTAAAATAGAAAAAGCGGGAAACTGCTCCGCCTCTGCGAATGACTTTTTTGGAGAGCTTGTAAATGCCTGTTTGTTCATAAACTTTGCTATCCGATAAATACACACCTAGCAGTCCACGATTGATCAGTTTATGAAAGCGAGAATCTTTTATCCCTTCTATCTGCTCGTCCGCCTTCTCCATAAAATAAACGAGCCGCTCAAACAATTGTTTTTCATCCTGATAATAAAAACAGAAATTTAAATCTCCACCTTCCCGGTCTTCCTTCTGATCAATCAGATAATCAAGCAGAATGTGAAGCCCCTGTATATAGGGAAAATAACTGTTTTTTATTTGCTGTGCCTGCGCATGGCTTAATGGCTCATTTAAGCCGTATGATACTAAACAAAAAATAGCAAGCGTCGAACCGGTACAAGCAGAGAATTCGTACCATTCCATTTGCGGCCACTCATCTTGGTACTCTTCGAACCATTTAATCAGGCGGTGCTCTCGTTCTTCTTTTTTAACATGCTTATGTATTTGTAAATCACAATAATAACGGCATAGCTCTTTAAGGTGAGGGGCAATCACCTCATACCCCTTCATTCCAGCGAGCACAGACTGACATGTGGTCACTAACTCAGATAAGTAACCGCCATCGTTTTGATCCATCCGGCCACGGTAGTAATCACGAAGCGGGACGCCCGGCGTCAGAGAATCTTCCATCGATTCATGAAGCGCAGCAAAATCAGCTGGATCAAGGGACGTACTGCGGTCACAAAGATTGTCGAGATAATCACTGATGGTCTGGTAGGTAACAATAAAGCGGACAGCCTGAACGAGCCGGTCTCTCGACAATAATGCCAGCACAGCTCCTCCTTCGCAATGAAACGTCTTATGTTCAATGCTGGAGAGAGCCTGGCGGCGCAGTTCTTTATTTGGAATCATCCCTGCTTTCTCTTTCCAATATTGCAGCTGTTCATGCACGACAGGAAACACTTTTTTATAAATATTGTGCATTAGATGAAGCGGCGTTACTGGTACAGGCATTGTGTCACCTCACTCCTCAATCACATATCCTAGTAAACGCAACCGATTTTCCACGAACCCTTTCGCATAATGGAAAACTTCCTCTCTCTCTGGCTCGTTAAATATTTCATGATAGAGTCCCGGCCACTCTTTATAATGCATCTCTGACAAATCGAGCCGGTGAAACCATTTTCTGACGCTTTTTTTATCGACAATCAAGTCATCCCCCGCCTGCATGACAAGAAGCGGAACATCAGGCACTGCCCCTGTCTTTAAATCAGCCGTCTTGATGGCTTGAAGCAGTTCGCGGTACCAGCGAACTGACACTTTATTTACATAAAGCAAATCTTCTTTATCTGCTTGTCTTACCTCTTCATTTCTTGTCGCCATTTCAACTGTCAGTCCGGAAGAAAACTTCACTGAGGGCGAGAGTGAATTCAAACCGTGCGATAGAATATCCATTACTTTAGGTGGCGTATGATTCATACCGAGACAAGGCGATGACAAAATCACGCCTGCTGTCTCCACTTCCATCTCCTGCAGCAGACGAATAGCAATTAGCCCTCCCATGCTATGTCCTAATATAAATAAAGGCAAATCAAATTGATACGCTGCCTGCACCCAGTCTTTTACTTCCTCTATATACTCATTAAATGATGAAATATGTCCTCTTTTAGCTCTCGATGTCATGCCTTGGCCGGGCAGGTCGCCCATCACTACATGAAAGCCGTTTCTGCGCCACATTTCAATCAGCCAACCATAACGGCCATGATGCTCCATCGCCCCATGAATCATAACGATGACACCTTTCGGCTGTTGTTCTGTTTCCCATTTCCACATCAAGCATCTTCCTCCGGCTTTTTGTAATCCTATACGTTTGTCTTCTATTATACAAATCAAATCGTTTTAGATAAAATAATAAGCAAGTCCATCCTGCTTTCTGTTGCAGGAAACATAAAAGGAGGAGAGAAAAAATGATCTATCCTTATAACAATAAAACTCCTATTGTTGCTGATTCTGCTTATATCGCCGATTATGTAACAATTACGGGAGATGTAACTATTGGCGAAGAAACAAATATTTGGTTTAATACTTCTATTCGCGGGGATGTAGCCCCGACTGTAATCGGCAAAAAAGTGAGCATTCAGGATAATTCTGTATTGCATCAAAGCCCGAACAACCCGCTTGTTATTGAAGATGAAGTCACAGTCGGCCATCAAGTTATTTTGCACAGCTGTAAAATTAGAAAAAAAGCTTTAATCGGTATGGGTTCCATCATTCTTGATAATGCAGAAATTGGTGAAGGAGCATTTATCGGGGCCGGTAGTCTTGTTCCCCAGGGAAAAGTCATTCCTCCTCACTCCGTGGCATTTGGCCGGCCGGCAAAAGTGATTCGCCCAGTGAATGAGGAAGACAGAAAAGATATGGAGCGCATTGTCAGAGAGTACGTAGAAAAAGGACAGTACTATAAAAGCATACAAAAAAAGCCTGAAGACCGTTAAAGAGTCTCCAGGCTTTTTGCTGCTTATTAATTTGATGCCTGATCTTTTAAGATTTCAGCTTTGTCTGTTCTTTCCCAAGGAAGATCCACATCTGTACGACCAAAATGTCCATAAGCGGCTGTTTGTTTATAAATTGGACGACGCAGTCCAAGCATATTAATAATGCCCGCTGGACGCAGATCAAAATTATTGCGAACAAGTTCAACAAGCACATCTTCAGAAACCGTTCCTGTGCCGAACGTATCGACAGCAATTGAAACAGGCTGAGCTACACCAATCGCATAGGCGAGCTGGACTTCACATTTATCAGCAAGGCCGGCCGCAACAATATTTTTTGCTACGTAACGAGCTGCATAAGCTGCTGAACGGTCTACCTTTGTTGGATCTTTACCGGAGAATGCTCCGCCTCCATGGCGTGCATAACCACCGTATGTATCCACGATAATTTTCCGGCCTGTTAAGCCCGCATCTCCTTGAGGTCCGCCGATAACAAAACGGCCTGTTGGATTGATAAAGAACTTTGTATGTTCATCGATTAATTCTGCAGGGACCATCGGGTCAATGACATGCTCGCGCAAGTCGCTTTGAATTTGTTCAAGCGCAACTTCCGGATGATGCTGTGTCGAAATAACAATTGTATCGATTCTTACTGGCTTGTCGTTTTCATCATATTCAACTGTTACCTGAGTTTTACCATCTGGACGTAAATACGATAACGTTTCTTCTTTTCTAACTCTCGTTAATTGACGGGATAATTTATGAGCCAATGAAATCGGGAGCGGCATTAATTCTGCTGTTTCATTACAAGCAAAACCGAACATTAAGCCTTGGTCACCCGCACCAATCGCTTCAATTTCTTCATCGCTCATTTGGCCTTCACGTGCTTCAAGAGCCACGTTCACACCCGCTGCAATATCAGGTGACTGCTCATCAATGGATGTCAACACACCGCATGTATCGGCATCAAAACCGTATTTTGCACGAGTGTAGCCAATTTCCTTAACTGTCTCCCGAACAATTTTATTAATATCCACGTACGAAGAGGTTGTAATCTCCCCTGCTACGAGTACGAGTCCAGTTGTAACAGATGTTTCCGCTGCGACACGCGCATTTGGATCTTTTGATAAGATTTCATCTAGGATAGCATCGGAAATCTGATCGCAAATTTTGTCCGGATGCCCTTCAGTGACTGACTCTGAAGTAAAGAGACGACGATTTTTAGTCATGAAACTTCCTCCTTAAAATGATCAACTTACTGCCGATCGATAATGGTACGGTACTCATTTCCCCTAAGTTTACCCTTTTAAAATAAAAAAACCCCTCCTGAAATAAAGAGAGGAAAGGTTGGTCTTATCAACATAGGCCTTTCACTCTTATCGTTCAAGGTTTGCCCTTGCTGCAGGTTAGCACCTTTGTCTTGAGTACAAACTTATATTGTATAAGTGCCGGCAGTCGATATAACTACCAATCACAATCAAGCAGGTTGCCGGGCTTCATCGGGCCTGTCCCTCCGCCAGCTCAGGATAAGAGTATCCGTTCAAGGTTACATCATACGAAATCCGTTCGACAATGTCAACTGGTTTCGTATAAAATCTCTTCATTTTTTCGGTTTCTTTTATAGGAAATCGGACAATCTGTAAATAAAAAAAGTCGCAAAAAAATAAGTGAATAGTATAGACTATTAAATGTAATGTGTTATACTATTTTTGAACAAATAATGCGATAACAATTATTTAATTTCAGATAAAGGATGGTTATTAATTTATGAAGACTGTAAGTGTTTCAAGTGAAATTTTGGAACTTTTAAAAGGTGATAACGTAACAATGCAGCCATCTGTGCCGCAGCTCGTAGAAAAAGTACTTAATCGTAAAGAGGGCGTGTTAACTGCTTCTGGAGCAGTATGTGCTGAAACGGGAAAATATACTGGCCGTTCTCCTAAAGATAAATTTATCGTTGAAGAGCCTTCAGTAAAGGACAAAATTGATTGGGGACCGGTTAACGAACCAATTTCCCCTGAAGTCTTCGATCAATTATACACTAAAGTGATCAATTATTTAAAGGAACAAGAAGAATTGTTTATTTTCAAAGGATTTGCAGGGGCAGATCCAACCCATCGTTTACCAATTCAGGTGATCAATGAATATGCATGGCATAATCTGTTTGCTCATCAACTTTTCATTCGTCCAACTGAGGAAGAATTAAAAGATCATCAAGCAGGCTTCACAATCGTATCTGCTCCGAACTTTAAAGCAGACCCTACAGTAGACGGAACAAAATCAGAAGCATTTATTATCATTTCTTTTGAGCGCCGTATCGTTTTGATCGGTGGAACGGAATATGCAGGAGAAATGAAAAAATCGATCTTCTCTGTAATGAACTACTTGCTTCCTGAAAATGATATTCTGTCTATGCACTGCTCAGCCAACGTTGGCTATGAAGGTGATGTGGCCCTATTCTTCGGTCTTTCTGGTACAGGGAAAACAACTTTGAGTGCAGACCCGAACCGCCGCTTAATCGGCGATGATGAACATGGCTGGTCTTCTAATGGTGTATTTAACATTGAGGGCGGCTGCTATGCAAAAACAATCGGCCTTTCCCGTGAGAAGGAACCACAAATCTTTGATGCCATCCGTTTCGGCTCGGTTCTTGAAAATGTAGTGCTTGATGAACAGTCTCGCATTCCAAATTACGATGATAACACCCTGACAGAAAACACGCGTGCCGCTTATCCGCTACAAGCAATGGATAACATTGTTGATCCAAGCGTAGCTGGCCATCCAAATACAATTATTTTCTTAACAGCTGATGCATTCGGCGTACTGCCTCCAATCAGCAAGCTAACTAAAGAGCAAGCGATGTACCACTTCTTAAGCGGCTATACATCTAAACTTGCCGGTACAGAGCGCGGTGTCACTTCTCCGCAAGCAACATTCTCTACTTGCTTCGGTTCACCATTCCTTCCGCTTGAAGCTACACGCTATGCGGAAATGCTTGGTGAGAAAATTGATGAGCACAACGTTCAAGTGTTCCTTGTAAACACTGGCTGGACTGGTGGCGAGTATGGCGTTGGTTCCCGCGTAAAGCTTGCGTATACACGTGCTATGGTCCAAGCAGCTCTCGAAGGCGAATTAAATAACGTAGAAACGTATACGACAAAAACATTCGGCTTGCAAATTCCTCTTCATGTACCTGGTGTGCCGGATGATGTTCTCATTCCGCGCAAGGCATGGGCTGATGAAGATGCTTTCATGACAAAAGCAGCAGAGCTTGCTGGCAAGTTCCGTGAAAACTTCAAGAAGTTCTCCAACGTCTCAAAGGAAATTATTGAACTTGGCGGACCACAAATCTAATATACAAAAAGAGGCCTCTGCTAAATAGCAGAGGCCTCTTTTTGTATATGACTTTAACTGTCCGCTTTTCGAACAGGTTCCTTTTCTGAATGCGTGTCTGCCCGATCTTTTTCAAAGATCATAAGTAAAGCCGGCAGCAGCAAACCGCGCACGATAAATGTATCAATTAATATTCCGACGGCGACAATAAAACCAAAGACAAATAAAATTTCTATTGGCTGTGTCATTAATACGGCAAAGGTCGCAGCTAAAATAATGCCGGCAGACGAAATAACCCCCCCTGTTTTAGCAACAGCAGTGTTGACTGCTTTTTTTAAAGAATGGCTGCTTCGCTCTTCCATATAGCGTGATACTAAAATAATATTATAATCGATGCCCAGTGCGACAAGAAAGATAAATGAGTAAAGCGGCACCCTTGTGCTGATGGCATCAATGCCAAATAGCATATTTGTTAAAAACATCCCAATACCAAGGGCAGCTAAAAATGAAAGCAGAATGGTACCGACCATGTACAGGGGCATTTTAACGGAACGGGTCAATATCACCAGCATGACAAAAATCAATAGTGTTTCCAGCAGAACAATTACTTTAAGATCACGGCTGTTTAACGTACGGTCATCCAGCTTCTCTGCTGTCTCTCCAGCGAAATAAAGGGTTCCCTTTGCTCCGGAATCAGCAATGACCTTCTCTGACTTCTTTCGCAGACTGGCAAGCGCATCCATAGCCGGCCGTTCATAGGGGCTTCCGTTGAATGATAACGACAATTCATGCGCTTTATTATTCTCTGTTGAAGCTTGGAGCCGTACCTTAGCCACATTCTCCTGCTTCTCAAGCTCGGCCGTAAGCTTTGTCATATCTCCTGTTCCTTCAAATAAGACTATTGTGGGAGCAAGATCTCCTGCCGCAAATTTTTGTTCAATGATTTCATATCCCTCAAGTGACGGCATATTGTCCGGAAAGGATTTTAACGTGTTAAATTCATATTTAACATTTAATACATTAAGTGAAGCTAGCAGTAACAGCGCGATAACGATACTGCCAATAGCAATCGGCTTTGTTGACACTATCCGGGCGATCCGGTTCCAGAACCCGCTATCTCTTTCAGTTTTGTCCCCTGCTTTCGGTACCTTCGGCCAGAATGCTTTTCTGCCAAACAACACAAATAATGCAGGAACCAGCGTGACGGAAGCAAGCATAATAACAGCCATGACGGTAGCGAAAATTGGGGCAAAGTTTTGATAATCCCCAATGACAGCGAAGAAGAGTACGAGCATAGCTGCAAGCACAGTTCCTCCTGAGAAAAAGACCGGTTCTCCCGTCTCGCGCATAGCATGTTTCATCGCTTCAAACTTGCTTTCATGCCGCTTTAATTCTTCTCGATAACGGGCTAGCACAAACAATGAATAGTCCGTTACCGCTGCAAACAGCAAAATCGTCATAATAGACAGTGACTGGCTGCTCATTTCTAAGCCAGCTTTTCCATATAACCCTAAAATACGGTCGGTTACCGCATAAACGACCACTGAGGCAAGCAATGGGATAAAAGCTAGCAATGGGGAACGATAAATAACAATAAGCAATACTAAGATGAGTCCAACAGTGGACAACAAGAGTACAATATCTGCTTGAGAAAAAAGCGCAGTTGTATCTACTGCAATACCTGCTGGCCCGGTTACACGCACTTGAAGATCGCTTGCTTCCTTTTCAGCTGTTGAAGTTATTGATTGAATTCCCTTTTTTAACTGATCATTTTCCAGGCCTTCTTTAAAATTTAATGGAATAGCTGCAGCTGAGCGGTCCTTTGATAAAAATTGGTTCTGTGCGGGTGGAGGAAGCTGGTCGAAGGGCACTATTTCCTTTAAATGGTTTATTTGTTTTTGCTTAATCGCCTTGACCACCTTAGCGAGCTCGGCAGTTTCAATTTTTTTGTTGCCAGCACTAAAGACAAGAATAGCTGGCACGCCCTCATCGTTCGGAAAGTACTGGTTTACTTTTTCTGCGGCTTCTATTGCTGGCGAATCGCTTGGGAGTGACTCAATGGAGGAAACACTGTAATCACGTGAGCTTGGGGCGATGCTACTTAACAGCCCTGCAATCAACAGCCAAATGATTAAGACTGTCCACATGCCTTTTCTTGTTGATATCCAATCAGTTAACGCTCCAAGTATTTTTTTCATTTTTCCTCCCCCTTTTGTTAAATTTTATTCCTTCTTTTTATTTAAAATTAAAACCGACATATGTGTCAAATATAATTGTTTAAAAAGGAGCTTCAATTTAATCCGCTCCCTCTATACCAAACTTCAAATAAATAATCAGCCCATTCCTCTATCGGCAATGCCAATACATTTGGGGTATTAATCAGCTGAAAAAATAAACTCGCCAGTATGGCAAACGGTACATCTTCACGAATGTCCCCTTCCTGCTGCGCTTGCTTAAATAGCCGCTCCAGTTGTAAGCTCAATGCCTGATGCATCTCCATCACTTCTCCCACCAGCTCTTCTGCTTTCTTCGATTGCGACACATCGATTTTACGTATGTCACCGAGAATAAAGTGAAGATCGGCTTCATCCATATAAATACGTAGTAATTGGCGAAGGGCTGGTATGGGTTCTTTTTCGTCTACCCTGGATGCTCTGCTGACTGTTCGGTCCATCGCTCGTTTCATACAGGCAGCCGCCACCTCCTCACGATTGGAGAAGTATTGATATATTGTACTGCGTGCACCCGAAACAAGATGTTCGGCGAGTCTTTTTAAGTGAAAACCATTATAGCCGTGCTCAATGATGAGCTTCTCTGCTGCGTCTAGTAGTTCTTCCTCCGTGAATGCTCGTTTTCTTGCCATCTGACCTCATCTCCTTTCTAGTTGTACAGTCTATAATAAAAAAGCGGCTGAAATCGCTTCCGCCGCTCTGTTTATTAGTTTGTTGAATTTAAGGAAATCAGCCTGTATGTAATCTCTGTATGATCTTTTTGCCATTCAATTTTTTCAATAATAGCTGTGCCCGTAATATCTCCGTCTCTTGTTTTATAAACATGAATAGGAATATCTATAGGGTACAAGCGGTATCCTTCTTTTTTCAAGGAAAATAAATTTTCTTCTTTTCTATGCTCCTTCCCCTTTGTCACAATCATTGTATTTAGTTCCATTGGCATCCCCATGCCAGTCCCCTCCTTGTTATTCTTTTTTATCTTGTTTTTTCATCCATTCACATAAATCAGCTACAATCTTTCGGTTAATTGCCGGTGGGAAATAGTGATCATATTGATCAAAATACCATGTTTCAGCCGGATGTTCTACTTCTTTCAGCCTCTCCTCTAAACGAAATGCGTGCTCAGGTGAAACATTTTTGTCTTTTAATCCGTGGATAATCAGGACAGGCGCTTTTAGCCTCTCAAGTTGATAAAGTGGGGTACGCCAATTATATAGCTCTTCCTGTTTATAAGGGCTCGCTCCAATTACCCTTTTCATCATCCGGCGTAAATCTTTTCTTTCCTGGTAGGTTAATACCATATCAGCTACTCCTCCCCATGTTACCACCGAAGCAGCCTGTTCCTTTTCAAGAGCAGTGAGCAATGCCATGACCCCACCTCTAGAAAATCCAAAAATATGGACCCGATTCGTTACACGCGGATGGGATTCCAACAGGTCGAAACCAGCAAAGGCGTCTTCTCTATCTTCTCCAGCAAAATCTTCATTCCCTTCTCCACCGCGATTGCCACGATAAAAAGGAGCGAAAACGATAAAACCTTCAGAAGCAAACTGAGCAATGCGGGCAGGGCGAACCATCCCCACATTTTTTATTCCGCCCCGCAAATAAAGAAAACCGTCATATGTACCTTCTGTTGCTGGTTCTGCCAGAAGCCCCTTGACTTTTAATCCGTCCGACCAGTAAGTAACCATCGATAGGATAACATGCGGATTTGGGGAAGGGAAACGAAAGCTTTCAATTATTCTTTCCATTTCATCACCCCATTCCTTCTCATTTCAGCCATTGTTTATCGAGCAAAAAATCCAATGTCCTCTCAACCACTTCATCTTGCATTAAAAAGCTGAAACACTCAGCCATTCTTTCTACACGCAAGTTTTGGCCAAACAAAACTGGACCAGCTGTCTCCAAATAGTCGTCTTTTTTTTCTATTTCCCTTATTTTCGCAAAAAAAATCGCCTTTACAAAGGGATTTTTTGGCCTTCTCACAAAATACTCGCCCACAAACCGCAATTCTTCGATGAATGCTCCTGTCTCTTCAAACACTTCTCTATTGGCTGCCTCTTCAATCGTTTCCCCTTCTTCTACCTTGCCTCCGGGAAATTCGAACCCTCTCTTCGAATGGAGTGTCAGTAGCCATTTTTGCTTGAAACGACAAAAAACAATGACATGCCGGGCAGGCAATGAAAAGGCCTCGCGCTCGAAAGCGAGCGTCACCCGGCAGCCATTTTTATCTATAAATTCAACCATGCCCTCCCCCTGTCTCCATTCCACATTCACAAACAGAGCCGCTTGCAAAGTTTCTCAAGTTTGAATTTATTATACCTTATTTTTCTCTTCCAGGGCGAACAAAGTCCTACTTATTACATTTCCCACACCTCTTTTACATACTGCTTTGCTTCTTCATCTCCAAGTTTATAAATGATTTTATAAATCTTTTCCATATGTTCATCATATTGGTCGTTTTCCTTGTCTTTGTGGTATTCCCGGTAAGGAATATGGGCTCGGAAAAAATTCGCCCATTCCGTTGTATAGTTAGCATCAAATAGCTCTCTCAATTCTGTAATTTCAACATCTGTTGCATAAATTTTAAAATTCCAGGGAGATACTGTTGGCTGCCTCATAATCTCCCCGTTAGCAAGCGAAATATAATATTCATTTTTCTCTTCTTCCATGTTAGACACCTCCTCTGCTTATCGTTCCCTGTCTATTTATAAAAATGAATGAAATGAATCATTTTCTCTTCGTACTTATTCATTGGTTTATTCGGCTGAATTAGGGTATAAATGTTAATAAAGGGACAGGAGAGAGAACGCATCTACACTAAAACAAAGGAGATGGTCAAATTGAAACTGGTAGATGAACTGTTTGAAATTTACCGCGGAAAACTTCAGGGAACAGAAGAAGACTTAGACATGATTACCTTAGCTGTACTTGAACAGCTCTCTCAAAAAGAAATTTTAAATATAATTAAAGAATTAAACGAGGAGGAGCTAGCTTATTTTTTCCGCCTCTATCTATTTGAAGCGTTAAAGCAAAAGTTTGATATGTACGATATAGAAGACAATCTTGGCGATAAGCGCATGTACCATTAAATACATAAAAAATTTCTCCAATGGCAAGAACCTTTGGAGGACAAATAAATTGATTTCTCTATACATGAACTGGTATCGTTTGTTGAAGAAAAAGCGGCGCCTCTATAAGATGGCAGTCGAGCGAATACTTATTAGTAAACCAAGTGCTCCCAGTGGTGGGGGCATTCTTTTATTGCCATTTAGTTGATGCTGCTTATGATGATCATTAAAAAGGATGCTCCCCACGGAAGCATCCTTTTTACAATTATTTTCCTAAGAAAGACTTCAACATCCAGACATGCTTTTCAAGTGATTGGTGAATGGAAAGCAACATATCGCCTGTTGTTTCATCGTTCACCTCTTCAGCAAGGTCCATAGCTTCTTTCAACTCATTAATCATTGTTGTAAAGTCGTTCACTGTAGATTGAACCATTTGCTCTGCTGATTCTCCACCTTCTGCTTCATTTACAGAAGCCATTTGTAATGACTCTTTAAGCGTAGCCACTGGCTTTCCTTCAAGCGCAAGCAAACGCTCAGCCAATTCATCAATATGAACTCCTGCTTCTGTGTAAAATTCCTCGAACTTTTCATGAAGAGCAAAGAATTGCTGGCCTTTTACAAACCAGTGATAATTATGTAATTTCGTATACATCACTGTCCAGTTGGCAATTTGCTTGTTGACACTTTCAATTAATTGGTTAGACATCACTATATTCCTCCTGTCATTTATCCTACTCTTTAGTTATTACCACTATTTTTGCCTTTTAAAACCCCTATTCTTTTCTGCAGACAAAGAAGAAAAATGATATGATAGTCCTGGGAGGGAAGTTAATTGGTTATTATTATGATTGTTTCTGTTATTATAATTGGAATCGTTATTGCGCTGTCTGTATTTACAGTGAATAAGGGTTATTCGTATAAACATACAGTCGATCCCTTGGAAAACAACCCGCATTTGCCTCCGGAGGACGAAAAAAAAGAATCAGATTCGAAATGAAGGCGGATGTCTCATGCTGAAACAACTTCTTGTCTTTATCATCCGATTTTATCAGAAAGTGATTTCCCCACTAAAACCACCAACCTGTCGTTTCTATCCGACATGCTCTCATTATGGAATGGAGGCTGTCAAACGGTTTGGTGCATGGAAGGGCGGATACTTAACAATTATTCGGATTTTAAAGTGTCATCCCTTTCATCCTGGCGGATTTGATCTTGTTCCAGAAACATGGGCGGACCGCAAGAAAAAGAAAGAAAGCTTTAAAGAAGAGACGAACAAATGAAAATGATGGAATAGCCTCGTTTTGAAAGTAAAAAGATGATGCGAAAAGCAGAGACACGCCTGACTTTTCGCATTATCTTTTTTATAAGAAGAATCATTTTTCGGCATCAGCTCTTATGTTCAAACTGAGCTTTTAATTGTCGGCGCAGCAATTTCCTAGAAGCATTTCTCGGTAATGTGTTCACTTTAATAAAATAAGCCGGACATTTATATTTCGCTAAACGTGCTTCACAAAACTGTCTTAGCTCCTCTTCAGTTACCGATTCTCTTTCGACGATAAAAGCCGCAGGAACCTCTCCCCATCTCTTATCAGCCACACCGGTAACACCTACTTCTCTAATTGCCGGATGATGAAGCAGGACAGATTCTATTTCTGCAGGATAAACATTTTCTCCACCAGAGATGATTAAATCAGACCGGCGATCCAGCACGAATAAAAAGCCATCTTCATCTATATAACCAATGTCTCCAGTATGAAACCATCCATTCATAAAAGCCGCTTGGTTGGCCTCTTCCCTGTTCAAATAGCCCTTCGTCACATTGGGACCTTTAACGAGGATTTCTCCCTCAGCGCAAGGAGGGGCATCAATTTTTAATTGGCATGGGAACAACGGTTTTCCTGCTGAGCCTAGCTTTGTCAAGCTATACTCAGGAGGAAGCGTGACAATTTGCGACGAAGTTTCCGTCATTCCATACGTTTGAAAGACTGGTATCCGCTTTTCCGCACAAGCTTCGAGAAGCGGCTTTGGAGCCGGTCCACCACCAAGAAGCATACAACGAAAATTTTGATGATAGCTTCCTTCCAGTGTTTCTACAAGACGAGTCAACATAGCTGAAACCACGGAAATAATAGTTCCTTCGCCGCGCTTAAGCGCCTCATTAATTACTTTCTCATCAAAATGCGTATATAGACGCACAGGCATTCCGTAAAGGACACTGCGCATTAAGATGGAATAGCCGCTTATATGAAAAATCGGCACCGCACAAAGCCAGCAGTCATTCTCATGCAGTCCTAAATTAAAAGCTGAGCCGGTTGCACTCCACCAGTGATTTCCATATGTTTGCCGAACCCCTTTCGGCTTCCCTGTTGTACCAGATGTATACATAATGGAACAGGTCTCTTCAAGAGAAAATTCTTCCTTGCTCGTAAATGGATGAGCAACGAAAGTGTCAGACAATCTTTTTCTAACAAAGGTGCCCTTCAAATTTTCGACTTTTTTTTCATATATAGAATCATAAATAATAGCTGCTATTTCTGCATCTTCCAGTTGCCACATCAATTCAGCTGCTGTTAACCGATGATTTAAAAGAACAGCTTCAGCGCCGAACTGCTGGAGGGCATGGATGACACATACGGCATCTGGCGTGTTTTGTATGAGCAATCCAACCCGTACGCCTGCTTTTAACCCTTCTCTTTCTAACTCAGCTGCCCAGCATAGTGACTTTTCATATAGCTGAGCAAATGTCCAGGTGCTTTCTTCAAAAAACAGAGCTGGACGATCAGGCGTCAAAAAGGCCCGCTGTTTTAACCAATTGGGTACTCTGTCGGCCATTCTTCAGTCCTCCTGCTCCGCTCTGACTGACAAAAAAGCTTGATGGCTGCCCATCAAGCTTTTTACATATACCCGCCAGCCGGAGGGTTTTAAATAATTATTCGCTTTTAATATACCTAGTTGTTGCCTCTTGTCTCCCAAGAATAAGGAACCTTGCCTCAATGAAATCAGAAAGCAATTGTTTTAAGGAACGAACAAATGGCTTTTATTTTCATTATGGAAATCTAGGGAATTGACCAAAGTCTGGCTTGCGTTTTTCTTTAAAAGCGTCTCTGCCTTCTTTTGCTTCCTCAGTCGTATAGTAGAGAAGTGTCGCATCTCCAGCAAGCTGCTGAAGGCCAGCTAGACCGTCTGTGTCTGCGTTCATAGCTGCTTTAAGGAAACGTAGAGCTGTTGGGCTCTTTTCAAGCATTTCTTCACACCATTTCACCGTTTCTGCTTCAAGCTGGTCAAGTGGAACAACCGTGTTTACAAGACCCATGTCAAGAGCTTCCTGGGCATTGTATTGACGGCACAAATACCAAATTTCACGTGCTTTTTTATGGCCGACAATACGAGCTAAATAACCAGAGCCATATCCTGCATCAAAGCTGCCGACTTTTGGTCCTGTTTGACCGAATACTGCGTTTTCTGCTGCAATTGTCAAATCACAAACAACGTGAAGAACATGTCCGCCACCAATTGCATAACCTGCTACCATAGCAACGACCGGCTTTGGAATCACACGGATGAGACGCTGTAAATCCAACACATTCAAGCGAGGAATTTGGTCTTCTCCTACGTAGCCGCCATGTCCGCGCACTTTTTGATCGCCGCCTGAACAAAATGCTTTATCGCCGGCTCCTGTTAAAACAATGACGCCAATTTTCTCATCATCTCGAGCATAAGCAAAAGCATCAATCATTTCCATTACCGTTTTAGGACGAAAAGCGTTATGCACTTCAGGACGATTAATCGTTACCTTCGCAATACCATTGTATGTTTCGTATAAAATATCTTCGTATTCGCGTTCACTGACCCAATTAATAGCCATATATCATTTCCTCCTTATTATGTATGGGATAAAAACTCCTTTATTATTGTACCAAACTTCTCGGAATCTTCCACATGAATCGCATGTCCCGCTCCCTTTATTTCTTTCCAGATGGCCGAAGGAAGCAGTTGTGCCATTTCAGAGGCAATCTTTGTAAACTTTACGTCCTCTGTTCCTGTAACAAGCAACACCGGCATAGGAAGCATCGGAAGAACCTCCCACCAGGAAGGCTGTGAACCGGTTCCCATTCCTCTTAATGACCTGCTAAGACCAATGACAGAGTTTCTCAGGCGCTGTTGATAAATAGCCTGTTGTTTCCACTGTGGCAAATTATTCTGTGTCGCGAACAAAGGGAGCCTTTGCCAATAATCAACGAAGGACTCTATTCCCTCCCGTTCAATTCTCTCTGCCAGCGCTTCATCTGATCTTTCCCGTGCCTGGCGCTCCTCCGGCGTTTTTAATCCAGGGGAAGCACTCTCCAATAGTAAAGACTGTACAGACTTCGGGAAAAGAACAGCAAGCGTTAGAGCCAGCCTCCCTCCCATAGAATAACCCATAACATGGAATCGGGGATGGCCAAGCTCCTTCATTAGCGCTTTCATATCCTCGGCTGCCAGTTCAATGCTGTACGCTTCCTTCTCCAATGGGCAGCTGCTTTTTCCATGACCAATAATATCGACAGCGATGCACGTATAATCCCTTTTTAAATGAGTTATCGTTTCCTTCCATGTTTCTGAACTTCCAGTAAATCCGTGAAGGAGCAGCAAAGGAGCTCCTTCGCCGCTTACTTCAACATAATAACGGCGTTTTTGAATGATTATTTCCAAAAATCATCACCCGCCGTCAATTTGTTCATTTCCTGGGAAACCTTTTCCCATAATCCGCGGTGAGCGACTACATTTTTTGCACGATCGGTTATTGCCTCGATAATGAACAGCCCTTCTTCTGCTGCAGCTTTTTTCATACTTTCGTGAAGAGAAGCTAAGTCTGTCACCTTTTCGTAACCAGCTCCATACAGGTTGGCTGCATGGACAAAGTCAAGATCAGCCGGTGTTCCAAATAATTGCTCAAAATGCTTTTCTTCAGCAGCTTGCGGCAAGTAAGAAAAGATGCCGCCTCCATTATTATTAATAACAATGACTGTCATTTTTATGCCATTTAGCTTTGCAGCCAATAAACCGGTTAAATCATGAAAGAGAGACAGGTCTCCTAAAATTAAATAAAGTGGAGAAGCAACAGCTGCCACACCAAGCGCGCTAGATACTAAACCATCGATGCCGTTTGCTCCCCGGTTGGCCAATAAACGAATTCTCCGCTCATCTGTAAAGAAGAAAGAATCAAGATCACGAATTGGCATGCTATTGCCTACAAATAAAGCCGATTCATTTGGAAGCTTCTTTAGTATTTCATAAAATAGCTTCCCTTCATCGAGTTCCTCGTGTTCCTCTACACTTCTCATTATTGCCCTTGCTGCTTGATTCATGTGAACCCAACTTTGCAGCCAAGAATCTGATTTTACCGGTTCATTTAAGCAGGCGGAGAGGGCGGAACAAAAAGCGCTCTCATCTGCAGCCAGCATGTGGGTAGCCGCGCCAATTGGATCTCTCCAGCCACCACCGCTGTCCACTACACAATGCATTTTGACAGAATGTCTGTTGATAAACTGGGTAAGAGCTTTTGAGACAGGCATTGCTCCGAAACGGATAACAACATCAAAGGACGCCTGTTGCTTGACTATCTCATTTCTTAGAAAAGCGTCATAACTGTCTATAATGACCCGCGAGTGAGCCGTGCCGCTTCGCAAACCAGACAGCGGATCTGCCAGTATGGGATAGTTCAGCTTTTCAGCCAGCTCAATTACCGCTTTTTCAAAGTCTTCTGACTGCTGTTCTCCACAAACAATGATCCCTTTTTCAGTTTCCTTCAAAATAGCAGCGATCGCTTCTATATCTTGCTGCGGGAGGATACGTTTTCCTTCGCTAAGATGAACAGCCGGTAAGGCTTTTGTTTCCAATCGTTCAAATAAACCATCATACTCTGGAAGAAGTGGTTCACGAAAAGGAAAGTTTAGATGTACAGGGCCTGCTGGCGACTGCTTAGCCATATGTACCGCTTTTGCAGCAGTCATACGTACATAGCGAAGCATACTCTCTTCTGCATCTGGAAGGGCCATCTCAGCAAACCACTTTGCATGGGTTCCATATAAACGATTTTGATCAATTGATTGTGGTGCTCCTACCTCTCTTAACTCATGTGGCCGGTCTGATGTAAGCACAATAAGAGGGATACGTGCATTTTTAGCTTCTGCTACTGCGGGCAAGTAATTAGCTGCTGCTGTGCCAGAAGTGCATAATAAAGCAGTTGGCTTTCCAGAGGCTTTTGCTAATCCAAGAGCAAAAAAAGCAGCAGAGCGTTCATCAATCTGAATGTAAACCTTTATTTGAGGATGCTCCGCTAACAAAAGCGCCATAGGAGTAGACCGCGAACCCGGACTAATCACGGCGCTTTCTACTCCTGCTTTTACAAGCCCATCAATAAAGTGGGCATTATATAATGTTAAATTTCTTCGATTACTACTCATCAGCCATTTCTCCTAACGCTCGCAACATAGGCCGAAATTTGATATGCGTTTCCGCCAATTCGCTTTCTGGCTCTGAATCTGCTACAATCCCACAGCCAGCATATAAAAAGGCCTGTTGCTTGCTTAATAAACCTGATCGGATGGCAACAGCAAATTCACCGTTTTTTCGGTAATCCATCCAGCCAATAGGTCCTGCATAAAAACCTCTATCCATTTTCTCAAGCTGGCGGATAACAGGGAGCGCCTTGTCATTCGGAAGCCCGCCAAGCGCAGGCGTAGGGTGAAGCTTTTCGACGAATTGCAAAATAGAACGACTTTCTTCCGTAAAACCGGTAACAGGTGTATATAAGTGCTGAATATCCCGGACTTTCATCAGCCCAGGGGTTGATGGAATATTTACTGTATAACACAAGCTTTCCATTTCTTTCTTAATCATTTGCACAACATAATCATGTTCTATACGATTTTTCTCATCGTTCAGCAATTCATTTCCTAAGTTTTGGTCCTCCTCCTCTGTTTGCCCTCTTTTAATAGAGCCGGCAAGACATGTAGACAAGGCTCTCTCATCTCGCTTGCGAACTAACCTTTCAGGGGAGGCTCCAAGAAAGCATGATTCCATCGCTTCCAAGGAAAAAATAAAGCTGTCTGGCTGCTCCTCAATTAACCGCTCCAATACTCGATCTTGAGCAATCTCCTCATCAAAGACAGCCATAATCTTTCTTGCAAGCACGACTTTTTTTAATTCATCATCCGAGCGAATCTGCTTGACTGCTTTATGAACCGCCCGTTTCCATTGCTCGGTGTCCTTCTCTTCTACATGAGTGAAGGGCCTATTAGACTCTTCCACTTGTTCTATACAAGCCTGCTCCAGCAGCCAGTCCTTCTTAGACTTCAGCTTATCAATGAGCTCGTCTAGTTCATCGGAAGGACAAATGACATTCGTTGTTAAGTAACATTCCCCTTCATATACGGTTAGCATGTATTCTGGCAAATAAAAAAAAGCAGATGAAAATTTAGACCATTCCTGTTCTTGTTTCTGCTTGGGATCAAAAGAAAAGCCACCAAATAAAACCGGACCGACCCCATATGCATCAAAAGAGTTGTGAATAAATGCACATTTAATCATATCGTTCCATTTTTCTTCTGTCTCAGCATAACGTGATTGATCCGTTTTTTCGTTGCGTATAGTATAGATATTGCCTAAGCCGACAATCTCAACGTCCCCATCGCGGTCTTTCCAAAAAAAGCGTTCTCCTGCATAAAGTGCTCGTCCGCTTTTATAAAATTGTAAAGAATCCATCCAATTCATCTTTTCTACATAACTAAATAGAGCAGTTTGTTTATTATGCTGCTTTTCATGAATCGACTGTATAAAAGCTTCTTTAATCGGCTGGCTTTTTATAGTAGACAATGAACTCTCCTCCATTGCACTTAAATCAATTATTTCATTCTAGTCAAACCTATTTAAAGATACACCTCTAGAACTCTTCCTGTCAATGATTCCCCCTTTATTTGCTGTTCATCCAATAAAGAGCTGTTGTTTCTTCCTTATTTTCCCTTACTTGCATTGTATGTTTCAACTAAGAGAAGAAAGGAAATAAGAAATAGAAGAAATATTTCTTCGGAATGTACTTATTAGAAGATAGAAGGATGTGAAGGCAATGATATCAAATGAACAGATACAAACATTAAAAAATGAGTTGCTTACACAAAAAGAACAGCTTACTCACCATAAAGACAGAGAAGGAACAGATCCTGAAGCGGGTAGTGAACGGGATACAACAGGTGAACTATCTATGTATGATAACCACCCTGCAGACATAGGAACAGAATTATATGAGCGTGGAAAAAACCAGGCACTGAGTGATCATCATGAAAGTGAATTAGAAAAAGTGAAAAACGCATTAGCAGCAATTGACAATAATAAATACGGAAAATGTATGAAATGCGGAAAGGATATTCCTTTCGAACGTTTACAAGCTGTGCCAACTACACTCTATTGCGTAGAGCATACACCAGAAAAAACAACGGCAGACGACCGGCCTGTAGAAGAAGAAATTCTTCAACCGGGCATATATGGACGCTTCCAGCATAGAGATGAGGAAATAAAAGATTATGAAGATAGCTTCCAGGAGGCAGCAAATTACGGAACCTCAGAAACCCCGGCTGACTTTACTAGAGGACACACGGACTATAACACCTTATATGAAGATATCGAAGAGGTTACCGAAGGATTTACAGAAGAGTACGAGAACTTTACGGCCACGGATGCGGAAGGAGAAAATGAAGGATTTTATCGTTCTTCAAAAGAACAGCACTATGTGGAAGAGTTGGATGAGGAGGAAATAGAATCTCCTCTAGGAAACATTCCTTATAAAGAAAAAGACAGTTATATTGAGGACAAAAAATAAAAGAAAGCCATTTGACTAGGTAGTCAAATGGCTTTCTTTTCATGATCGTTACAATAAAAAAACTGTTTTCAAGCGAATGAAAACAGTTTTTATGACCCGTACGGGATTCGAACCCGTGTTACCGCCGTGAAAGGGCGGTGTCTTAACCGCTTGACCAACGGGCCTTATGGCGGAGAAGGAGGGATTTGAACCCTCGCGCCGCTTACGCGACCTACACCCTTAGCAGGGGCGCCTCTTCAGCCTCTTGAGTACTTCCCCATAAAAAATATGGCTCCGCAGGCAAGATTCGAACTTGCGACCGATCGGTTAACAGCCGATTGCTCTACCACTGAGCTACTGCGGAACGAAGTGGGCCTGAATGGACTTGAACCATCGACCTCACGCTTATCAGGCGTGCGCTCTAACCAGCTGAGCTACAGGCCCATTTAAAATGAAATGGAGCGGGTGATGGGAATCGAACCCACGACATCAGCTTGGAAGGCTGAGGTTTTACCATTAAACTACACCCGCAAAAACAAAAGGTGGCTCAGGACGGAATCGAACCGCCGACACATGGATTTTCAGTCCATTGCTCTACCGACTGAGCTACTGAGCCATCACATGTTTGATCAACTGTTATGTATAAATGGCGGTCCGGACGGGACTCGAACCCGCGACCTCCTGCGTGACAGGCAGGCATTCTAACCAACTGAACTACCGGACCAGATTGCGGGGACAGGATTTGAACCTGCGACCTTCGGGTTATGAGCCCGACGAGCTACCGGACTGCTCCACCCCGCGACGATATACATATGAAGATAATATGGCGGAGGAAGAGGGATTCGAACCCCCGCGCGGTTTAACCCGCCTGTCGGTTTTCAAGACCGATCCCTTCAGCCAGACTTGGGTATTCCTCCGTGGTAACTATTTTAAATGGTGGACCTTGCAGGACTCGAACCTGCGACCGGACGGTTATGAGCCGTCTGCTCTAACCAACTGAGCTAAAGGTCCAATTAAGTAGCGGCGGAGGGGATCGAACCCCCGACCTCACGGGTATGAACCGTACGCTCTAGCCAGCTGAGCTACACCGCCAAAATAGATAATATAGATATTGGTGGAGCCTAGCGGGATCGAACCGCTGACCTCCTGCGTGCAAAGCAGGCGCTCTCCCAGCTGAGCTAAGGCCCCATAA
>NZ_JBIQDP010000009.1:0-145760 GCF_045370945.1 Pseudobacillus sp. 179-B 2D1 NHS
AGCCCCCATTCACAAGCAAAATAAAAAGGACTGTAGACAAACTCTAGAATTTCATTGAGTTTGTCTACAGTCTGACAGACTCATGTACATGAGCCTGTTTTTTATTTTGTCAGCTTTCAATTCTGCGAAAACCTAGGTTTTTTAATGCTTCCTGAAGGTTCACACAAGGATTTAGTTCGTTAAAATTAATACCGAGATTGACAATTGTTTGGGCGATCTCTGGACGAATGCCTGTTAAAGTGGCCTTGACTCCTGTTAAATGCAAAGCTCTGATAACTTGGAATAGCTGATCAGCAACCATTGTGTCAATAATAGGAACGCCTGAGACATCAATAATCATGTGAGATAAGTTCATGCGCGCTCCTTCTTCCAGAGCAACCTCCATTACTAATTTAGCCCGATGTGTATCAATGGCTCCCACTAGTGGAATGGCTGCAATTCCTTCTGCAACTGGGACGACGGGAACGGACAATTCTTCGAGTGCTGTATAGGCCATTTTCATAAGCTTATTGCTATGAGCTTCATATACTTCACCAATTATTTTGCAGATCTGATCAAGTAAAGGATCAATCATTTTTGAAACATCGAGCATGGTAATGGCGGCAAACTTTCTTTGCTCCAGCTCTTCTGTGAACACATCCCAAATAACTGTACGGTAAGTAGCTATCTCTCTCAGAATATTGCTCAGGGAGATATTATATTGAATAGCAATTTCCGCTGTTTTTCTTCCCAATTTCTCCACTTCTTTAGAAACAAGGTCTCCCTCTTCATATAGAGCTCTTCCAAAACACACGATTAATTTTGATCTATGCTTTCTGCGCTCAGCGAGGGAAGCGGTATTTTTTATTTCAGCTTTGTTATTTTCTTTATTGATAGCTCCTTCTATTCTTTGAGCTAAAGTCAGGTGGTTGTCTACAATTTTCGTCCCTATGTAAAGTAGCTCATCCTTCATATACGATACCTGCCCTTATAATAGTCTTTATCTTATTATAGTCCATTTTTAGCAAACAAACAGAAATACTTCAATTTTAAAAGAAATAGTTTAAGATAGGAGGTAAGTAGCTTTATATACAAAAGAAAATAACAGAGGGGGAGGGGCAGATGGTTATATTATTCGTATTTGTTGTACTCTTGCTGGTTGCAGGCGCATATGGAACTGTTTTTGTTAGCACAAAAGGAGACAAAGAATATAGAAAAGCAACGAAAGGGAATATTGCTCGTTTATCTTGGATCTACGTGGTGGTAATAACACTTTCCCTGGCAGCAGTAGGTATCTACATCACTCTTTAGAAGGGATAGCAAGGAAAATAATCAAGAGGGGGCAGTTTCATACTAAAATAGCAAAAGAGCTTTATTTTATTAATGAATATGGAGGGATGAGAGTGAAGGCAGTTGTTCATGCAGAGGTTCCGGGGATTGAAGGAGTTACATACAGGGACATGGAAGAGGATCAGCCAAAGGCCGGGGAAGTCAAAATCAGGTTAAAAACAGCCGGGTTGAATCATCGGGATTTATTTGTTCTCACCCGTCACAAGCCGTCAGATCCTCCTCTGATTGTTGGTTCAGACGGGGCTGGAGTAGTAGAAAAGGTTGGAGAGGGAGTAACGGGAATACAAGTCGGAGATGAAGTCATTGTTAATCCGGGGCTTGGCTGGCGAAAGAACAGTGAGGCGCCTCCAGCCGGGTTTGAAATTGTTGGCTTGCCTGATCATGGCACATTTGCGGAGAAAATAGTCATCCCTGCTGAAAATGCAGTACCTAAGCCAGAGTATTTGTCGTGGGAAGAAGCGGGTGTTTTGTCATTAGCTGCCCTTACTGCTTATCGTGTGCTGTTTACTAGAGGAAAGGTTACGCCTGGAATGAAAGTATTAATACCAGGAATCGGAAGCGGAGTGGCTACCTTTCTCCTTCAGTTTGCCAAAGCCGCAGGCGCCGTTGTCTATGTCACCTCTCGTTCGAGGGAGAAAGCAGCGAAGGCGCTGGAGATGGGGGCAGATAAAGTGATCGACAGCAATGAGGATTGGCAGCAAGCGCTCGGTGATGAAAAAATGGACCTCGTGATCGAATGTGTCGGGGCAGCTACGTTTAATAAGTCGCTCGAACAATTACGGCCGGGTGGAACAATCGTTACATTCGGTGCTTCAGCAGGAGATGAAGTAAACATCAACTTGCGCACTTTCTTTTATGGGCAGTTCAACCTGCTTGGTTCAACCATGGGGAGTGCTGAAGAATTTAGTGAGATGCTGAAGTTTATTGAGTCTTACAAGATAAAGCCGGTTGTCGATACTGTGTATCCGCTCAGTAAATTTAAGCAGGCTTTTAAAAGGATGGAAGAAGCCGAACAGCTAGGGAAAATCGGTTTTTCTATTCACTGATAATACATAAAAGCCCTCTAGTTTCTCTTGGAGCAGAAGAAACTAGAGGGCTTTTCTCGGTTAGAATGAAAAGGTTATTGCTCTTTGTACTTTTCTATCGCTGTCGCTAAAGCAGGAGAGCAGGTATGACGAACGGTGTGAAGCAAGGATTGTATATCTTGAAAAGAGAAAGTTTCTTCACGGCCGTCCTTCCATTTTGTATGCCGACGCTCTTCATTAATGGACTGGGTTCCATCTGGCAAAGTACGGGCAATGAGCAGTCGTTTATTAAAGGGAGAATGTGGATGGGTGTGGATGGTCTGCTTCATGTCGGATAGCTTTTCCCATGGCACAACTTCCCAGTCAAAGGCATAACAAACGAACCATTGTCCTTCATCATTGAGGCATTCCATTGCGATCTCTCCTTTTTCTGTCTTGTGCGTGCGCAGCCTAAACGTACCTGCAGGAGAGACAACTTCTTTACCGTCGAGTGGAAGAGGAGAAAGAGCAAGGCGGTTCCCAAATCCGCTGTCAGCTATATATCTTTCTCCTTCTAAATATAAAAGAACAAGGGCATGAGTGCGGTCAAGTGCCCAGTTATCATCATTATTTTTGATGGTAGCGGCTCCTAACCGTGCTTCAAAACCAAGCTCTTGCAAAAGAAGGAGTAAAAGTGGATTAATTTCATAGCAAAGCCCGCCGCGTTGTCCTCTAACCATCTTATTAGTTAAAAATTCCGCCGTAATATTCTCCTGATCCCCAAGCAATGCATCGACATTTTCAAAAGGAAACCATTCAGCAAACTTTTGCAAAACAAATGATACTCGTTTTACGGGCGGCCAAGTTTCAGTATACCCAGATTCTTTCAGTTTTTTCACTAAATGATCCATATTTATCCCTCCTCATAAGGGCTTTCCTTATGTTGAAGTCAGTATATCAAGCCGAAATTACCAATACAAGAAAAGAGGGCCTGTCCGTATTATTAACTAGATCGAATAGCACAATTCTTATAGTTAGAGAAGGTTTTCTTTGAAAAATATTGGCATATTTAGTTATTCCTTCTCTATTTTTAATATTCTAACTATTGTAATCTACCTCTAGAGGTACAAATAAACTTAGCGGAGGGAAAGAATAATGAAGAAACCGATAGTAAAAATCGCGCTTGCGGCTTCACTAACTTTCAGTGCGTTCGGCACTCAGGCTGTATTAGCTAAGCCCACTAAGACAGAACAGTCCCAACCTTATAAAGTATTTGATCATAAAATCATTCATAAAATTAATGCTGATAATATTTATAAAAATATCGATTATTTAGCGAAAGTGCCCCGTGTAGCCGGCACGAAGGAAGAGTACAATGCTGTTCAATTCATTAAAAAACAATTTAAATCGTATGGATATGATGTGGAAATTCAACCATTTACTTTTATTGGTTACACATCGCCAAGCAGTTTAGAATTGTCTGTAGAAGGCTTCACTGAAAAGTTAAATCCATCCGAATTTACATACACACCAAGCGGTGATGTGACAGGGGAAATAGTTCTTGCTGGATTAGGAAAGAAGGAAGAGCTTGCTGGGGTAGACTTAACGGGTAAAATTGCTCTGATTAAGCGTGGAGAGATTTCCTTCGGTGAAAAAGTATTAAATGCAGCTGCTGCCGGAGCTGCCGGAGTGATTATTTATAATAATGAAGAGGGAGCCTTAAACGGCACGCTTGGTGAAGCGAGCGATCATTATGTGCCGACTGTTGCCTTAACAAAGGCCGAGGGGGAGGCAGTAGCAGCTTACGTACAGAATAAGGCTGCCAGTGCTTCTTTAAAAGTCGAGGGAGCCGTCACTGAAGAGCGGCAGTCCCATAATGTCATTGCGACAAAAAAGCCAACTAATAAAAAGAAGGCTAACAATGATGTAATCGTTGTCGGCGCTCATCATGATTCTGTGGAATTAGCTCCTGGAGCAAACGATGATGCGTCCGGAACAGCCACAACATTAGAGCTTGCCCGTGTATTAAAAAACTTGCCGACTGATACTGAAATCCGCTTCATTACATTTGGTGCAGAGGAACTCGGACTGATTGGTTCTCAATATTATGTGGACAACCTTCCTGAATCTGAATTAAATCGTATCATCGCTAATTTCAATCTCGATATGGTCGGAAGCAGGGATGCCGGTGATCTTGTGATGAATACAGTGGATGGAAAGCCGAATCTCGTAACAGAGCTGGCACAGGCATCGAGTAAACGGTTAAATGGTGTACCAACTCCTTATGCCGAGGGAGGGCGCAGTGATCACGTTCCATTTGGCGAAGCAGGAATCCCAGCAGCGCTATTCATCCACGAGCCAGTTGAGCCATGGTATCATACCCCAGAAGATACCATCGATAAAATCAGTAAGGAAAAGCTTCAGGATGTAGCAGAAATAGTTGGAACAGCTATATACGATAGAGCCCGATTTGATCATATGGGACCTAAAGATAAAAAAGTAAAGGTGAAAAAGGAAAAGAACAAAGAACTGTATCATAATAAATCCATAAAATAATCTTCAGGCTTGCTACTTTTATTAAGTAAAGAACGATTTTCCTTCAAAGGGAAATCGTTCTTTTTATTGTCCAGGCATATGAGAAGACAGAGGAAAGATTCAATGGGTGATTTTTTGTAGGCAGTCATGTGCTCAATTTTAGGAGCAAGCTTTTTATTTATAAAGGTGGGATTGACAGATGGCTGAGTTTTGATTGCCGGAGAGCCGATTTTATAGTGGGCTGCTCTGATTACCGGGCAGTGTGTAAACAGAAGATGAAGAATCCGCGGTAAGCAGACTAGCTTCACTGCGGATTTTTATATTGATAGGTAATTTTATTTAGCGTTTACATATTAGAGAATTCAAAATATATTGACATGTAATCGTTTTATTATTTATAATCTAACAAAAGGATTTCCTTTAAACAGAAAGACATTCCGTTATACGGAAAAATAGGAGGGAGTTTACCGGTTAAAAAAGTAGAATTTGCTAGGCAATAAGCAGCGCTGGCTTTTTGAAAAGTTTTATACCTTGATAGATTAGGGGGTTCGGTTAATGGAAGGGATGCAATCTCACGAACAATTAAACCGTTCTATGAAAAAACGTCATTTATTTATGCTTTCACTTGGAGGAGTTATTGGTACAGGTCTTTTCCTGAATGCTGGTTATACAATTAATCAGGCAGGGGCAGGAGGGGCCATGATAGGGTATTTAGTCGGTGGTGTCATCCTATACATGGTCATGGTCTGCTTAGGCGAACTTGCTGTTCATATGCCTGTTACGGGTTCATTCCAAAAATATGCCGCTAAGTATATTGGTCCTTCCGCTGGTTTTGCTCTTGGATGGATGTACTTTGTAGGATCGGCGGCGACCGCCGGCGTAGAATTTACAGCAGCCGGAATTTTAATGAAACAATGGTTTCCGCATGTTCCTGTTTGGATTTGGTGTGCTGTGTTTATCGTTCTATTGTTTACTTTGAATGCGCTCACAACAAAAGGGTTTGCTGAGGCAGAATACTGGTTTGCTGGAATAAAAGTTGTCGCGGTTATCGCCTTTATTCTTATTGGAATTGCCGGTATCTTTGGTTTTATTCCTTTGTCGGATCGTCCGGCTCCTTTCTTTAACAATCTCGCACCTTCCGGACTGTTTCCAGCTGGAATTGCCATTGTTTTTGTGACAATGATGAATGTCATTTTTTCCTACCAGGGCTCCGAATTAATCGGGATTGCTGCTGGGGAAAGTGAAGAGCCCGAAAAGAATATTCCGAGGGCTATACGCAATGTGCTTTTCAGAATTATTGTATTTTATATTGCTTCTATCATTATTCTGGCTGCTATATTTCCTTCTTCTGAACTAGGTTTGTTAGAGAGCCCATTTGTTACATTAATGAAGCTGGCGGGAGTTCCATATGCTGCTGGAATCATGAATTTCATTATCTTAACGGCTATTCTGTCTGTTGGAAACTCATGTCTATATGCCTCTACTCGTTTATTATGGGCGATGGCCCATGATGGAATGGTGCCTAAGTTATTTGGAAAGCTGTCCAAAAGAAAAGTTCCTTTAAATGCTCTTCTTTTTACAATCTCCTTCTCATTGTTATCTTTGCTGACGAGCTTTATTGCTGCTGACACTGTGTTCGTGCTGCTTATGTCGATAGCGGGGATTTCTGTTACGATCTCATGGATGGGCATCGCTTTGTCACAATATATGTTCCGGAGAAGATTTATAAAAGCGGGAGGGAAGAAGGAAGAACTGAAATATAGAGTTCCTCTTTATCCGTTTGTTCCTTTGTTCTGTGTCACGTTCTGTTTCTCTATTCTTGTCTTCCTTGTCTTTGATCCGACTCAGCGAATCGGTGTATTGTACGGCACTGGCTTCTTAGTTGCTTGTGTACTATTTTATAAATTTAAATTGGCAAAAAAAGCAGGAGCCTCGGAAGATTTGGACGAAGATGACCAGGATATTGTCTAACTATTTTAATGATTGATCAAATATAAAAAAGCAATGGATGTATATCGGTTTGAAAAGGCCGATTCATCCATTGCTTTTGATAATTAAAGCCCGCTATATCCTAATTTAGCAGAAATACGTTTACCGGTTTCGATCACATTCTCAATTAGAAAGCCTAGTTTTTCATCTGTCAGGTTAAAGCTGACAAAACCAACACTCACTGCTCCGTGCACTTCTCCGAAATGGTTTAAGATCGGGGCAGCAACAGAGGATGTTCCCTCTGTTCTTTCGCTATGGCTAATGCCATAACCCTTCGTTTTTGTTTCTTTCAACAATTCCCAAAAAGCTGTTCTTTCTTGTTCTGGAAGAAGCGTATCTACAATTTTTTTTGCTTGTTTGTATGGCATGTAAGCAAGCATAACTTTATTAGCGGCTCCTATGTTCATCGGGATTCGCAAGCCCAGCTGGTCAAACACACGGATCGTATTTTTTTCACTGTCGATCCGTTCGATGATTAGTGACTCTGTTCCTGCCGGCTGGCTAAGGTAGACGCTTTCTTCTACATTTGTCATGAGCCTTTCTAATTCAGGTCTTATTTGGCTAATGTAATCCATTTTGTCATACATGCGCAGGCCGTATTCAAGCCAAATATTGCCTAAACCATATTGTTTAGATTGTTCATCTTGTTGAATTAAGCCGTGCTTAGCCATTGCTTTTAATAAGCGGTGCATGGAACTTACAGGAAGGTCACATTTTTGAGATAGTTCCGTAATAGATAGCCAGTTTTCCGATTCATCAGAAACTAGCACTTGAATAACATTCATCGCACGATCAATTGATTGCATAAACGTATCACCTGTCTTTCGCCACAAAATCATAAAATGAAATTTTCTGAAAAAAATTAAAACATTATTGACAGTATAACATATTAAATTTTATAATTTAAGAAACTTTCCTAACAACGGAATCAAATTCCGTACAACGGAAAATAAGGAGGGAGAAAATGACATATTGCTCGTCTATGTATAAACCATTAGAACGTGTAATTGTAAAACACCCTAATGATGCTTTTATTAGCCAGGATCAAATAAACAATGAATGGCAAAAGTTCAACTATGTAGAAGCACCAGATTTTAATGAAGCTCTAAATGAGTATGCAGACTTCATTTCCATACTGGAAAAACATGTTCCCCAGATTGATTATTTACCGACATCCTCAAAAGTTGGAATGGACTCTTTGTATGCGCATGATCCTGTGAAGTTTACAAGCAAAGGAGCCATTATTTTAAAATCTGGAAAGGCATTAAGGCAGCCTGAGGCGGGTGTATATAAAGAATTTCTTAAAGAAAAGAACATCCCGGTTATCGGTGAATTAACCGGCAATGCTGTAGCAGATGGCGGTGACATTGTCTGGCTTGATGACCGGACACTCGCTGTCGGACGTGGTTATCGTACGAACGATGAAGCCATCCGGCAATTAAAAGAAATGACAGCCGACCTTGTAGATGAATTTATTATTGTTCAGCTTCCCCACGATCAGGGAGAGGCAGAATGTCTTCACCTTATGTCTTTCATCAGCATGGTGGATCGCGATTTAGCGGTTGTGCATTCCCGGCTAATGCCAGTTTTTTTCAGGCAGCTTCTGATCGAGCGCGGTATTCAGCTAATTGAAGTGCCAAATGATGAATATATGAACTTAGGATGCAATGTGCTTGCACTAGCTCCGAGAGTATGTGTGATTGCTGCTGGAAACGATTGCACCAAACAGCAGTTGCTTGATGCAGGGGCTACGGTATATGAATACAAAGGAAATGAAATCAGCTATAAAGGCACTGGCGGGCCAACTTGCTTAACTTGTCCAGTTGTTCGTAATTAATAAAGGCTCTTTTTAAAAGAGTATTGTTTGTTAATAAGTTTTGAGAAAGTAAATCGCTAATAAAGAAGTTGATTGGAACGGAGGGAGCGAGACTCCAGGGGGAACAGTGAGACAAATGAGACGCCACAGGCGCACAGCGCCGAGGAGGCTTACCGTCCGCCCTGCTCCAACGGATCAGTCTGGAGCAGAAATCAACCATTCTTTTTTATGAACTGGCAACATAGTTTACGAAAATAGCCTTAATAAAAAATCATTGGAGGAATCACTTATGTTTAAAAATGTCATCGTAAAAACACCAGGAAAAAGCTATGTAAATGGATTAACAACATCTGACCTAGGAAAGCCAGATTATGATAAATTACTTGAGCAGCATGCTGCTTATGTAGAAGCTTTGAAAAAGTGCGGCGTGGCCGTTACACACTTGCCAGCAAGTGAAGAGTTTCCAGATTCCACTTTCGTTGAAGATACGGCTGTCTTGACTCCAGAATTTGCTGTTATTTCAAATCCGGGAGCTGATTCAAGAAACGGAGAAATTAAAGAAATGGAGCCGGTTTTAAAAGGATTCTACGACAAGCTTCACTATATTAAAGCTCCAGGGACATTAGATGGAGGAGATGTTCTTCAAGTGGAAGATCATTTCTACGTTGGTATTTCTGAACGTACAAATGAAGAGGGAGCTCGTCAATTTAAAGAAATCATGGAATCGGAAGGCTATAAAGCAACGATTGTTCCATTGGAGAAGTTCTTTCATCTAAAAACAGGGATTGCTTATCTTGGCAATAACTTGATCGTAGCTGCTGGTGAATTTATCGGCCATCCAGACTTTGCCCAATACGACCAGCTTACTGTTTCAGCTGAAGACGAATATTCAGCGAACTGCATCCTTGTAAATGACTATGTCATCATTCCAAAGGGATACGAAGAGACAAAACGCAAAATGAACGAAGCGGGATACAAAACAATCGAATTAGAAATGTCAGAATTCCAAAAGCAAGATGGCGGGTTAAGCTGCTTATCCTTGCGCTTCTAAAGATTACAACAACACTTCCATCAGCAGGGCTAGTCTCTGCTGATGGAAAAACAAACGGGAAAGGTGATTTCAATGAGCCAATTATTATGGGGAACTCCTGAAACTCTTCGGGCGCTGTTATGTGAGCTTGTCAGCTGGGATAGCCGCACTTTCACAGATGGGGAACGAAAATTTGCTTATAATGTTCGAGAAAAATTAAGCGAGCTTGACTACTTTAAAAAGCATCCAGACTATTTATCCCTTCACCCAGCCGATCTTGGCCGACATTTCGTTACGGCATTTTATAGACATCCTGAAGCAAAGGATACAGTTGTGTTAATTAGTCATTTTGACACAGTCCAGACAGAAGAGTATGGCGATCTTGAACCTCTTGCTTTTAGACCGGAAGAACTGACGAAAGAATTGCTTAATCGAAAAAGTAATCTGCCAGAAGGGGCGCGCATTGATCTTGAGTCAGGAAAGTACCTATTCGGACGCGGAACAATGGATATGAAAATGGGGCTCGCCCTTCATATGGCTCTAATCGAAAAAGCAAGCATTGAACAGTGGCCGATTAACCTAGTGCTCTTAACGGTTCCTGATGAGGAAGTAAATTCCTCGGGTATGAGAGCAGCGGTCACAGAGCTCGTAAATATGCGCGATAAGTACGGCATTTCTTATAAGCTATTTTTAAATAGTGAACCGTCTTTCTCACAAAAACCAGGTGATGAGAAACATTATGTTTATTCCGGAACACTAGGGAAAATTATGCCGGCCGCTCTTTTTTACGGGAAAGAGACTCATGTCGGGGAACCGTTAAAAGGAATGACAGCAAACTATATCGCTTCTTTCCTTACACAGATGATGGAATGGAATCCTATTTTTCATGAAAGTGACCTTGGTGAAAATACTCCTTTACCAGTCTCCCTTCAACAAAAAGATTTGAAAACACAATACTCAACACAGACACCTTATCGTGCGGCTGCTCTTTATAATGTCTTTTTAATGAAAAGAACGGCTTCCGAGATTATGGATCTATTTGAAGAAGTGGCACAAAAGGCAGCAAAAAAGTGCAATGAGGCTTACAAAGTGCTTTGTCAGAGTGAACAAATTGATGGAGTTGGCGAAGTTCGAGTATTGCGCTATGAAAAGCTGCTTGCTTATGCCGCAGAAAAGCTGGGCAGCGAGCTTGTTAAGAAAATAAAAGATGAAGTTCAAGAAAACACCGAATGGGATGAACGGGAAAAATCACTGCGAATCGCTGATAAACTGCTGATCCAGTGTCAGGAGCTTGCACCGGCGATTGTTTTGTTGTTTGCCCCTCCATATTACCCGGCTGTTAATACGTCTGGTGACCCACTTGTTATAGAATCTGTTCAGCTAGTAAAGAAAGTGGCGAGCAATTTTGGTGTAGACGTGGAGCAGATTCATTATTTTAATGGGCTTTGTGATTTAAGTTATGTCCACTATCATGATGAAGCCAATGGATGGGAGGCTTTTGAACGCAATACACCCGTTTGGGGAGATATTTACACGATTCCTTTTGCTGATATGCTTCAGCTTCAAGCACCTGTGCTCAATGTAGGACCGTTCGGTAAAGATGCCCATCAGCTTACTGAGCGCCTTCATATCGACAGTGCATTCGTTCATACTCCGGCCATGCTTGATCATTTAATAAAGAGTATGGTAAAAAAAACAGTTGAGATGCGATAGGATGGACCTATCGCATTTACCCAATTGGCAGCAAAGCACAGTAGCATGATAGATAAATAGCTGAAGTTAATTTTCATCGCTTGACGATAAAATATAACCGGGGGTCTAATATGAATAATCTGACTAAACAGAATATTTCTTCTGAGCCGCTTAATCAGCCCACAAATTCTACTACCCAATTAAATGAGTTGCCGGAAAAGGGAATTAATCCTTTTGTTCTAATGTTTGTAGTAATTGCGATAGTAACGGCTTTAACCTACATTTTACCTGCGGGTCAATATGCAAGGATTGAAAAAGAAGGCCGAAGTGTAGTCGATCCTAGTTCTTTTCAGTTTGTTGATTCCACACCAGTAGGGTTATTGGAAATGTTTAGCAGTGTTCATGCGGGGATGATTGAAGGCGCTTCCATTATATTGTTTGTTTTTTTATTTGGTGGGGCCCTTGGCATCATGCAGGCCACTGGGGCAATTGATTCGTTTATCAAATTTGTAGCTGTCCGATTCGGATCAAAAGAGAAATTACTTATTCCGCTGATGGTATTAGTCTTCGCCTCGCTAGGGACGCTCATTGGCTCAGCTGAGGATGCGCTAGTGTATATTGCCATTGTAGTTCCCATGACAGTTGCCTTGGGATTCGATGCACTTACCGGTTTTGCCATTGTCATGCTGGGAACGTTAGCAACCGGGTTTATTTCCGGTTTAACGAATCCATTTAATGTCGGGGTTGCCCAGAGCATCGCCGAATTGCCGATGTATTCTGGAATGGGCTTGCGGATCGCCATTCTTGCTGCTTTTTATGTTCTAACAGTCGTGTATATTTATCGTCATGCGATGAAAGTAAAAAGAAATCCGGAGCTTGGTGAGTACGGAAAGTTCAGTCGAGAGGGACAGACACAGCTTGACAAGAGCTTTAAAATGGGCAAAAGACACTTCCTTGCTCTAATGGTTCTGCTTTTAAACTTTATATTCTTAGTTTACGGAGTGATTAAACTAGGTTGGTATATTAGTGAAATTGGCGGCTTGTTTTTATTAAGTGCCATCATTATGGGTTTTATCGGAGGATTATCTCCGTCTAGGATGGCTAACGGTTTTATTTCTGGAGCGAGCGATATGGTTTCTGGAGCATTGATTATCGGTATCGCGCAAACCATTCTCGTTATTATTACCAATGGGGGCTTGTTGGATACCATCCTATACTACGCTGCAGGTTTGGTAGAGCATCTTCCGCCGGCGATTAATGCTGTTGGGATGTTTATCGTACAAATGTTTCTCAACTTTATTGTCCCATCCGGAAGCGGACAAGCTGCTCTTACGATGCCAATTATGGCACCGCTTGCAGACTTGATGGGTGTGACAAGACAAACGGCTGTATTAGCCTTCCAGCTCGGAGATGGAATATCCAACATGATTTTCCCGACTTCTGGTTTGCTATTGGCGGGATTAGCTGTAGCGGGCATATCATTTACGAAATGGGTGAGATGGGTTCTTCCCTATCTAGCCATTCAAGTTGTGATAGCTGTGATTTTCTTAGTGATTGCTCAAGTGATTCATTATGGCCCGTTTTAACGACGACGCAGAGAAGCGATCATGCAACATTAAAAAAATAAGGGAGGTCTTTAGAATGAAGGCAGTATTGGAGACAGTAGAGAAAGAGGTCATTTCATGGAGACGGCATTTTCATGAAAATCCGGAACTCTCTTACCAGGAGCATAATACCTCTGAATACATCTATAATTTATTGAAAACATTTCCAAACCTTGAAGTGACAAGGCCAACAAAAACGAGTGTGCTGGCTGTTCTAAAAGGGTCAAAGCAATCAGAAGGAAAAGAGCATACGATTGCTTTTCGAGCGGACATTGACGCGCTTCCCATTCAAGAAGAAGCAGATGTGGAATTTAAATCAAAAAATCCCGGTGTGATGCATGCATGCGGTCATGATGCGCATGCAGCGATGCTATTAGGTGCGGCAAGAGTGCTTTCTGAGAAAAAAGCAGAGGTTGCTGGAGAAATTAGATTTATTTTTCAGCATGCGGAAGAGGTCCTGCCGGGAGGAGCTCAGGAATTAGTTAAGCAAGGGGCAATGAAAGGGGTAGATTATGCTTTTGCTCTTCATGTTAGCCCTTATGAGCGGACAGGAACTATTTGCATTCGGGAAGGTGTATTCTGTGCAGCGGCTGATGACTTTGAAATCAAAATTACGGGGCGAGGGGGCCATGCATCTACTCCTGAATTAACGATTGATCCTTTGATTATCGGTGCGGAAATTACGACCAATATTCAGCAGATTGTTTCCAGAAAAATTTCGGCCCTTAGAGCCCCGGTTGTTTCAGTTACTACCTTCCATGCCGGAGGCGCACTTAACGTTATTCCAGAATATGCGGAGCTCGGTGGAACAATCCGTTCTTTGGATCCTGATAGCCGAGTGAAAGCGAGGGAGCATCTTGAGAAAATTGTCAAAGGCATTACAGAGGCACACGGAGCAACCTATGAAATAAACTGGTATTTAGGCTATCCAGCTGTCGTCAATAAAAAAGAGGCGGTTGATGTTTCGAGAGCCGTTGTAGAAGAGATTCGCGGAAAGGAAAACGCAATTAATGTCGAGGAGCCGATGTTCGGAACAGAAGACTTCTCTGCTTACTCTGAAGCTGTTCCTGCATCTATGCAATTTATCGGGGTGCATAGCGAAGAGTTAGGAGAAGCTTATCCTTTGCATCATCCTCAATTTAAAATTGACGAAAATGCTCTAAAATACGGAGTAGAATATTTCGTTGGCATTGCAGAAAAATTGTGCGGTCAATAAAATAAAAAAGAAGGAGCGAGACTCAAATATTCTTTGAGTCTTGCTTCTTTTCTGTAAAAACTATAGTTTATTTCAATACAGCTGCATTGCGACCGGCAGTTTTTTGTTTCCTTTGCCATGCTATGGAGACAAGCATCGTCAAAGCAAGGATAATGAGCCCTAGCAGAAATGGATAGTATATATGCACATCATACAGAAGACCGGCGAGTGTCGGACCAAGCACATTGCCGATACTCATATAAGCATTATTCATCCCCATCGCAAAGCCCTGTTCATTGCCTGCCAGCTTAGATATAAGCGTATTTAGCACCGGGCGTAAAATGGATGAAGCGAGAAAAATCATAAGCGTAACAATAAAAAATAAGGCATAGCTTGAAGCAAAAAAAGACGAGAGGAACCCGATTGTTGTAACAGCTAGGAACATATTCAATACAGCTCCTTCACCGTACCGGTGTACGATGCGGTCCACGATAAATAACTGAACAATTACACTGACGATACCTGTTGCCGTTACCATGACGGCGATCTCCTGGGGAGTGGCACCAAATTTATTATCAACGAAAAGTCCGATAACAGATTCATAAGCCATTAATCCAAAGCTCATAACAAGTGTAATAATAAGTGGAATAAAATAAGGCTTTCGAACAGATTGAGCGAGCTTCTTTACCATTCGCTCATCATCTACTCCAGATGAGAAGCCGACTTCTTCCTTGCTTTCTTTTAACCAAATAGCGGAGAAAGCCACAGCGGCCACACCGATAATAGCCGAAACGAGCAACGGCATTTTGAGGCCAAAATCAGCAAGGAATCCTCCTACACCAGGGCCGACAACGATACCGAGAGACATGGCAGCAGAAATCAGACTATTTCCTTTAGCGCGTTGTTCCATTGTGGTAATATCGGCCACATAGGCAAAGATAGCCGGGATTAATAAAGCTGCTCCAATCCCGCCAATAACGCGTGAAAGATATAAAATGCTGATCGTATCGGAAAAATAAAATACAAACATAGAGAGAGCCAGTCCGCTAAGCCCTGCAATAATCATAATACGCCGGCCGTATTGATCGGCCCATTTTCCAGCGATAGGGGACATGATCAACTGAGCACCGGCAAAAATAGCAATAATTAAGCCGGCCGCTGTTCCGCCTTGGCCAATCGACAGCAGATAAGCAGGTAGAATAGGGATGATAATGCCAAAACTGCCGATAGCTATAAACATATTAATCATCAAAATAATCATTTTTTTGCGCTGTTCAGGTAACAAAAGAACACCTTCTTTCCGTATACATTTTCTTCAGAAAATGCTAAATATTTAATATAGCGAGAGATGGGGAAGTTGTCAATTGAATAGTTGCTATTTAGGCAGATTATTTATTAGTAGGGAGAAAGGAGGCAGTTAGTCTATAGTCGAAAATAATAGAGATAGATAAAAATGGAGATTGATCTCTCGACATAGTGCTGGTTGCAGTCTGTGAGTCACAATTACTGTAAACATTTTTTAGATAGACGGGCTTACATAATGAAGGGGGGAAATTATTTTGCTAAAAGTGAATGTACAACATATTGATGCATTTAGTTCGATTCCCGGAAAGGGGAACCCGGCTGGTGTAGTATTAAATGGTGATGACTATACTGAAAAGCAGATGTTAGCTATCGCAGCAGCCGTAGGATTTAACGAAACCGCTTTTGTCGTTTCTTCAAAAATAGCTGATTTCCGTATCCGTTATTTTACACCTGGACATGAAGTGAATTTATGCGGCCATGCAACGATGGGAACGGTTTATGCTTTAAGAATGAACGGTTTGCTAAAACAATCATCTATTACAATTGAGACGAATGCAGGTGTACTGCCCATATATATTCATGAAGAACACGATCAATTACTGATGACTATGCAGCAGGCAAAACCTCAATTTCAGCCATTTAAGGGATCGAGATCGGACTTAGCAGCATCCATCGGATTAAGGGAAGAGGACTTACATCCAACCTACCCAATTGTTTATGGCAGTACAGGGATTTGGACGTTGATTATTCCGGTTAAGGAGTTATCAAGCTTCAATAAAATGAATCCTCTGACAGAAAGCTTTCCAGGTATTTTAAAGGAAAGGCCAAAAGCATCTTTACATCCTATCTGTTTCCAAGTGCGCGATCATGACAGCGATATGCATGCTCGCCACTTTTCATCCCCTTATTCGGGTACAGTAGAAGACGCCATTACAGGTACCGCTTCAGGTGTGATGGGAGCGTATTATAAAACTTTTATAAAGAAAGACACTGTGTTGCCAACGACGCTTATTGTGGAACAAGGGCATGAAATCGATAAGGAAGGACGAGTGTACGTACATATAAAAGGAGAGCAGGATCAACTAGACCTTTCTATTTCAGGGACGGCTGCTTATGTTAAAAATATTGAAATTGAAATCGAATAAGTGAGCATACACAGCGGCTGAATGTTCGACCATTGATTTGGCCTCTATACAACTCGGAGAGGATAAACAAAAGAGAAATATAGCCTCCTGCACAGGGCAGGAGGCTACGTTTAAGCATGGAAACCGATAAGGGTAGCTTTTTTGTCGAGACCGACAGTATCTTTGTTTGGAAAAGTAATGACGGAACTAATGTATTCCCATCTAATAAAAAGATGAACAGAGCACGTTTCTTCCTTCTGGTGCTCAGAGGGGATTTCGTCTCCTGATTCGTTCATCACTTCTGTTCTCTTGTGGCAAGGATTCTCCACCCAGATGCCCATGCTTTCTGTGTGCATTAACTTTACCATATACCACTGGTCAGGATGATAGATGCCGGTAATGGACCCGACAAGCTCTTCGGGAAAGTTGCGAAGCCTGATTTGGATTTTCTGATTGACGAAATTATCTAGATACATACGATCACTCCTTTAAATGAATCGGCTCTTATTTCTAGTTCCCTCGTATTCAATAAATAAAACAGAAAAAAGCTGCCGGATAGAACGGCAGCTTTTAAGTCATTGACCTGACTGGGAAGGGGCATCGTCAATCGGAATTTCAATTAGCTGATTGGAGCCAGTAGCTCTTGGCATTTTTCCATCCCATTTTTCAATCCATTTATTCTGGATCACTTCTTTAGAAATAGACTTCTTAATAATTTCGTTATATTTGGCAATCCCTTCAGCTTCGATTTTTTTCTTCTCAGCCTCTGCTTGAGCAATTTTTAATTCTATTTGCTTTCTCTCAAGCTCCTGGGCAGCTTCTACACGCTTGTCGATGGCAGCCTGAGTAGATTTATCAGGTTTTGGCACGCCAAGTGTCAGGTTATCAACGGTAAAGCCTAACCGGCCGACATCGTCAGCAAATAGATCCTGAACCTTTGAAGCGGCTTCGGAGGATTTTTCTCCATATGTATCAATAACGGAGTATTTAGCAACAGCTTTACGGCCAGCCGCCCACAGGCGTGTGCGCAGGTAGGACTCTTCAATTTGCTCTACTTCCACCGGACCAAACTTGTTAAAGACAGCTACTACTTTATCAGGCTGGATACTGTAGTTGTAGGCAAAGTCGACAGTCACGCTTTTCCCATCAGACGTAGCAACTTGAATATCTTTATAATTAACAGTTTGCATTCTAACCGGATATTTTGTCACTTTGTCAAATAAGCCGACAAGATGCCAACCTTGGCCAAGCGTTTCATCTTGAACACCGCCATTTGGGCTATACACAACGCCGACGTACCCATTTGGTATTTTTTCAATAAATAATGACAATAAAGCAATCCCGACTACTAAGGCAACAGCAACAATAGATCCTCCCAAAATTTTACGGTTATTTTTTTTCTTTTTTGTTTGTTGTTCCATTTTCATCCTCCCCCAATTTTTCTTTTAGTCGATGAGCAGTGTCTCCAACCTTTTTAAACGAAGGAGAAAGCATTAACCAAATGCCAAAGCAAATAATAAGTATAATGATGACTGAACCTATAACTACTTTCATTCTATCGCCCCCTCTTCTATTCTGACATTGATTGACAAATTTGTCACCCGAAGCAGTTATATTAAAAGAATTCAGTCTATATATACCTATGTAGCCATTCACTTAATTAATCTTTTTTTATGAAGAAAAGGGAAATACCGGACTGCTCTATTAGCGGTCCGGTGCTTGTTTTTTTCGCTTCATGAGCTGCAAGTCGATAAATAGCTGAGCGTTCATGTTAAAGTCATTAAAATCTATAGTGGTTAAATCAGCAATTTGCTTAAGCCGATACTTTAGTGTGTTGGTATGAATAAAAAGTTGTTCAGCAGCAGGTTTGATTCGACAATGATTCAACAAATAAGCTTCCAACGTTTCAAGTAAGTTTGACTGGCTTTCTTGGTCTTTCCTTTCTAGCTTTAGTAAGTCTTCATTCACATAATCTGTCTCACTGTTAAAACGAGCAATCGCTTCGAGATAGCGGAATACACCCATCTTTTTATAATGGAATGCCGGAAGGGAAGAGGTGCCAAGAAATTCAGCTGTATGAATTACCCGAAGTGCTTCCAGATAGCTTTGGCGTAAATCAACAATGGAAGTGTACTCACTGCCAATCCCTACGTATACAGTTTGCGGCTTATATTGACTTAAAATGGTGTTTGTTAACTGGTCTGCACTTTCAGTTAAACTACTTGAAGCAGGGGAATTGCTGCCGATTATAACAATAATCTTCAGTTCATCGGTGAATAAGTGGGCAGGACGGTTTAGCGCATTGACGAACAGCCGGATGGTTTCCGTAAGCTCCTCAAATATATCTTCATCAATTTGGGCAACCATGAAGACAGTCACGAGAAAGGAAGTAGGCAATACGACGTTGACATTGGCTGCCTCCCATTTGATCTGGTTCTCCGTTCGATAAGTCTCATCGATAATTTTTTTATAAAATTGATTTTTCTTTTCGTCTTTCCTTGCTTTTACTTGATTTTCTTTATAAAGAAGCCTTCCTACGTGGACCGATACCTTCTGTAAAAAATCCATTTGAGTATCCGTCAACGGAGGAGTTGTTTCTTGGACCCAAATATAACCAAAAATTTGTTCCTTATATTTTGCACTCACGACTACACGGGGATTTAGTCCAATATCTTTAATGGGCGGAACGTGGAAAGGGCCGGGAATCGTCTTTAATTGTTCAACCACGCCTTCTTCCATGAACTTTTCCAATATGGGAATGGGCCAGCGTTTCGTGAAAATCGTTTGCTGATTTGCCTCGTCAAACTGTTCAATATAGTAAGAACTGTAGGCCAGCAATGAAAATTGATCATTTTCTACAACGACAGGCTTTTTTAAATACGTACTGACCATTTCAGTAATATCATTTATATTTGTCAATGCAAGAACCTTTTCCAGTGGCTGGCTCATTCAGCTCCTCCTCCATACTCATATGTTTATCCATTTAATCATACTGATAAAGAAGGATAATGTATAGTGTAGAGCAGCAAAAAGAACCAGATGAAAGGTCATTTTCATCTGGTTCCTTAGTAACTTCTCCTGCTTTAGAAAGGAGGGCGATCAACCAAGCAGATCAACGTTCTTTTTGAAGAAGCTCAACAGTTTCTGAGAATTCTCTGTCAATCTCCTCATTTGGCTTATATGTTGCAAGACTTACTAAGTAAGTAACAATCCAACAGATGATGAAGCCAGGGACAATCTCATAAAGCGTATCTGTCAATGCATCGACATTTCCCCAAATAATAACGGTGATCGCACCGGTAATCATTCCCCAAAGAGCTCCTTTAGCAGTGATTTTCCGCCAGTAGAGGGAGAGTAAGATAATTGGACCGAATGAAGCGCCGAATCCAGCCCAAGCAAACGAAACAATTTTTAAAACCGTATCACTGTTTGGCCAAGAAAGAATCATGGCGATAACAGATACGACGAGAACAGCCATTCTTCCATAAAATACATATTGTTTATCTGGAGCATCCGTTTTAATAACAGCTTTGTACAAGTCTTCAATCAGTGCAGATGACGTAACAATCAGCTGGGAAGAAATTGTACTCATAACAGCTGCAAGGACGGCCGCAAGCATAATACCCGCAATAAACGGATGGAAGATGATCTGTCCGAGGGCAATAAACACAGTTTCTGCATCAGCGAGCGTAGCGCCATTTTGATGATAGTAGGCAATGCCGACAAGGGCTGTTGCCACGGCTCCAAAGAGACTGAGGAACATCCAGCCAATTCCGATACGGCGCGCGCCTTTCACTTCTTTAACTGAGCTGATTGCCATAAAACGCACAATGATATGTGGTTGGCCGAAGTAGCCAAGTCCCCATGCAACCGCTGATAAAACTCCAAGGAACGAAGCGCCAGAAAAGAAACTCAATAAATTTGGATCTACTTCTCGAATGCTTGTCGCTGTTTCTGAGAAACCGCCTGTAAGAAATAACCCGAATATCGGTACAAGTATCAGCGAGAGAAACATAATAAGTCCTTGAACAACATCCGTATAACTAACCGCTAAAAACCCGCCAAATAAAGTATAAAAAATAACAACCGCCGATACGATTAAAAGACCGACGTGATAGTCAAGCCCGAAGGAGCTGAGGAAAAACTTTCCACCTGCTACCATTCCTGAAGAGACATAGAAAGTAAAGAAAATTAGAATAACAATACCTGAAACAATACGTAAAAGACGAGATTTATCTTTCAAACGATTTTCCAGATAACTTGGAATCGTAATGGAATCGCCTGATACTTGTGTATAGACACGAAGACGAGGGGCAACGAGTACATAGTTTAAATAAGCGCCAAGCGTTAGTCCGACGGCAATCCACGTCTCCACAAGACCGTTCAAAAAGATAGCACCTGGTAGCCCCATGAGCAACCAGCCTGACATATCTGCAGCCCCGGCGCTTAAAGCTGTGACTGCCGGTCCAAGTGAGCGGCCACCAAGCATGTAATCAGTCAAGTTGGATGTGCGTTTAAATGCATACCAACCGATGAAAACCATTGCAGCCATATAAATAATAATTGCAATTAATTGATACATTTCATTGGACATCGTAAAACTCCTTTTAACCTTGTTTTCATAGCATTGATTATAAATTGCCTAATAAAATATTGAGTGTAGGGGGCTGTCCCGCAAGCAGAATCCGGTGTCTCCTCCGCCAAAGGGGAGAGAAGATCCTGATCTGGCGAGGCAGCCTCCCTTTAATTGTGATCTGTTTTACTAAAACATTTCAGATGTTGTTTTTGCTTGCATATGAAGCTGTAAGTAATCCGGACCGCCAGCTTTGGAATCCGTACCGGACATGTTGAAGCCGCCAAATGGCTGGTATCCAACAATCGCTCCTGTACAGCCGCGGTTGAAGTATAAGTTTCCAACGTGGAAGTCTTCACGGGCTTTTTCCATGTTCATGCGGTTAGTGGTAATAACAGCTCCTGTTAAGCCATACTCTGTGTTGTTTGCAATTTCGATGGCATGATCAAAGTCTTTCGCTTTGGCAAACGCAACAACCGGGCCAAAGATCTCTTCTTGCATAAGGCGAGCTTCTGGATCAACATCTGCTACAATGGTTGGTTGAACGAAATAGCCAGTTTCACTGTCGCCTGTTCCACCCGCTACGATACGTCCTTCTTCCTTACCAATTTCAACATAGCTCATGATTTTGTCAAACGATGCCTGGTCAATCACTGGTCCCATATAATGGCTGTTATCAACAGGGTTGCCCACCGAAATTTCTTTCGTTAACTCAATTGCACGGCTTAATACTTGGTCGTACACATCTTCTACGACTACTGCACGGGAACAGGCAGAACATTTTTGTCCGGAAAAGCCAAACGCTGATTTAACGATGGATTGAGCAGCAAGCTCAAGGTTTGCTTCTTTGTCCACAACGATAGTGTCTTTTCCGCCCATTTCTGAAATGACGCGTTTCAGCCAAAGTTGGCCGTCATTTAATTTAGAGGCACGTTCGAAAATACGAAGGCCTACATCACGTGAACCAGTGAAGGAGATAAAGCGTGTTTTCGGATGATCCACAAGATAGTCCCCCACTTCTGCACCGCTTCCTGGCACAAAGTTAAGGACGCCTGCTGGAAGGCCTGCTTCTTCAAGAACCTCCACGAACTTCGCTGCTACAATTGGTGTAGCTGAAGCTGGTTTCAATAAAACCGTGTTTCCGCTTACAAGAGCAGCGACAGTTGTACCTGCCATAATGGCAAAGGCGAAGTTCCATGGAGAAATAACGATGCCTACGCCTAATGGAATGTAGCCATAGCGATTATCTTCTCCTGGCCGGCTTTCCACTGGCATGCCGTCTTTAATTCTTAGCATTTGGCGGCCGTAATATTCCATAAAATCGATGCCTTCTGCTGTATCAGCGTCAGCTTCATTCCAAGGCTTTCCGGCTTCTTTTACAAGAAGGGCAGAGAATTCATGCTTGCGGCGACGAACAATCGCAGCGGCTTTGAACAAGATATCTGCGCGAATTTCCGGCTTGACTTTTTTCCAGGATTCAAACGCTTTCACAGCAGCTTTCATTGCTTGCTCAGCATGTTCACGGCTTGCTTTGGAGACACGTCCGATGACTTCTTTTTTATCGGCAGGGTTGTAGGAAACGATTTTATCTTCTGTAGTGATTTTTTCACCGCCAATAACAAGCGGGTAATCTTGTCCGAGATATCCTTCTACAAATTGGAGTGCTTCTTCAAACGCTTTCTTGTTTTCTGGTTTTGAAAAGTCAGTAAATGGTTCATGCTTGTATGGAATCATATCTGCCTATTCTCCTCACATCATTTAGTAATAAGCGCTTGCTTTTATATGGTAAATCGTTAAGCGTCATTTCATCCTATACAGTCAAAATGGACGCTTAACGATTACATATTAGATGATCACTGCAATTATTTCTTTTTGGAGATTCTTCCTAACAAAAATGCTCCAGCTGCGAGGCCAATCATGGTGTTTGTTTTTTTCGTAAATACTTGTTTAGCAACAAGATTTAAGTTTTGCGGTCTTTCTGCAAGACGGCGCATAAAGTATCCATACCAGTCTTTTCCAAAAGGCACGTAAGTAGTGAAATTGTATCCTTCTTTTGCCAATTGAAGCTGCATGTCTTTTCTGAATCCGTATAGCATTTGGAATTCAAATTTAGAATTAGGAATGTTGTTTGCCTTAACAAATTTCTTGACATGATCGATGATATGGTGGTCATGTGTAGCGATAGATGTAAATTTTCCATTTAGCAAATGCCATTCGATCAACTTGATAAAGTTTGTATCAATGTCTTTCTTATCCTGATAGGCATATTCCTCAGGCTCTTTATAAGCACCTTTTACGATGCGCAGACGATAATCTTTATATTTCTTAATATCTTCCTCCGCACGATAGAAGTAAGCTTGGATAACTGTGCCTACGTTGTTGTAGTTCTTTGACAACTCATCGAGAAGATCAAAAGAAGGCTGTAAATGAGAATAATCTTCCATATCAATGTTGATGAACATGTCATACTTGTTTGCTCTGCTTACGATCTCTCTCAAGTTTTCCAAACAGAAGTTATAATCAATGTCCAATCCGAGTTGAGTTGGTTTTAGAGAGATATGAGCATCTGCATTATTTTCATGAATAGCTTCAATTACCTCGAGAATTTGTTCTTTTGCTTCTGTTGCTTCTTCTCTCTTATAGACGAATTCCCCTAAATTGTCGACAGTACAAGAAATTCCTTGAGCATTTAATTCCTTAATGCTTCTGATTGTTTCCTCGATGTTCGTTCCAGCTACAACGCTTTGCGCACCAAGTTTCAGGCCGTATTTCTTTGCTGCACTGTTAAGGAATTGGTTTTGGGACAAGCCTATAAAAAGATCTTTTAACATAGACATAGCTATACTCCTTTGTTTTTATTTATATTCGCATTATCCGCGATTTCTTTTAAGTTATTCATCTTTAACGAGTGTTTTACACTTTACCCATATAAAAATAAAAGAAATCGTGTAATCGCTTTCGGTGTTTCTGGCACCTTGTGAATAGCTTAATTTCTTCTTAATTTTACAGTTTTGTGACAGATGTCGACAATGTTTGCGAAATACAATAATCCATTCTCTCTTTTGTCGGTAAGTGACAAAAAGGAGGATGGGAGGCCAATAATTTTTACAATTATTTACTCAAGTATAACAAAGAGGAAAAATAAGCTTAACAATTCTTCCTTATCATGAGGGGTGGGCAAAGGTTCTAGATAAAAATGAAGAGGTGACGCAACAATGGGGGAAGAATTAAACCGTAGAAAGTTTTTGACGTATGTAGGAACAGGAGTTACGGCTTTAACAGTGGCTTCAGCAGGGCTTGGAGCTTTTACGCCAAAAGTAGTGGAAGCACAAGGAGCAAAAGCCGCTTCCCATTTATTCGGCAGAAATAAAAAAGTGTCAGGAGTCAATTTTAGACCAATCAAACCTACAGACAAAGATGCTCTCGTTCTGCCGCGCGGATTTAAATATGATGTAGTAGCTGCTTACGGAGATGTCATTAATGAAAAAGGGGAAACCTTTGGCTACAACAATGACTTTACAATGTTCTTTCCAATTAAGGGATCGAATGAGCGGGGGTTACTGTGGGTAAATCATGAATACACAAGTGATCTATGGGTAACGGGCCCGCAGAATAAGGATGGAAAATACACAAAAGCCCAAATAGAAAAAATGTTGTACAACCAGGGCGGATCCATTATTGAAGTATATAAAGAAGACGGAACGTGGAAGATGGACACGACTTCACAGTTTGCCCGACGCATTACAGGATTGACACCATTTAGGCTGACCGGACCGGCAAAAGGCTCCAAAGCAGTAGGAGGCACGGATGTTGTACAAGGAACATTTGCTAACTGTTCAGGCGGCAAGACACTTTGGAATACAGTTTTATCAGCTGAGGAAAATTATGAATCTACCTCAAGCGCAGCTTCATTGAATGAAACACATTATGGCTGGATCGTTGAAGTGGATCCATTTAATCCAGGATTTTCTCCACGGAAGCATACAGCACTCGGCCGCTTCCATCATGAAAACGCGGCAATGGGGCTGACAAATGACGGGCGTGTGGCCGTTTATATGGGAGATGACAAAACGGATGCATGCGTCTATAAATTTATTAGCAAAAATAAATACATAAAATCACGAAAGCAAGCTAATTCCGATTTGCTTGAAGAAGGAACTCTCTATGCAGCAAGCTTATCGAAGGGCGAATGGATTGCTCTAACTATTGAAGCTGTCCGTAAAAAAGCAGCGGGCAATCAAGAATTGCTCAACAAGTTTCAAACGCAGGCAGATGTGCTCGTTCATGCACATGAAGCGGCTATCTTGCTCGGGGCTACTCCGACAGACCGCCCGGAAGATGTAGAGATCAGCCCATTTGATAAATCCGTTTTTATCGCTCACACAAACAATTCGAAGCATGGAAATATCCATGGACATATCACGCGCTTTTTAGAAGAGAATGACGATTTAGGATCGTTAACATTTGATTTTGAAATCTTTGCTTGCGGCGGTCGCCAAAGTGGGTTCAGCGCTCCGGACAATTTAACATTTGATAGTGACGGGAACTTATGGACAGTGACCGATATTTCTTCTAGTTCGGTTAATAAAGGAGTGTTTTCTTCCTTTAAAAACAATGGGGTATTTGTCATTCCAACAACAGGAAAAAACGAGGGGGAAGCTTTCCAGTTCGCTTCCGCTCCAGTGGAAGCAGAGCTGACAGGCCCTTGTTTTACAGATGATGAAACAACATTGTTCCTGGCCGTGCAACATCCGGGAGAGGAAACAACAAACATTCACAAGCCGACAAGCATGTGGCCGCATCGAAAAGGTGATAATCAGCCGCGCCCTGCTGTCGTTGCCATCACAGGATTTCAATACTAGGAGGCTATTTTATGTTGCAAAATATAGGAGTGCCGGGATTAATTCTCATTCTTGTTATCGCGTTAATTATTTTTGGACCCTCCAAGCTACCGGAGATCGGACGGGCTTTTGGCACTACATTAAAGGAATTTAAAAAGTCTACCCGAGACCTCGTAGCTGATGAGCAGGAAGAAGCGGACAAAAAAGAAAAGAAAAATTTGGTTTAATTCATTGAATAAACAGAAAAGCTGTCTTCAAGAGGATCATTTGGGAGCCTTTTGAAACAGCTTTTTCATTATGGATCAGGAGGAAGAGAGACGATGCAAGATCTTGACATGAAGGCAGTGGAACACCTTGAAGAATTAAGAAAAAGGATTATTATCACTCTAGCTGTTTTTCTCTTGTTTTTAGCTGGATCATTTATGTTTGTTCAAGATATCTATCATTATTTAGTAAAAGACTTGCCGTTTAAGTTGGCTTTGCTTGGCCCGGGAGACATTATTGTTGTCTATTTGATGATTGCCGCTGTAGTGGCAGGAGCGGCGACTATTCCTGTAGCCGCTCATCAGTTATGGCTTTTCATTAAGCCCGCTTTAACACAATCAGAAAGAAAGGTTGCACTTGCTTACATTCCAGCGCTGTTTCTGCTGTTTTTAGCAGGTCTGTCATTCGGTTACTTTGTGCTGTTTCCAATTATCTTATCCTTCCTTATGTCGCTGTCGGGAGAAATGTTTCAGACCTTTTTCACGACCGAGAAGTATTTTAAGTTTTTGCTGCATATGACCCTTCCATTTGGTATATTGTTTGAAATGCCGGTCGTTATGATGTTTTTAACGAGTTTAGGGTTAATTAATCCGTATAAGCTTCGCGCTTTCAGGAAATACTCTTATTTTTTACTGATTGTTGTATCGGTATTTGTGACTCCTCCTGATTTTATATCGGATATTTTAGTTATTATACCGCTCATTTTGCTTTATGAAGTGAGTGTCAGCCTTGCCAAGGTAGTGTATAAGAGAAAAGCAGCAAAACAGGCAGAAGAAGCCGAGCTGAAAGCACTCAGTTAATAGACAATAAGAACGTATATAATAATGAACGAAAGGGAATAGGAAAAGAAGCAATCAAAATCCATGGGGAAAAAGAGGCGGATAAATGAAACTTGGATATGCGTGCATTAACACCGTTCTGCCTTCAAAATTCAAAACATGCCGGCTAAAGACAGTAGAGATAGAAGGCATGAAAAAAGTGAAGGCGCTCACGATTCATAATTTGTCGGAAGTACTCAATGTATTGCATTGGAACATTGAAAACGGCATTTTCTTTTTTCGGTTGAGCAGCGAACTCATTCCTTTTGCAAGCCATCCGATTGTCACGTGGGAGTGGGAAAAAGACGAGGATGTTATGGCTCTAACGAATGAAATAAAAAAGCTAAGAGAGCAGCATGATTTAAGACTTTCAATGCATCCTGGACAATATACGGTTTTAAATTCCCCTAAAGAGCAGGTAGTCGTTCATTCTATTTCCGAATTGGTGTACCATCAGAAAGTACTTGATTTAATCGACGGGGAAGACATGATTCTCCATGCAGGCGGGGCTTATGGAGATAAAGCGAAGGCAAAAGTGAGGTTTGCAAAAAACTATGCCCAACTCCCTGAAGAAATAAAAGCAGTTTTGCGAATTGAGAATGATGATAAGACATATACGGCAACGGATGTCCTTGAGCTGCATGAACGAACAGGAGCACCAGTTTGTTTTGATATCCATCATCATCGCTGCAATCATGAAGAAAAAGCAGATACGGAAGCTATTTTAACGAGGGTATTCCAATCGTGGCCTGCTGGCAAAATACATAAAATGCACATTAGCTCCGGGAGAAACACTGCTGTCGATCCAGCACACCATGATTATATTCTTAAAGAAGATTTTGAAGACTTCTTGCAGAAGCTCTGCGGAAGAGATGTCGATATTATGTGTGAAGCGAAAATGAAGGAACAGGCAGTGCTGCGGTTGCAACAGCTATATCCAGAGATGGGCCTGTAAGTAGAAAAAAGCGACCCGGCAGTCCTTGAATGGACTGCCGGGTCGCTTTTTTAGTTTATTACTTTAGTTTGAACGAGCTTTTTAAAGAAACGATCCGGTTGAATACGATTTTTTCTTTTGTTGTATGTTTTGGATCGACATTGAAATAACCATGCCGGAAGAACTGGAATTTATCATGCGGTTTTACATCTTCCATATTTGGCTCGATAAAACCTTGCACAACTTCTAAGGAGTTTTTGTTCACATAATCAAGGAATGTCTTTTCCTCTGCTTCATCCGCTTCTTCATCCGCGTCGGAAATGAGCGGTTCATACAGCCTGAACTCTGCCGGCAAAGCGTGCTTGGCATCAACCCAGTGAATCGTTCCTTTTACTTTGCGGCCTGTAAAGCCGGAGCCGCTTTTTGTTTCGGGATCGTACGTGCAGCGAAGCTCAATTACTTCTCCATTCTCATCCTTAATGACCTCTTCACATTTAATGAAATAGGCATGTTTCAGACGAACTTCATTGCCTGGGAACAAGCGGAAGTATTTCTTTGGAGGATTCTCCATAAAGTCTTCCTGCTCAACATAAATCTCTCTAGAAAATGGAATTTTCCGCACGCCCATCTCCGGATTTTCTGGATTAATTTCAGCATCCAGCCACTCAACTTGATCTTCCGGATAATTGGTGATGACCACTTTCAGCGGCTTTAATATTCCCATCGTACGCGGCACCGTCAACTTTAAGTCTTCTCTGACAAAATGTTCAAGCATCGCCTCATCCACCACGCCAGAACCTTTGGATACGCCGGTTTCTTTGACGAATTCGCGAATGGCTGTCGGAGTGTACCCTTTTCGGCGCAAGCCTGAAATAGTCGGAAGGCGAGGGTCGTCCCAACCGTCGACAATTCCTTCATCAACAAGCTGTTTTAATTTCCGTTTACTCATAACGGTGTTGGAAAGATTTAAACGACCGAATTCAATTTGCTGTGGTTGGTGCGACATTTCGCATTCTTCCACAACCCAGTTGTAGAGCGGACGCTGGTCCTCAAATTCTGATGTGCAAAGAGAGTGAGTGACCCCTTCAATGGCATCTTCAAGCGGATGAGCAAAGGCATACATTGGATAGATGCACCATTTGTCACCCGTATTATGATGGGACGCGTGAGATACACGGTATAAGACGGGATCACGCAAGTTAATGTTTGGTGAAGACATATCAATTTTCGCGCGTAGCACTTTTTCTCCGTTGCCGAATTCTCCTTTGCGCATGCGTTCGAATAAATCTAAATTTTCTTCAATGGTGCGGTTGCGATACGGGCTCTCTTTTCCCGGTTCAGTAAGGGTGCCACGGTATTCACGGATTTGATCAGCTGTTAAATCATCTACGTACGCTTTGCCTTTTTTAATCAGCAGGATAGCCCGATCATACATTTCTTCAAAATAGTCGGAGGCGAAGCGAAGTTCTTCCCATTCATATCCGAGCCACTTAACATCCTCTTTGATGGCATCTACATATTCCTGATCTTCTTTCAAGGGATTTGTATCATCAAAGCGCAAGTTTGTTTTTCCGTTAAAATCATCTGCGAGTCCAAAGTTAATAACGATGGATTTGGCATGACCGATATGAAGGTAACCATTTGGCTCAGGTGGAAAACGGGTAACGACGTGGTCACGTTTTCCTGATTCCAAGTCTTCTTTTATAATCGTTTTGATAAAGTTTGATGAATTGTGTTCCAAATTGCTACCAGCCTTTCTGTTTTTCCTATAGTTATTTCTCATTATAGTGAAATCAACCGCATAAATCCATAATGAAAAGCGGAGGGAGACCCAGATAACATGTTATAATTGGGAAAAAGAACGAAGGAAGTGTAAGGATGCTCCAACAAGCGCGGCAATTATTACAATCATATTTTGGCTACTCGGCTTTTCGCAGCGGACAGGAGCAGGCAATTAGCCAGGTGCTTGAGGGAAAGAATACAATCTGTGTCATGCCGACCGGCGGCGGAAAATCAATTTGCTATCAAATTCCGGCTCTTGTTCTTCCGGGAATGACCGTTGTTGTTTCGCCATTGATTTCTTTGATGAAAGACCAGGTAGATACATTGCTTGAAGCAGGAGTTTCTGCTGCCTATATTAACAGCTCACTTAGTGCAGCTGAAGTGCGGGATACAATGGCAGCAGCAAGACAGGGAGAGTACAAGCTTCTTTACATTGCGCCTGAACGGCTGGAGTCTTACTCATTTATAGAAGATTTAAAAGAGATCCCTATCCCGCTTGTAGCGGTGGATGAGGCTCACTGTATCTCGCAGTGGGGACATGACTTCCGGCCAAGCTACCGGCAGATTCAGCGCCTTGCAGAAATGCTTCCGCAACATCCAGTCGTGCTGGCATTAACAGCTACAGCTACCCCGAGAGTGCGGGAAGATATTTGCCGGCTCTTGAATATTGATGAGACTCATACTGTAATTACAGGGTTCGAAAGAGAGAATTTATCCTTTTCTGTTATTCAGGGGCAGGATCGATTTGCCTTTATAAAAGATTATCTTACGAAAAATGAAAAAGAATCTGGGATTATTTATGCAGCTACGAGAAAAGCGGTTGATCAGCTTTACGAGAAACTCAGCAAAAGCAGCATTTCAGTAGCCCGCTATCATGCGGGAATGAGCGACGAGGAAAGAATAAGCGAGCAAGATCGGTTTTTAACCGATCAAGCGGCAGTGATGATAGCAACCAACGCTTTTGGGATGGGGATTGATAAATCCAACATTCGCTATGTCATCCATTATCAGCTTCCAAAGAACATGGAAAGCTATTATCAGGAAGCAGGGCGTGCTGGAAGGGACGGCCTTGATAGTGAATGCTTTCTCCTATATTCACCGCAAGATGTGCAAACACAGCGCTTTTTAATTGACCAGTCTCTTGAAAGAGAACGCATTCCCAGGGAGCTGGAAAAACTGCAGCTAATGATTGATTACTGTCACACAGAGAGCTGCTTGCAGAGTTATATTGTTAAATACTTTGGCGATGAGGCGTCAGAGCCATGCGGCCGCTGCGGCAACTGTACCGATTCACGCGTGGCAGTTGATGTAACGAAGGAAGTACAAATGGTGCTTTCATGCGTGATTCGGATGGGCCAGCGTTACGGCAAATCCATTACTGCCCAAGTCTTGACAGGATCTAAAAATAAAAAGATTATGGAGTTCGGCTTTCATACTCTCTCAACATATGGAATTATGAAAGATAAAAGTGCCAAAGATGTTACCAATTTTATTGAGTTCTTGATTTCACAAGAGCTGCTCGGTGTAGAACATGGCACATACCCCACCATTTTTGTTACGGAAAAAGGCAGAGAAGTCCTGCTAGGCGATCGCCAAGTTGAAAGGAAGGAAGCCGTGCAAACAAAGCAAATTGCCGCAGATGATCCGCTGTTTGAAGAGCTGCGCAGCTTAAGAAAAAGTCTTGCTGATGAAGCCGGCGTCCCACCGTTTGTTATTTTTTCAGACCGGTCGCTCAAGGACATGTGTCTAAAGCTGCCGCAGACGGAGGAGGAATTCCTCACGGTCAGCGGTGTAGGGGGCAATAAGCTTGAGAAATACGGACAGTTGTTCTTAGTGGCTATCTCCGGCTTTTGTGAGAAACATCCCGAACGGAAAAAAGATAGTGCGTCCGAATTAGCCCCGGCATCTCCAAAGAAAAAAGTAACCGGCCAATCTCATCTGGATACGTATGAATGGCATCGTCAGCAACTAACCGTTGAGGAGATTGCCGAGAAGAGACAGCTCGCTATCAGCACAATCGAAAATCATTTACTACAGTGTGCGGAGGAAGGAATGGAAGTCGAGCTATCGCTGATCGTGCCTGAAGAACACTGGCCGCTTTTGCAAAAAGCTGTACAGGAGGCGGGACCGGAGCGCTTAAAACCAATTAAGGAGCTTGTGCCAGAAAAGATAACATACGGTATGATTAAAGCATTTTTAACTGTTGGAATGCCGGAAAAGACAGGAGCAGCGGAAGAATAAATAAAGGAAATGAAACTGATATGGACGGGTAGTGTATATACTTGTTCCTATCGGTTTTTTTGTTTATGCGAAGACATCCATTATGCTAGAAAAGTAAGATTAATTTCACAAAAAAATATAGGAACAGGAATAATTATGATCAATCGGGGAAATGTGTAATTGTAACCGGTAATCCAACCGAGAAAGGAGGCGGGAAAATGACTAAGCATTTAACTGCGCTGCTTATGAAGTTTGTTGCTTTAACAGCTATCCTATACATTGCTCTGGGAGTTATCATGGATACTCCGATAACAGATATACTTATTATGGGATTAGTATTAACGGTCGTCTCGTATATCCTTGGGGATCTAATGATCTTACCGGCGGCGGGAAACTCAATAGCTGTTTTTAGCGATATTGTTCTTGCCGCTGTACTTTTATGGATAATGGGCAATGCAATGGATAACAGTGCTGGTGCATTTGTGAATGCTCTTGCCGTTGCATTCTTTTTAGGAATCGGTGAGTGGTTCTTCCATAATTACATGCAGGAGAAAGTATTAGAAACGCGACTGAAAGATCCGGAGCATACGTGAGAAGTGGGGCAGTCTGTCTAGATTCTAAGCAGGCTGCCTTTTTATTGATAAAGCAGTTGACATAAGTTGAAAAAGATGTTATCATTTGTGATTCAGTGATAAAGTAACTTATGACGTTTTATATAAATAATATTGGCGTTCTGCTATGTTTTAGAAGTAACACTTATTCAAACTGGCGCGGCCTCGGAGCCGCAAGGACTTAAGAGAAGGCAGGGCTTAGGTCGTTTAGGTTTACCATAGACGACGATGTAGAATATAACCGCGGCGGTTCATCTCATGAAAAAGCTTTTTCAGTCGAAGCGTTGTGAGTTACGAATAAATAAAAACCAATCTGACTCTAGTCAGATTGGTTTTTTTATATGGTCATTAAATAGTTTCTGCCTGTTTTTTTCGCTTAGGAATCGGCAGCTTCAACTTTACGTTTTCGTTCATAATATTTAACGCTCTTCCAAGTTGCTTAAGGGATTCCGGTGTTTTTTTTGCTTCATCTACTGTGAATAACACCGCTTCCTTTTTTTCTTCGATATCTTGTTTGATATGTTCTTGTGTGGCTTTCAGCTTTTCTGTTTCTGACTGAATGGTCTCTTGTTTTACTTTTAGCCGCTCCGATACCGCCTCCAAATGATCGATCTTCGGTTTCATTGATTTATAAGTGCTGAATCCGGAAATACCTAGGTAAATCAATGCTCCGATAACGATAGCCAGGCTAATCCACCCGATAATCGCCATATATGTCCCTCCTTATGAACTCATTATGTATTATAGACTCTACCCTTTATTGTAAACGATCTAACGAAAAAATATCGGGAAAACGTTTGAATTATTTATTTTATGGCCGTGTTCGTTTATTTTTAAATAAAAAGCAGAACCTATTTAAAAGAGAAAACAAGAAAGAACGGAGGAAAGGTTAGGTTTAATATGCTCGGAGTATTTATAGGCGACAGTCTAAAGAGTTGTTTTTTTGCTATAAAGTGAGGGAAAAGCTGAATAAATAAACAGAAAAGGGAGAGTTAGCATGGAGCAAAGAGCAGAGTTTACGCCGTTCGATAAATCGTTCTTTCAGCAGCCGACATTGCAACTAGCCGAGGCGCTTTTGGGCTGTTTGTTAGTGAAAGAGACGCAGGAAGGAACAGCAGCTGGGTTCATTGTAGAAACAGAGGCCTATAAAGGACCGATGGACCGGGCGGCACACAGCTTCAATAACCGGCGGACGAAACGAACAGAAATTATGTTTCATGAGGCTGGTCATGTCTATACGTACGTAATGCACACTCATTGTCTTGTGAATGTTGTATCTGCAGAAAAAGACATACCAGAAGCGGTACTAATCCGAGCAGTGGAACCTTACGAGGGGATTGATTTAATGATCGAGAGAAGGGGAGGAACCTCTCTGAAAAACCTGACAAGCGGGCCGGGAAAATTAACCAAAGCATTAAACATTACAATGGAAGATTACGGCCGCCGCTTTGACGAACCACCTCTCTACATTGGAAAAGGATTTACACCTAAAGAAATTTCAACGGGACCGCGCATTGGTATTGATAATTCGGGAGAGGCGAAAGAATACCCGTGGCGATTCTGGGTGACAGGCAATGCATTTGTATCAAGGTAGAAGGCAGAGTCCTTCTATCTTGATACGCCTGCGAAAATCGATTCTCTGACTGGACAAAAGTCTAAAAGCACGCTGGTAAAAGGTCTTCGTTATTTCAGAATTAAGCCTCCGTTTGCCGCTGTTAATCTTGCGGTATAGAGCCATTCATTGCCGTGCAGGAAAAAGTATTCAACGCATATTTTAATAACCGACCCATTGATTCTCGAAATGAGCATAATTGCTGTTAAAGTAAGCAGAACGCTTGAGTTGCTCATAGGAGGAAATTCTTTTTCTTGCCCATATTTTAGTAGCTCTTCCCCTAGGAAAAAGGAAAATCCGCCGGAAAGCCGGCGGATTTATCCAGGGAATTTTTCTTCGCTTGATGAATTATCTTTTGTATCGTGTTTATTCTTTTCTTCTTCTTGTTCCATTCTTAAATCCTCTAAAGGAATAGAATCTACAGTTTGTTCATTTTTAAATTTATCATATATGCTTTCCTTGTCGGTTTTCATTTGATCGGGATTATCCATCTTGCTTTTGCTAAATTCTTTTTTGTTTTCTTCAGCCATCAGGCCACCTCCAGTGTAATTTAATACATTATTACCCGTTGTTAAAGAGGGATTAAACATTTAAATAATTTGTTTAGGTTTTAGTGAACGGGGAAAACAGGAGGTGAACAAGGAAAAAAAACAAAGGAGTGAATGTTATATGTTAAACCATAACAATGAAAAGCGAATTGTTGGTGTTTATGATGATCACACTGAAGCTATTGAAGCTATTGAAGATTTGAAACGCCAAGGCTATAATTCAGAAGAAATTTCCGTCATCAGTAAAGAACGCGATGATGTCGAATATGTGGAAGAAACCACGGATACGAAAGCAGAAGAGGGAGCAGCTACAGGAGCAGCTACAGGAGGCATTCTTGGTGGATTGGCCGGCGTAGCAGCCGGAGCTGGAGCGCTGGCTATACCTGGTATTGGTCCAATCGTGGCAGCCGGTCCGATTGTAGCTGGTTTGACTGGTGCAGCGGCCGGAGCCGGAGCTGGCGGTTTAACGGGCGCATTGATCGGCCTCGGCATTCCTGAAGAGGATGCCGATCGCTACAATGAATATGTCAAACAAGGAAAAATGCTCGTACTGGTAGATCGTGATGCTGGCATAGCTAACACAGGCACCCATGATCTTGGAACAGCCACAGACAGAACGGTTATCAGAGGAGATCATGATCTTCACGACATGAATTCAGATAGTCGTTTGGATAACAGAGGGCTATAATTAATTAACAAAAGGACAGGCCGATTAATCGGCCTGTCCTTTTGTTAATTGTTTGATTGGTTTGCCATCTACAAAAGAAGGGATTGGAAGCCCCATTAGTTGATAAACCGTGGGAGCAATATCAATGGTAGATATGTGCTTTTTTATTTTGTCATGAGAGATGTCCTTGCCATAGGCATAGAAGACAGGGGCAAGCTCTGGTCTTTTTGGATCTCCCCCGTGGCTGCCAAGTTCCTCAGTCGGCTCCATGGCTTTTTTAGCGTCTTTGCCCATCAAATAACCTGAAGCAGCGGTTAACATCACATCTCCGGCATTTGGATGATCAGAGCTATCCCCCTCTTTTCGATCTAATTTATCGATTTTTTCATAGGGATTTTCTTTTTTATCCCGCAGAATGTCAAAGAAGCTAACAACCGTATCCTTTGTTTCTGTCCACTCATGATCACTGTCACGCCACTCTTTAAAATGAAGCTTGAGTAATTCTTTTCGTGAGGCGAGTTTCCTTTTGTCCTTAATGGTTTTAAAGGCTTGAACAATTTCATCCTGAACTTGTTTATATTCGCTTGGATCGACAATTCCGCCTTTTTCTCTTCCCTTTAAATTAATATACACATGAGCGATCGTTCCGCTGGCGACAGCGTAGGCTTTTGATCTCGTAAGATCGATTCTTCCTTTTTCATCAAATTGTAAAAGCCCGGCTTGTTTCAACTCATAATTAGGTGATAACCGTGAATGGATAGGCTCCATTCCGTGATCCGAGACGATAAATAAACGATCCTGATTCGTCATGGAATCCATCGTTTTTCCAATAACCCGGTCTGCCTGTTTATATGTTCGCTGTATATAAGATTCGTATTTGTTTACTCTTCTTTTGTTATAGCCAGGCTGCTGGGGGTCAGTTAATAAGAATGCATGTTCTTCCAAGTCGATATGAGGTTCGTAAAACATTAATAAATCAGGCTTGTACTCTTTTTTGATAAATAAAGAGGTTTCCAGCATCCAATTCGAAAAGTTTTCATTGATTTCTTCATATTCATTTCGAGAAATCCATCCTTTTTTATAGGAAGGGAGGTCGTCTTGATCAGGGAAGAAACCGAATCGCTTTATAATTTCCTCTTTAAATCCGTCAGGCCCTTTAATTAACCCGGTAGTCACTGCTGTCCGGTAAAGCTTAACGGAGTCCAATGTGGTTCCGCTGTTTTTTATCTTGAATAAGAAGCCAGCTGTATCTGTCTCTTTAATTTGCAGAGGCATCCGTCCCCATTTATTCGGAGCAGCAGAAATAGCATTTCTATCAAAAGAAAGACTGTCAGATAAATAGAAGCGATCGTAATCTTTTTTGTTATTATCTGAAGAATCGATGGCTAAAATATGTAAAAGGACGTCTTTCTTCCCCTTTAACTTAATATTGATGCGCGCTTCTTGAGGAGCGGAGAAGCTTTTAGGCCTATTTTTTAAATGTTTCCAGGGTTTAAAGTGAAGAGTAACATAATCACTTTCAGCAAGCACATTGCCGTAATAGATAGAATAGTCGGCTTCATTTTTTTGCGCTGGATTAGAACCAGGAAAACCGACAGCCGCGGTAACTTTTCCGTGCTTTCTTGCTTCTTCCCATAGAGGAGGTACCTTAATGGTGGCGCTGAAAGCGTCCTGTTCATTAGTCAGCTTATGGCCGGGATAATGAAATGAATTGCTGACGAAGCCTGTTTTTTCTGGCTTGGCACCGGTAGCAATAGAGGCATGGGAAGCAGCTGTCAAAGACGGAAAAATAGTTATAACGTCCTCAGCATAGGAGCCTTCTTTTCTAAGTTTTTTTAAATGAGGCATGCTGCCGTCTTCTATATATTTCTCTGCAAAATCTTGTCGCATCCCATCAAAGGAGACAATCATCATCGTTCCTTTTTCAGCGGCTGCGACAGTCAAAGGAGAGAGAATAGAAGCAAGAAGGAGGGAGGCTGCAGTCATTTTTCTAAGAAAGCGGCCGTAGTTGATTGTAAATATTCGTTTGTTATTCATTGGTTCTCTCCTTTAGCTGATAATCTAAAAAACTGCCTAAACATTTATTCCACTTTTTTTTAGGTTTAAAACATTTTGAACGGGGATTGCACAAACGAGAAAAGTTTTTCATAATGAAAGAACAATAACACCGGCAGGACGGTAAAGAAGAGGGAGTTTATATGACAACAACATTTTCTGTTTTAAATACAATGAAGCCATTTTTACAAGAAGCTTGGGAGAAAGCGGGTTTTCAGTCGCCCACGCCAATTCAAGAAAAAGCAGTGCCTGCCCTTCTTGAAGGACGAGATCTAATCGCTGAATCGCCGACAGGAACAGGAAAGACGTTAGCTTACTTGCTGCCCTTACTTGAACAAGTAGACCCCGGTAAAAAAGCTGTACAAGCTGTTGTTCTTGCTTCCTCTAGAGAGCTTGTTATGCAAATTTCTGATGAAATCCGCCAGTGGGGAGGAGGCATAACAAGCGCTGCTTTTATTGGAGGAGCGAACATAAAACGCCAGCTAGAAAAACTAAAAAAACAGCCGCAAGTTGTTGCCGGCACGCCGGGGCGGATTCATGAGCTGATCCAAATGAAAAAATTAAAAATGCATGAAGTGAGGCTGCTCGTTCTTGATGAAGGGGATCAGTTGCTTGTCCCAGAACATATGAAAGGTTTGGAAGCGATTATTAAGTCAACAATGAAGGAACGGCAGCTTGCTTTGTTTTCAGCTACTATGCCCGAAAAAACAGCTGCAATTGCAAGAGGATGGATGAAAGAACCAATCATGTTAACGGTTGGAAAGGAAGAGTTGCCGGAATCTCAGGTAGACCATTTTTATTTTGTGTGCGATCGGCGGGAGAAGAATGTGATGGTCGAGCGGATTATTCGCGGTTTTGAGCCGGAACGGGTGCTTGCTTTTATAAAGGATATCGGTGAGGTGAATGTGTTTTCGGAAAAGCTAGCTTATAAAGGGTTCGCTAATGGCATTCTTCATAGCGAATTAGGCAAGCAAGAACGAGCTAACGCGCTAAAAAGATTTCGTGAAGGAAAACTGACTCTGCTGTTTGCAACGGATGTAGCCGCTCGGGGCTTAGACATTAAAGGGTTAAGCCACGTATTGCAATTTGATTTGCCAAAGGACACTATTCAATATACACATAGAGCGGGTCGCACTGGACGTTCAGGACAAGTGGGTACCGTTATCACGCTTGTGACTGAAAGGGAAGAGCGCGACTTGAAAAGGATGGCTAAAGAATTAGGCATTCAGCTTGTGAAGAAAGAGTTTTTTAAAGGGAAGCCTGTTGATGCGGAAGAAAAGCAGGTGAATAAAAGCAGAAGGGATGGCAGATAGAGGCCAGCTCTAAGCTGTTATCCAACGCTCGCTTTCTTTGCTGTCCATTTGGTGGACAGCTTTCTGTTAAGATTTACACATTGAAAGACAAGCGTTTTCAATCAGCTTGAGGTTTAGGTTAACTAGGTTTTGTTGGCCTTTAGAGCTTTTTAAATATTAATAACGTCTGATCGTCGGTGATAGGACGCTCTCCTTTGTTTAACGCTTGGAAGAGCTTTAGCGAAAGCTCTTGCGCTGAAAGGGAACGATCCATATGCAACAACAGTCGCTGCAATTCGTTGCTATCATCGGGAGAAGTGGAAGAACGATTCTCCGTTAAACCATCTGTGTAAAGGAGAAGGAGATCCCCTGACTTCATCTGAATGTGTTTCGTTTCATAAGGAGCATTTTCCATTACACCGAGAATCGGGTTATTAGTCGTCAATTCGAGAAATTCTTTCGTATCTTCTCTGAATAATAGGGCAGGTTCATGCCCGGCATTGCTATATGAAAGAATAGATGTACAAATATCGTAATTACCAAAAAACATGGTGACAAATGAAGAATCACTCATGTATTTAACGGCAAAACGGTTTAAGCTCTTCATCACATGATGTGGTTCTTCTCTTAGATGGTTAAACTGTTCCATGGAATAAGTCATCATTGCCATTTCAATAGCGGCAGGCACGCCTTTTCCACATATGTCTGCTACTCCGAATACAAGGTGACTTTCCTGAAATACCGCTTTATAGAAATCCCCGCTTAATTTCCGGTAAGGAACACTGATCCCGCCAAGATCTACTCCGGCAGGAATGTGATTGAATTTTGGCAGGAGGGACTGCTGCACTGTGGCAGCCAATTCCAGTTCGACATCCACAGCCTGTTTTTCCAATTCCAGCTTTTGAAGCTTTCGGGCTTCAGTTAAGTCTGTAAATGTAGTAACAGTCCCGATAATTTCATCCTCATCAAGCAGGGCACGGGTGTCTAAATAAACTGGAAAACCGGTTCCGTCCTTGCGCCAAAAAAAAGATTCCTGTCTGCGACTTTGGCCATCTAAACGGGTCTGCCGTATGGGACATTCTCTCGGGGAGTAAGGAAATCCGTTTTCTTTTTTATAATGAATGAGATAATGAAGCTTTCTGCCCATCACTTCTTGCTCCGTATATTTAAGCATGTGAAGGGCAGATTTGTTAATGAAAATGGTTTGCCCTTCGCTATCAAGTCCGTAGATTCCCTCCCCCACACTATCGAGTAGAAGTTGGTTTCTCTTGCTGAATTCTTCCACCTGCCTAAATGGGTGCTCAATGTTAATTTTAAAGATAATATTAACGAGAAAAAGATACCCTAACACTTTGAATAGATGTCCAACAAAGCTAAGGTAGTCACCCGGAGAGTGATAGAAGGTCATTAGCCACGAAGAAAAAATAAGGGAGTAAGAAGAAAGAATAATTAGCAGGACTTCGATCTTTCTTTCCTTCTTATAAGTGGTGATGGACTTCATTAGAATCAACAAGTGAATGATGATAAACAAATATTCTGTTGCCTTTTTAAACAATGTCGGCCGGCTGTATTGCAAAAGGTCTGGCCAGCTATCGGAATATAAAGTAACAATGATAGAAGTCAATATCGCTAGCAGAAGAGAACAGCTATAAGTTAACCAGCGCATGGAGCGCGATGCGGTTCCTTTGCTAGAAGAGAATGTAATAAAGGTAAGGGCGGCCGACTCAACAAGCCGGCCCATTGCCCAAAACCATAGCGTCAAAGAGACGGAATGGTCTTTTATAAAAGAGGCTGTCCCGTCAAATGTTAAGATGTGCATCAAGTCAAAGAAAGCAACAGTCACAAAGGCACTCGAAAATAGCAGGCGGTTCATTGATAAAGTATGAGTGAATGCTACCCATCCATTGCTTACGATGATGGCTGAGACAGCAATGCTCACAAACTCCAATACTAAATGAATCAATTTAAAATTACTTCTTAAGGGTTCGTACATGGAAGAAAAGAAGCCGGCAAAACTAATCAATGAAAGGAATACAGCAAAGGAAAACACGATATAAAGAAACGCTTTCTTTTCTGTCTGCTGTATACGTTTGGGCATGAACGAACCCCCTTTGTCTATTGATTCATCAAACGAGCGGATGGATGTCTAAACGCTTGCTCCCATCCTGTGAAAAGACTTGTCCGTGAGTGAACAGAACAGGATGTTGAAAGAGGGGGCCGTCACCAACAAACGTATGGTACTCTCCATTTTCGCCAAGTGGGCAAACGGCCTGCCTTTGAATTTCTTCTAAAAAGGTATGATCGAGTTTTTTACCCAGCCAAGATTCATCAAGGGCATCCTCACGTATGCGGATGACCGTTGCCTTGTAACCTGATTGAACAAAGGAGGCTAGAAGGTTGAGGCTGTCTTGCGGGCGACACCAAAGAGGAAAGAGCGCTTCTAATCCGGCCGCTGCAGCGACATTCTCTCCCCATTCCCGGTGCCCATCTAAATAAATATCTCCAAATGCTACGCTATCCAGCTTATAACGATCTTTCAACTTGATCAGATCTTCAATAAAAGTTTCTGTATAATCATTGAATGAACAACGAACGAAATGCACAGGAATAGATAAAGAATGACTTTGCCTTTCGATCATTTCTATTTTTTCCCCATGGGCAAATGTTCGTTCTAATTCTTGAGGAACTGTTGTGAGCAGAGAGAAGACTTCATGTCCGCCAGTCACTAATTTTTCCAAGGACATGCAGCTATCTTTGCCTCCACTCCATGATAAAGCTATTCGTTTCGCCATCTTGGCACGCTCCTATATTACATGGTTTAATCATTCTCTTTTATGGTTTAACCATCCCTATTTTATCGAAAGCTCGTAGCAAATACTGTCGATTTTTGTTGTATTAGCTAAAATGAGTGTTTAGACATGCATCTTTTTGTATAAATAATTGTCCTTAAAAAACTTTTGTTGTCCACGTTTCGCAGTTCCATACTTCTGTCGCCACTTGCTGATAAAATTCAGGTTCATGTGAGATAAGCAGGATACTGCCTTTGTATGCTTGCAGAGCCCTCAACAGTTCAGCTTTAGCGTCTACATCAAGATGGTTGGTCGGCTCATCGAGTACGAGCAGATTTGTTTCTTTGTTGACCAATTTACATAACCGCACTTTTGCTTTCTCTCCACCGCTCAAGACACTCACTTTGCTTTCAATGTGCTTGGTTGTAAGGCCGCATTTGGCTAAGGAAGCACGAACCTCATATTGGGTAAAAGATGGAAACTCACTCCATATCTCTTCAATACACGTGCGGTTATTGTCCGATTTAATCTCCTGTTCAAAATAGCCAATTTGCAGGGATTCACCTCGTTCGACTTTTCCTGACAATGGTTGTATTTCACCGAGTATACTGCGGAGAAGAGTTGTTTTTCCAATGCCATTTGCACCAGTTAAGGCAATTTTTTGTCCTCGTTCCATGCGTAAATTTAATGGTTTGGACAACGGTTCGTTATAGCCAATGACCAAGCTATCTGTTTCAAAGATCATTTTCCCGGATGTTCGGCCTTCTTTAAAGTGAAATTCGGGTTTGGGGCGCTCTTGAGCAAGTTCAATTACGTCCATTTTATCGAGCTTTTTTTGCCTGGACATCGCCATGTTCCTTGTAGACACCCTTGCCTTATTACGGGCAACAAAGTCTTTAAGGTCAGCAATTTCTTGCTGTTGCTTTTTGTAAGCAGCTTCTAATTGCTGTTTTTTCATTTCATATACCTTTATGAAATCGTCATAAGAGCCAGCATAGCGATTTAACTCCTGATTTTCCATATGATAGATCAGATTAATGACACTATTTAAAAAAGGAATGTCATGGGAGATAAGAATGAATGCATTTTCATATTCTTGTAAATAGCGCTTCAGCCATTCAATATGCTGTTCGTCTAAATAGTTTGTCGGCTCATCGAGAAGAAGAATATCCGGTTTTTCAAGAAGCAATTTAGCAAGCAATATCTTCGTCCGCTGTCCGCCACTTAAGTCATGGACATCACGATCGAGCCCGATTTCATCGAGCCCGAGTCCGCGGGCAATTTCTTCAACTTTAGCATCGATCACGTAAAAGTCATTGTTCGTTAACAAATCCTGGATGGTGCCTGTTTCCTCCAGGAGTTTCTCTAACTCTTCAGGGGAGACTTCTCCCATCTTGGCGAATAAGTCATTCATCTCTGTTTCTAAGTCGAATAAATATTGAAAGGCGGTTTTTAAGACATCACGAATCGTCATTCCCTGTTTTAGCACAGCATGCTGATCCAAATAACCAACCCGAACATTTTTAGCCCAGGATATTTTGCCTTCGTCCGGCTGGAGCTGGCCGGTGATAATATTCATGAATGTCGATTTTCCTTCTCCGTTTGCACCGATGAGTCCAATATGCTCGCCTTTAAGAAGGCGAAAGGATACATTATCAAAAATAGCCCGGTCTCCAAAGCCGTGGCTTAAGTGTTCAACTGTCAAAATACTCATGTTAAAACCCTCTCATAGTAAAATAAATTGCTTACATTTATTTTACTATGGGGGCTTTAAAATGGAAACTGCCCCTTGCTTTTATTACAATGAGTAAAGGAACTTTGTTTCTTACGCATAGGTTAGTGGAAATAGTAAAAGAATAAAGAAAATGGAAAAAGCTAATCCTCTGCAAACTTTCATCTTTTTGTTATGGATGATTTTTAATTGGGTAAAGGTAGTTATAAACTTGTACGGGAGGTGACAGAGGAAAGTAAAGAAGGGAATGAGACCTGCCCGCTGCCTGTCATTCTTCACTTTCCTTGCCGTCTTTGATTATTGTGAATTTCTTGCTTATTGCAGTACTAATTGGATTTTCCGGTTTTTTCGTGTCTTCTGAATTTGCTATTGTGAAGGTCAGAATGTCCCGAATCAATCAGCTGATTGCTGAAGGAAATAAAAAGGCAGCTGTTGCTAAAAAGGTTGTTACGAACATGGATGAATACTTATCAGCTTGTCAGCTTGGTATCACAATCACTTCACTTGGATTAGGGTGGCTTGGTGAGCCGACTGTCGAACGTCTGCTGCATCCGCTGTTTGAAAAAATTGACTTAGCTCCATCTGTAGCCGGAGTGCTATCGTTTGTTATTGCGTTTGCTTTTATTACTTTCCTCCATGTTGTTATAGGGGAATTAGCGCCAAAGACTTTAGCCATTCAAAAAGCAGAGTGGTTAACTTTAGCTTTTTCACCTGCACTCGTATTGTTTTATCGAGTAATGTATCCATTTATTTGGATATTGAACACTTCCGCTCGCTCTTTCACCGGCCTGTTTGGCTTGGAGCCAGCATCTGAACATGAAGTGGCCCATTCAGAGGAAGAGCTGCGCATTATTTTGTCGGAAAGCTATAAGAGTGGTGAAATTAATCAATCCGAATATAAATACGTCGATAATATTTTCGAATTTGATGAAAGAATCGCTAAAGAGATCATGGTGCCGCGCACGGAAATGGTAACTTTAAATAAAGATTCAACGTGGGCTGAAATTACAGCCATATTAAAAAGTGAAAAATATACCCGCTATCCAGTAGATGATGGGGATAAAGACAACATTATTGGCATGGTGAATATTAAAGAGATTTTTTCTTATTTCTTAAACAAAGATAATTACGATGAACAGCCACTGGAGTGGTTTGTCAAGCCAGTCATTAGCGTAATTGAAACTATACCTATTCATGATTTATTGCTAAAGATGCAAAAAGAGAGGATCCATATGGCTGTTTTATTGGACGAGTATGGCGGTACGTCAGGCCTTGTAACAGTAGAAGATATTTTAGAAGAGATCGTTGGTGAAATTCGTGATGAGTTTGATTCCGACGAAAAACCAGAAATACAGAAGATTGCAAATGGCCAATTTATGTTAAGTGCGAGGGTGTTGATCACAGAAGTGAACGACCTTTTAGGCATTCATTTGTCAGAAGATGATGTCGATACCTTGGGCGGCTGGTTTTTGACACAGAAAATTGATGTAGCTCTTGGAGATACATTAGAGCAGGAAGGATATCAGTTTATTATCCGTGATGTGGACGGTCATCATATTCATATGATTGAAGCCAGAAAAGTAAAGAAAGAAAAACAAACGCAGCCATAAAAAACCGGCCTCCTTTTGTTAAGGGGGCCGGTTTTACAGTTGTTTAGTTAGCGATCCGTTTTGAACCTAAGTATCTTTTTTGATAATAGGAATTGCTTACTTTATCAATTCGCACGCCTTTGGAAGCAGAGTGGATAAATTCATTATTTCCCAAATAAATCCCAACGTGGGAAGCGCCTTTACTATATGTACTAAAGAAGATTAAATCACCAGGTTTCATTTCACTCTTCTTAACAGCTGTCCCTTTTTGGTACATTTGTGCAGCTGTTCTTGGTAATGAAACACCGACTTTTTTATGTGTATATTGAATAAATCCTGAGCAATCGAAGCCTTTTGGAGTAGTGCCGCCCCATTTATATGGCGTGCCAATATATCTTTTTGCTTCCGCAATGACAGAGTCTGCAGAATAAGCTGCGTCTGCTGAATGTACAGGCATTAACAAACTAACACTTAAAATCAATGAACTTACTATTGCAGTTAACCATTTTTTCATCTGATTCACCCTGTTACCCTTCCGCTTCTAAAATTAGATTTTTTGTTAGATTATGTTTATCTGAGGCTAATATATCAGAAAATTGTTATAAGTGCTGTTACATTTTATCGTATAATATTACAAATACATTACAAAAGACCGAGTGGTTACTCGGTCTTTTGGCTTTTTATGCGGTTTTCTACCTTCCTCAGCAATCATCTGTGTAGCTTGCTGTATCCTCCTGCTCCATCCTCTGATTTAACAGTGTAATAGAGGCAAAAGCAAACTTTTTTATTGCTGACAGTAGAGTGTGAGTCTATTTTTCATGCTTTACTAATGTTACTAAAAGGGCATCTCCATTTTTAGAAACGCGTACAAGTGCGATGTTTTTCTCTTCCCAGTCTCTTCCTGTATTTTCAGGAATAAAGAAATGCTCAATGCCGAGATTGAGGTTTCCATAATGGCTTTTCCCTTGAATCGTGACCATTTCCTCATTAACGATAACCGGCTGATCTGCTCGGGTAAAGCGAACGGGTTCATAGATAGCTACTTCTGTGCCATGATAAGAAATATTTTCCGCTGTTTTTCTTAGTTCAGCATGTAGCTTGCCTTTAGTAAACTTTCCATCTTGTTGTTCTTCTTGATAGGCTCTATGAATAGCATAGTTAAGCTGAACGTAATCTCCTTGCAGTAAAGAGCGAGGGTCAAGTGGTTCCAGCTCGAGAGCAACGAGTTCTCCGTTTTGTAACAATTGCTCTTTTTGCCATGAAGTCAATCCAATGAAAAGTAGCTGCATGATTAAAATGACAATGATGGGCTTCCAGCTCCAGTTCTGAACATCTCTTGCTTTTTCTGTATGCCTTCTGCCCCACCAATGGAAGATAAGGAAGAATAGAGCGCTCACAATGAAAAAGGCAAGTGACTTATGCAGCAGCTTCCAAACGAGTTCATAATATTTCCAAATGAAAAAAGCGGCAACTGCTGCCCAGGTGGCCCACTGATAGAGCCTGGATGTGCTTTTTGGACAAACAAGGTGAAAGTAAAAGTATCCGGCAAATACGAGATGAAGAAAGACCGATAAAATAACTGAATGGCCTTCAACTGCCGTCATTATAAAGAAATAAGAAAGAGATAACAGGTAAGCAAGCAGGCCGAGACGCCGAACGGGCTGTTTTAAAAATAAAAGAGCATTCAATAACCCCAATAAGAGAAAAGTTAGCTTTATTCCCTCTTCGGGAAGGTTAAAGCTGAAAAAGATAGCACTCATCAGAGCACTATTTGCTGCGACATAATAGAGCAACGACTCACGCAATGAAAAAAATAAAACAGTCATCAAAGAGAAAAGGACAGCTAATAGCCAGAAAAACCATGCTTCTCCATGTGTGTACGAAAAGAAAAATAAAAAGGCAATGCCGGTCACTTGCAGGGTAAGACGAACGACCACCCATTCTTTTTTAGAGATGAAAAGGCTGAAAACAACAGCGATGACTCCGATAAAGAGAAAGCTGTATTTCAAACCTATTCCAAAGCCAAATAGTAAAACAACAAAGGAACTAATAGATGAGATCGCAATGATAGTACCTAAAAAAGATAAAATACCGACAAAAAACTTGTAAGTGTAATAGCTCCATTTTTTCTCGGTCTCCTTAGCCATTTTTGAAAGCTTTTGTAGAATATATATGCTAAATCCAAAAACAGCTATTAGCAAAAGGAAGCCCGTATAAAAAATTGTTTCGCCAAACACCATAATGTAAATAAGAAAAGCGTTATAAATAATATAAAAGCCAAAAAAGAGCAGGTGAACAGCCATAATCACTGGGTGGCTTTTGCGCTCACTCATGAACTTGCGCCAAAACCATACCATAAGAACGAGATACACTACATGAAAGCAAAGATAAATAAAAGAAAAAGAAGCGAAATTAGAAAAAATAGCATAGAGAGAATGCTTGATTAGTAAAAAAACAGCACAATATTGCGCTCCTATTAAGGCGAGAAATCCAAGTTTTTCAAGCCGTGCTTTTTGCCATACATAAAACAGACCAAGGTGAAAGACCATCAACAGAAAATATAAGGCAGCCTCCTGCATATCTGAATAATCGATCCATAATCCGACAGGGTATATCTTTAGCCAAATTGTCAGCTCCAGCAGCAGGAAGGACAGCCAGAAAAAAGGCTGGTATTTTGTTGCAATAGCAAACAGGACGACAGGGATCAGCCAAATAAGAAACAACAAATAAGAATCTGCGTGGGAATTATACATCTGCCCGATGAGGGCTATGCTGGTACCAAATGCGATAGATGAGATCAATAGCCACCAATTGCTTAAATAAGCAAAAGTGGTGCTTTTTTTATAAATAAGTGAGGCCGCAAAACTGGCAGCAATCATCAGCATGCTCAGTCCGATTTTTACAGGGCGGTCCAGCAGAGGCCAGTTTGAGGCAAAAAAGTAAATAATTCCAGCGATCAAAAAAATTAGCCCAAGAATATAAGGGATGTCACCGCGCTTATGCAACAGCATAACGATCACTCCTTTCCAAGTAATAGATAAATATGCTGAAATGTAATATTTTTACCAAATATAAAGGAAAAGGAGAAAGAAGTCACGCGTTTTTATCGTCAGTAAAGGCTTAAGGAGAGGAGCACCGCTATTTGCAGAAACAAATGGTATAATAAAAGCAGTGTGAAAATGAAAGGATGTTACTATGAGCAAAACAGTCGTACTAGCTGAGAAGCCGTCTGTTGCCCGCGATATTGCCCGTGTCTTAAAGTGCGGAAAAAAAGGAAACGGCTTTTTGGAAGGAGATCAATACATCGTCACTTGGGCGCTTGGCCACCTGGTCACTCATGCGGACCCTGAGGCATACGGTGATCAATACAAAACATGGAATCTGGCTGACCTGCCATTAATGCCGGATCATCTAAAAACGGTTGTTATTAAGAAGACCGGCAAGCAGTTCCAAGCGGTAAAAACACAGTTGAACCGCAAGGATGTAAAAGGCATTGTGATCGCTACAGATGCAGGGCGAGAAGGGGAGCTTGTTGCTCGCTGGATTATTGATAAAGCCCATGTGAAAAAGCCGATTAAGCGTCTATGGATCTCTTCTGTAACGGATAAAGCAATCCGTGAAGGCTTTAAGAAATTAAAGGATGGCAAGGAGTATGAAAACTTGTATCGGTCTGCTGTAGCACGAGCAGAAGCAGATTGGCTTGTCGGAATTAATGCTACACGGGCATTGACGACAAAGTTTAATGCACAGCTTTCATGCGGACGCGTACAAACACCAACGCTCGCCATGATTGCCAAAAGAGAGGAAGAGATTAAACAATTTAAGCCGAAAAGTTATTATGGAATCACGGCGATTGCTAGCGACATGAAGCTAACATGGAAAGAAGCTAAGTCGAATGATACAAAGACTTTTTCCCAGGACAAGCGTGATGGAATTTTGAAAGCAATTCGTGGAGAAAAAGCGGTAATTACAGACGTGAAAAAAGCAGCAAAAAAGTCTTATGCGCCGGAATTATATGATTTGACGGAGCTGCAGCGTGATGCCCACAAGATTTTTGGCTTTTCAGCAAAAGAAACGTTATCTATCATGCAGAAGCTATATGAGCAGCATAAACTCGTAACGTATCCGCGTACTGACTCTCGCTATTTGTCAAGCGATATGGCTGATACGCTGAAAGAAAGAGTAGAAGCTGTGGAAATCAATCCTTATACAAAGTTTGCGGTCAAAGTAAAGAAATATGGAATTAAACCGAACAAGTCCTTTATTAATGATGCGAAGGTCAGTGATCACCACGCGATTGTTCCAACTGAACAAACGGCAATTCTTGGTGATTTAAGCGATAAGGAACGGAAAGTTTATGATCTAATTGTTAAACGTTTTTTAGCTGTTTTGCTGCCGCCATTTGAATACGAGCAGACTACAGTAGAAGCGAAAATTGGATCAGAAACGTTTACGGCTAAAGGAAAAGTGATTACTTCTCTTGGCTGGAAAGAGGTATATGGAAAAGAAGAGGATGATGAAACTTCGCTTCCTTCTGTCAAAAATGGAGCAGAACTTGAGGTAGCAGCGTTAACTGCTACGCAAGGAGAAACGAATCCACCTGCTCGTTTTAATGAGGGTACACTTCTATCCGCAATGGAAAATCCGGCAAAATACATGGAAGAAGAGAGTAAACAGCTGAAACAAACACTCAGTCAAACCGGAGGACTTGGAACAGTAGCGACAAGAGCAGATATTATTGAAAAGCTCTTTAATACGTTTCTGATCGAAAAGAAAGGTAAAGATATCTTTCTTACTTCTAAGGGCAAACAACTGTTGGAGCTCGTACCAAGCGAACTGCAGTCACCGGCTTTGACCGGCGAGTGGGAGCAAAAGCTCGAAGCCATTGCCAAGGGAAAGCTGAAGCCGCAAGTTTTTATGAAAGAAATTTGCCATTATACAAAGGCAGTAACCAATGAAATTAAACATAGCGACAAAAAGTTTAAGCATGACAATGTAACTGGCAGTCAGTGTCCGGATTGCGGCAAATTGTTGCTTGAAGTGAACGGAAAAAAAGGAAAAATGCTTGTCTGTCAGGATCGGGAATGCGGTTACCGTAAGAATGTGGCCAAATTAACGAATGCCCGCTGTCCGAACTGCCATAAAAAACTTGAGCTTCGCGGGGAAGGAAAAGGCCAAATTTTTGTCTGTAAATGCGGTTACAGAGAAAAACTGACGACTTTTCAGGAAAGACGGAAGAAGGAGTCAGGAAGCAAAGCAACGAAGCAAGATGTGAATAAATATTTGAAAAAGCAATCAAAGGATGAACCATTGAACACGGCTTTGGCTGATGCTTTAGCGAAGTTAAAGCTAAAATAAACAATCTGCCTGCAAAGAAGCGCTTCTTTGCAGGCTTTTTTTGTTTTCCTATAACCAAGCGAAAAAACAATCCTTGTGTTTTTTCAGCCAGGCTGTCTATAATAGTTTATTGAAAATTCAAAACTAAGAGGAGGTAGAAGAATGCCGATTAATATACCGCAGGAATTACCAGCACGGGAGGTTCTGGAGAAAGAGAATATTTTCGTGATGGATGTTGACCGGGCCCGCAGCCAGGATATCCGTCCTTTAAATATTTTAATTCTAAATTTGATGCCGGAAAAAGAAAAGACAGAAGCACAGCTTCTGCGGCTGCTCGGTAATACACCACTTCAAGTGAATGTATCTTTTTTGCATACGGCTACATATGAATCAAAGAATGTTAGCAGGTCTCATTTAGAGCAATTTTATACGACATTCGAGGAAGTACAGGACAGACGCATCGACGGTATGATTATTACTGGCGCGCCCATTGAACTGATGGACTTTGAGGAAGTCAACTATTGGGAAGAGTTGAAAGAAATCATGGATTGGGCTAAAACAAATGTTACGTCCATGCTGCACATTTGCTGGGGGGCCCAGGCTGCTCTTTATCATTATTTTGGCATCGGAAAGTTCGAATTACCTGAAAAGTGTTCTGGAGTTTTCAGCCATGTAGTGAATGAGCCGACTGTAAAATTAATGCGCGGCTTCGATGACATCTTTTATGCACCGCATTCTCGTTATACAGACGTGGAAAAGGAGCAAATTGAGGCGCACGAGGATTTGCAGCTTTTAGCTTATTCTGAAGAAGCAGGAGCATTTATCATTATGTCAAAAGATGAACGTCATGTCATGATTACAGGACATCTGGAATATGAGGCGAAAACCCTTGCTGAAGAATATGAGCGGGATTTAGCGAAGGGGCTCGAGATTCACATGCCAAAAAATTATTTCCCGGACAATAATCCGACAAAAAAGCCTGTTAATAAATGGCGTTCACATGCTCACTTATTATTCTCCAACTGGCTAAACTATTATGTATACCAAGAAACGCCGTATGAGTGGGATTGAAAGCGAAAGGAGAAAGTAAAGACAAGTGATGGCAGCCCTTGGGCAATTACTTATCGTTAATGAAAAAGACACCCGGGAAATTTCCCTGGTGTCTTTTTCATTAACGATAAAACTCTGGCCGGCGATCTTCAAAAACAGGAATCCGTTTTCTTATTTCTGACACTTTTGCAAGATCAATTTCTCCAATGAGCAGCTCTTCTCCCTCACCCGCTTCAGCAATAATCTCTCCCCATGGATCAATGATAAGGGAATGTCCGGCGAATTTGTTTTTAGGATCTTCACCGCTTCGGTTACAGCCAACAACATAGCTTTGGTTTTCAATTGCCCTGGCGATGAGCAATGTGCGCCAATGGTCTGTGCGGGCAAGAGGCCATTCTGCTGGGATAAACAACACATTTGCCCCTGCAAGTACGTGCTTTCTTAACCATTCTGGAAAGCGAATGTCGTAGCAAATGAATGCAGCCATTTTCTCATTTTCAAGTGTAAATAAGCCATCTTCTTTTCCTGCCTTCAAAAACTTTTCTTCTTCCATGAGACGGAACAAATGCAGCTTGCTATATTGTTTCAATAATTCTCCCTGCTTGTTTATTACAAGTAACGTGTTTTCTACACCATCGTCTGTTTGGTTAGCTATCGAGCCGCCAATCAAGTGCATTTGATGTTTCTTAGCTTGCTCCGATAAAAAAGCAATGGATTCTTGCGCCTGTCTATCTGCAATTTCGTCAAGCCGTGTTAAATCATAACCTGTTGTCCAGAGTTCAGGCAGCACTGCTAATTGGCAGCCTTCATCGGCCGCTTTTTGCAGCCAATTTTCCACACGCCTGTAATTCTCTTGCGGGTTGCCAAAAGCAATATCCATTTGGATGACAGCAGTTTTCAATATCATTTCAGCCCCACTTCCCTTTCCGAAAATTCTTACTTTACTTTCTCTCCCTTTCGTTATACCATTATTAACTATAATTTGAAAGCGGGGGCTGCATACATGAAGACTTTTGAAACAGCTAATCGGCTTCAGGCTCTGCCGGAGCAATTCTTCGCTAAATTGGGCCAAAAGATCAAAGACGCCTCTACTGGCGGGCGCGAAATTATAAATTTAGCACAGGGAAGCCCAGATCAACCGGTGTTTAGCCATATAAAGACTGCGTTGAAAACAGCTGTGGACGATCCTGCCAACGATAAATATCCACCTTTTAAAGGGTTTGATCATGTAAAAGAGGCCTGTGCCGAGTTTTATCAGAAAGAGTATGGGGTAGAAATAGACCCTGCCAGGGAAGTAGCCCTTATTATCGGCGGCAAGGCAGGGCTTGTTGAGCTTCCACAATGTTTGTTAAACCCAGGTGATGTAGCGCTTGTACCCGATCCAGGCTACCCGGATTACTGGTCAGGCATTGCTCTTGCCGGCGCAGAAATGTATATGATGCCGCTAAGAGAAGAGAATGGTTTTCTTCCCCGGTATGAAGATGTTCCTGAAGAGATATTGAAAAAGACAAAGCTGCTGTTCATCAATTATCCCAATAATCCAACGGGGGCTATGGCGGACGCTGCTTTTTTTGAGGAGACTATTCAGTTTGCTAATCAGCATGGGATTTGTATCGTTCATGATTTCGCTTATGGAGCGATCGGTTTTGATGAGAAAAGGCCGGTTAGCTATCTTGAAATTGATGGGGCAAAAGAGATCGGCATCGAAATCTACACAATGTCAAAAACGTACAATATGGCAGGCTGGAGAGTTGGATTTGCTGTTGGCAACCCGAGCGTGATCGCCGCTATAGATTTAATTCAAGATCATTTACACTGCAGTTTGTACGGCGGCATTCAGGAGGCTGCGGCCGCGGCTTTACTCGGGCCGCAAGATGAGGTGCATAAACAACAAGCCATGTATGAAAAGCGCCGCGACTTACTCATTAATAGCTTGAATGAAATTGGTTGGGAAGTGACAGCACCGGAAGGGTCATTTTTTGCATGGTTAAAGGTGCCAGAAGGCTATACCTCTGAAGGATTCAGTGACCTTTTACTTGAAGAAGCAGGCGTCGCGTTTGCACCGGGAATTGGCTTCGGCGAACGCGGGGAAGGGTATGTCCGCGCTGGATTGGTAGCTTCAGAAGAAAAGATCAAAGAAGCCGTGCGTCGCATTTCGCAACTTTCTATTTTTAAAAATCAGGTTGACAATCGATTATAATCATGTAATAATTCGTATGAATTAATAAATTAATGCGTAAATTCAGAGTATAAATAGAATTTTACTTCAGCCAGCTTAAGGCTGATGAATTGAATAGAAACGAATATCTTATCAAGAGCAGGTGGAGGGACAAGCCCGATGAAGCCCGGCAACCGACCCGTATGTATACATGCAGGCACGGTGCTAATTCTTGCAGCGCAAGCTGACAGATAAGAGAGTGGAATAGCTACCAAACCTCTTCTTATCTGAAGAGGTTTTTTATTTTGTTTTTATTGTTAAAAAGGGAGGAATGGAAAATGACAGTGACAGACCAGAAAGGACTTGCAAAAGATCGCATTTTAGAATGGACTATATCAGCAGAAAGTTTTTTAGAAACAGCTAGCGTTCAACAGAACGAAAGTATTTTATGGATAGGATCAGCTTCAACTCCTTCACTAACAAGATGGGTGAGTGAAAGAGCTCAGATTACTGTAATTTCTCCTTCCCTTTTTACTTCTAAAAAAAGTCAATTCGATGTAGCAGCAGCTCAGCTTGGCATCCATTTTTTGGATGAGGGAGAAGAATGGCTGAGAAAAAGTTTTCATTTACTGAAGCCGGGAGGCCGCCTTATCATCGATTTAGCCGAAGCCATTACACTGGAGAACATAGAGGGAAAAAATTATATTAAAAGCCTCCCCGATTATTGGGATCTTTTAAGAGAAATTGGATTTGAAGCAATATTTGTTCAACAGATAACAGTCCGTTCCCTTGCAGAAGCAATGGAACAGGGATGGATAGAGCTGACAGAAAGAGCGATGTTCCCGGCTGTTGTGAATCGCTTTATTGCTTTGAAAGGTTAGTAAGATAACGAGCCGTAAAGTCGATGAGTGGTCGGATTTCGATAAGCTTGCAAGAGGCTTGAGCAACTGTGCCATTTGTCATTGTGTGTTCCTTCTCGAAGGCTCGGCCAATTTCATTAAATTGTTCAGAGTTTTCTTCAAGCTCCATATAAGTTTTCCAAATGCGCTCACCATTTTCTAGTATGGCTGAGCCTTGCTCAAAAGCTTTACGGCCGTCATCTGCCCGAAATTCACCAAGGTGCATAGCTGTACACGTGCTGTAATCCGTACCGATAAATAAAACGGATGCATCAAGATCATATAACCTTGCAAGCGGCGACTGCTCTCCAAATGCAAAGTCAATCGAGTGGTTATCGATAATGAAGGAAGCATATTTTCCCCAGGCTGTAAATGAGCTGGAAGGATGGAGGCTCCGTTTTACACCGGGAAACGTACGGAATAATTCCGCGATACGCCCCATACCAACAGTAGGAGTGATATCTGGTAAATAGGCAGGCATAAAATACCGGATACCTGGCCACCACTCTTCGGGTACAGGCGGATTTTGCCAATATTTTGGATCGGTATTATGAGTAGTCTGCGAAGGCATAACAATTGTCCCGCTATTCGAAACAGCGGCCATTAATGCTTGAATGACGGTAACTTCTCCACCAGCTATCCATCCGAGTGAGCGCAGGGAAGAGTGTACCATAACAGTCGAACCAGGTTTTATTCCAAGAGAATGAAGGTCTTTTTGCAATGTCTCTGTAGTAATGAATGATTCTGTTTGTTGAACTAAACGATTACCTGTCATCAGCTTCCTCCGTTATTTTCATCTATTTTCTTCTATTATAAAAGATAGAGATGACCATGCATAGGAGCTGCAACAAAAATACTATTTCCATGCTTTTTTCTTTCCGCTTTGTCTAGTATGATGAAAAAGACTAAGAAGGAAAAGGGTGAAAACCAGTGAATGAACGACGAGTGTTTTCTCGAACGATTCCCTATAATAGCGAAAAGTTTTTTCATCAATATAAATGGCTAGCTGGGGTGGAATCCCATCATGTTCTTCTCGAAAGCGGAAGGGGCGGGCGTTATAGCGTAGCCGGGTTGTCGCCGCTTGCGGTTGTTTTTTCAAATGAGGAGGGCATTGAAATTCAGACTGCCGGTCAAACAGAAAAAAGAAAAGGAGTCCCGCTTCCAGAGCTTGAAAGTTGGTTAAAAACATATCAGCTGCCTAAGCAAGAAGGCCTGCCTGATTTCCAGGGGGGGGCAATCGGTTACATCAGTTATGATTATGTTCGTTACATTGAGAAATTACCGAATTGCGCTGAAGAAGATCTGGGATTGCCGCTTCTTTATTTTCAGATCTTTGAGGAGTGGGCTATATTTGACCATCAGGCAAAAACACTCTGGTTGCTCGTTATAGATGAGGAGGCAGCAGAAGCAGAAAGGAAATTGAATGAAGCAGAAAGAAAATGGACTGCTTCTTTTAATGAAGAAGAAAAACCTTTAGAAGTAGCCGTAGCCACGGGCGAATTGGAAGTCTCTTTTTCGGAGGAAGCTTTCCAGGCGGCAGTGGAAAAAACCAAACAATACATCGCTGCTGGAGATGTATTCCAAGTGAATTTATCTGTTCGACAGTCTAAATCTCTTTCCATCCCGGCCATGGCTGTGTATGAAGAGTTGAGGAAGTTGAATCCGTCTCCTTACATGGCATATATTCATACTCCTGATTTTCAAATTGTATCGGGCTCTCCAGAATTATTGATCAAAAAAGATGGAACAAATTTAAGCACGAGACCAATTGCCGGCACTCGGTCGCGAGGAAAAGATGAGGACGACGATTTGCGGCTTGCTTTGGAATTAATTGAGAATGAAAAAGAACGCGCCGAACACGTCATGCTCGTTGATTTAGAGCGAAATGATTTGGGCCGAGTGAGTGCGTACGGTTCGGTTGAAGTGGATGAATTCATGGTCATTGAGAAGTATTCGCATGTCCAGCATATTGTTTCTAATGTACGTGGAAGGCTTGCTGAGGGAAAAACAAATGCAGAGGTTGTTCATGCTGTTTTTCCGGGTGGGACCATTACCGGCGCCCCCAAAGTCAGAACGATGGAAATTATTGAGGAGCTAGAGCCAGTTAGGCGCGGCCTGTATACAGGATCAATCGGCTGGATTGGTTTTAATGAGGATATGGAATTAAACATCGTGATTCGAACAATGATCGTTCAAGGCCGGATGTGCCACATTCAGGCGGGTGCTGGGATTGTGATCGATTCTGACCCAAAAAGCGAGTATAAAGAATCCTTGAAAAAAGCCAAAGCCGTTTGGACTGCGAAAGAGATGGCTGAAAAGAGAGTGTCACCTGTTCAAGCAGGAGGAGAATGCAGATGATTTTAATGATTGATAACTATGATTCTTTCACTTATAATCTCGTGCAATATTTAGGGGAGCTTGGTGAAGAATTAGTTGTAAAGAGAAACGACGAAATTACTATAGAAGAAATCGGAAAGTTGAATCCCGATTTTTTAATGATATCACCAGGTCCTTGTACACCAAACGAAGCAGGAGTCAGCTTAGAAGCCATTCGTGCATTTGCCGGTAAAATCCCTATCTTTGGCGTGTGCTTGGGGCAACAGTCCATCGCCCAAGTATTTGGGGGAGAAGTGGTTCAGGCGGATCGGCTCATGCATGGGAAGACGTCGCCTATGGTCCACGACGGCCGAACGATTTTTGAAGGCTTGCCTAATCCCTTTCCAGCTACCCGTTATCATTCGTTAATTGTGCGTAGAGAGACATTGCCAAGTTGTTTTGAAGTTTCTGCCTGGACAGAAGAAGGAGAGATTATGGCTATCCGTCATAGAGAGCTGCCCATCGAAGGGGTACAATTTCATCCGGAGTCCATTATGACTTATGGCGGGAAAGAAATGCTGCAGAGTTTCATTCGCTATTATCGAAAAGCAAGGATGAAGGTATAAGGTGTTTATTTATATCAATGGAGAAATTGTATCAAAGGAACAAGCTGCCATCTCACCTTTTGATCATGGTTTCTTATATGGGCTTGGTGTATTCGAAACCTTTCGAATATATAATGATCATCCTTTTTTACTCGATGATCATCTGGAGCGTCTGAACCGCAGCTTGCGCGCATTAATGATTGAGAAAGAATTTAACCGTATAGAAACGACAGAGCTGCTCCAGCAATTATCACAGGTGAATGGATGGAGACATTCTTATATTCGTTTTAATGTTTCAGCGGGTAACGGTGAAATCGGCTTGCAGACAGCCGCTTATGAAGCACCTAATGTAATTGTTTTTCAAAAACCGCTTCAACCACCTGATGGGCTGCTTGAAAAGAAAGGCACATGGCTAGCGACAAGACGGAACTCACCTGAGCTGAATGAGCGGCTGAAATCTCATCACTATTTAAACAGTATTGCCGGCAAGAGAGAAGTAGGAGACGATCCATCTATAGAAGGGATTTTTCTTAATAAAACCGGAAATGTAGCTGAGGGAGTTGTTTCCAATATTTTTTGGGTAAAGGAGCGCACGCTTTATACCCCAGCTGTTGCTGCAGGAATTTTAAATGGAGTAACTCGACAGTATATTATGCACCGGGCAAGAGAAGCCGGAATGGAAGTAAAGGAAGGTTTGTTCCTTCCCATAGAAGTGGAAGAGGCGGATGAAGTGTTTTTTACGAACTCCATTCAAGAGATTACTGCAGTTAGTCAAATAGACGGCCAAAGGTTTCCCGGTAAGCATGGAGCATGGACAAATAAACTTTTCTCCTGCTATGCATCTGATCGTGAAATTTTGTGGAGCAGACAACAGAATTAAAAGAAAACGCTGCATTAAGCAGCGTTTTCTTTTAATTTATGCCCAAGACAGGCACCATTTGTTTTTTTATTAATAACGATCGTGTTGATCTAAATGGTCCTTTGAATTGTCGTCATGGTATCTGTTGAGAAGGGGATCATCCATATCGCGGCCTTCTACCTCGATATCTCCTTCTTTAGCAATATGTGCTTCTTCGCGTTTAACAGTGTCACTCACTGTTTCTGTGTCCTGCACTTTGCGTTTGCCGATAATTAATTCCTCAGAAACAACGGGTTTCTTAGTTACTTCCACACGTTCTTCAGTGATAGGAATGCGAATGGTGTCATCCTCACCAACAATTGGAGAAGAGTCTTGTGCGGAAACAGCATCATTCACTGGACGGCGCTCCACGTACACCTCATCGCGCTCTACATTAACGTTAATTGTGCGTGGCTCTTCTACGACCTCTTTTTCCACGTAGACTTCGCCTTTTTGGATACGCTCTTTGTCTACTTCAAGGCGTTCCTCGCGAAGGCGAAGGCGTTGTTCATCGGTTAAGTCATCGTTCAAATCTGCACTTGCATGTAGGCTGTTTACATCAAGCTCCGGTGCTCTATCAGCGCGGACGCCTTCTACCTGGCCATCTGCTGCCACATCACTCATACCGAGAGTATTAGCTCCAAGATTAGCATCTGCACTATCTGTTAAAGTATGATCACGATATAGTTGATCGTACTCTCTATCTACGTAAAGAAGGATCTTTCCATTGTCAATGTCATTGTAATAACGATCGACTTCTGTATCCTCTAATCCCATGTTTCTTAATCCGCCTCTTACTTCATCCTCTCCGGATAGAAAAGCCATAAATTTATCCATCCATGAACCGCCTGTATTGGCTGATTCTACTTCTACTCCTGTACGTCCTCTCACCATAGAAATATTATCCGCGTTTTTAGCGACCGCATAAATGTCTGCTTCTGCGTATCCTTCTGCTTTTAGTTGATCAATTTTTGTAATAACTTCTGACTGATTGTCAAAAACGCCGATAAATTTTTTATTGTTATTCATAATATAGCCTCCTAATAAAAAGTTCTAATGACCCATGGTTTTTACATACCCTTTGTGATATAATTAAAACTTTTATTTACTGGTAATTTCTGTAAAGTGATTGCTGGTCAGGCGGAAGAGGAGAGGTATCTACTACCGGGAATTCGTCTGTTTTATCCTCTGTCTTATGTCGCTCCTGAATAAACTGGCGTCTTTCCGCTTCTTCTTTGTCAGGAAGAGGTGCCTCATCTGATCCCGCAGCCGCTTCAGCAGCAGAATGGAGAGTTTCTTCAGCACCTTCTTCATCAGTTACAAGTAAAATCAAATCATCTTCTACGTTTTTGTAATAGGTCTCCGCGTCTTTTTCAGATAAACCAAACTCAAGCAGGTACTCTTTTACAGGTTTTTCTTTTGAAAATATGGCTTTCACTTTCTCGGTGATCGATGGCCCGGCAGAAGTGACTGTCGCTCCTGATCGGTTTTGAAGCATTAAATGAAAGTCGGCATCTTTGGTGACAGCGTACAGCTGATCAGTCTCATATCCCTCTACTTTCAATTCTTCAATTCGGCGAATGGCATCAATTTCACTGCTGCATAAACCAATGACTTTTTTGTTGGACATTTTCAATCCTCCTAGTGATCATGCGGGTCATCACTTTAATAAATACCCGCTGCCTATAGATAAAAACATGTAAAAAAAAGAGGGAAAACAGGAAAGAAGAGGATGTGCGTCGAAGGGAATACCTATCAAGACAAAGGAAGGGGAGAAAATGATGGTTGAAACAGGTATAAAAACAGCTGATTTATGTGATGACTTTGCTAAAGAGTTAAGTGTTTGCTACCTCGATTTGAAATCTTATGGAGGAAAAAAGCGTTTTTCTGGCCCTATTTCTACTGTGAAGGTCTTTGAGGACAATGTGCTTGTGAAAAGAGCACTGCAAACTATTCCAGAGGGGCATGTTTTAGTAGTGGATGGGGGCGGTTCAAAAAGATGCGCGCTGCTCGGTGACCGTTTAGGGGAAATTGCCCAAGAGAGAAAGCTTGCTGGCGTCATTGTTAATGGCTGTGTGCGTGATACAGCTGAGCTGGAAAAATTAACAATAGGCATATTAGCTTTGGGCAGCAACCCGTTGAAGAGTATAAAACGGGGAGAAGGAGAAGAGAATCTCATCGTAACGTTCGGCGAGATAAAATGGGTCCCTGGTCATTATGTGTATGCCGACGAAGATGGGGTGGTTGTTGCCGAAAAACCTTTAAAAACCCAATGATAAAAGAGAGCTGCCCTGGAAAAGATGTGGGCAGCTCTCTTCTATCTAGCGAGGGGATGACTCTGCTTTTTGTTGACCGTAAAGGATAAACATATAATAGTAGAGAGCCGCGCTTGCTAAAGAAAGAAGGGCAATAATAGTGAATGTCCAAAAATAGCCGGCCCAAATCGTCAATGGGATCGCTGCAGGAGCGATCATTCGGCCGATTGTATAGCGCAGGCTAGCCGCTGCAAAATATTGTCCCCGCATATGTTCAGGGGCCAGGACTGAAATGAAACTTTGCTGAAGGCCAACGATTAAGAGCTCTCCAAGAGTAAATATCACCATGGCTATAACCAATCCCCAAAACCAATCAGTTAATCCAAATACCCACATAGAAACTGCATATAGAATAGAAGAAACAGCAAATACATTTTTTGCATAAAAACGGGACACCCATTTAGAAATGCCGACAGTGAAAAGAGCAACGAGCAGTCCATTTTCTGAGACAAGAACCCCAAACGCTCTTTCGCCGTTAATAGATAAAGTCCAATCGCCAAAAGAAAAGATCGTTTGGACATCGATCGTTTCTTTTGTATAGACAGGGATGAGCAGATCAAGCTGCATGAAGGTCTGTGCGCTTAAAACCCCAGCAATAATAAACAGCATAAAAATTTTGTCTCTCACGATCACATGGTAATCTTTTACTTGATCAACAAGCACATCATACCACTTTCTATTTTCTGTCTCTATGGATTGTGAAGAGCGTGGATTTGTTTCATCTGTCCATTTAAACAGCACAAAAGCAAGCAGGAAACAAGTCAATGCCGCAAAGATCATCAATTCAAATCTATAAGTGAAAAAGAAAATTCCGCCAAGAATTGGACCAATGACAACAGCGATATTAATAGAAGTGTAGAAAACAGCGAATACATCGCTTCGATCTTTTTCCTCCACTACATCGGCTACCATAGCCTGGCTTGCCGGCCAATAAAGAGAACCGAATATACTCGCAATCGAAAAAGCAAAAAAGCCAATAAATGCCGAGTCATACCACGGCGAATTGGCAAAAGCAAAAAGCAGAAAGGAAAGTCCTTGGCCAAAAGAAGATAATACCATCATTCGCTTTCTGCCGAACCGGTCTGCACAATAGCCGCCAGTCAGATTAGCAATCACAGAAAATAATTGCGAAAGGATCAGGAGGAGCCCAGCTTTCCCTTTTCCAAACTCATCCGCAAAGTAAATAGCGAGGAAAGGGAAAAACATCCAAAAGGTAATATTCATGATGCTTTCCCCGATCAAACGAACTTTTAAGCTATGATCCCATTCCCTTATCTTCATTATTCTCTCTCCTAAATTGTGACAATACATAAACTATACACAAAAAAAGAAACTTTATGAATAATACCGAGGGAAAATGCACTTTATTCCTTTACGACCGGAGCGCTTTGATGGCCTAATGCTGAACGGATTTTAGGAAGGACAGAAAGAGAGAGAACCGTCACCCCGATGTCCAATGGAAGATAGACAGCCATCCATGACCAGGCCATTGAATAACTGAAGCCTTCTGGAGCTTCGGTCCACCACCTGAACGCAGCGTACATATAGTTGGTGCCAATTAAGTAATTGAAAAGAATAGAAGCTACACCGGTATACAGGTAACTTGTTTTTTTATGTGGGTCTATGAGCAGCTTTCCAGCGATGTAAGCTACTACAATAAAAGAGAGAATAAATCCGAACGTCGGGCTGAAAATGCTTGCAGGACCTCCTTTAAACTGAGCGAATACCGGTGCACCCGCAAGCCCGATAAACAGATAGACGGCCATCGATAAAGAGCCAAGTCGGCTGCCGAGCAATCCTCCGGCTATAATGGCAAACATTAATTGCAGGGTAACAGGTACGCCACCAATTATTAAAAAAGATGAGGCGTTCGCACCGATGGCCATAAGCGCCGCAAAAAGAGCACAAATTACAACCTCATAGGCCTTCATTAATTTTTCCTCCTTTAAAAATATAATTGTTTATCATTTTTTCATATGTTAACATTTTTGTAAATAAGGTTTACTTAAGTCGAAGGGAGGAGTACATGATATGCCCGGAATCTTTATTGCAGGAACGGATACAGATGCAGGCAAGACCATTGCGACATTATTACTTGCTCATGGATTAATCGAAAGGAAAGTGCCAGCCAGGCCATATAAGCCGATACAGAGTGGAGCTGAATGGAAAGATGGTGAGTGGAAAGCACCAGATGCTGAAATGTATCATCTGCTTCCAGAAACGAGAGGAGAAAGGTTATATACATATTTATTCAAAAAAGCAAGCTCTCCTCATTTGGCAGCTGAGGAAGAAGCAGCAATTATTGATGAACAAGTAATTATAGAGGAAATTAGAAGACGTGCGTCCAAATCGACACTTTTGCTTGTTGAAGGGGCAGGCGGATTATACGTGCCACTGAATAGGAAAGGCAGGTGTATGGTTGATGTGATGGAGGAAACGGGATTACCGGTAGTGATTGCCGCCAGGGCAGGACTTGGAACGATTAATCATACGATACTGACGATAGAAGCTATCCAAAAGAGAGGGTTGCCAATAACTGGAGTCGTATTTTCGAGTACAGTGCCCGGAGAGAAAAGCATAGAGCGGGATAACTTCCGGGTCATTCATGAACTGTCGGGACTGCCTATCATTGGACATATTCCATTTATAAAAGATATTGATTATTCTCTTAGGGAGAGCCGTTATCGTTCTGAAATTGTGAGGGATTGGAAGTTTGATAGACTGATGGAGGGGATTAACAGTGAATACAAAACGTTTATATGAAATTAGTCAAAAGCATATGTGGCTTCCTTTTACACAAATGAAGGATTACGAAGAAGCTCCCCTTATTATAGAGAGCGGCGAAGGTATCCGGCTAAGAGACATCCACGGCAATGAATATTTCGATGGCTATTCTTCCTTATGGCTAAATGTACACGGTCACCGACGTCCAGAAATTGATGAGGCGGTGAAAGAGCAGCTTGGACGAATTGCCCATTCAACCTTACTTGGGGCGGCAAATGTGCCATCCATTCAGTTGGCTGAGAAACTTATCCAGATTTCTCCGGAAAACTTAACACGCGTATTTTATTCGGACAGCGGAGCAGAGTCAGTGGAAATAGCCATAAAGATGGCGTACCAATATTGGCAAAATAAAGGCAGGACTGAAAAAACAAAGTTTGTCACATTGACAAACGGTTATCACGGCGATACAGTCGGTGCGATCAGCGTGGGCTCAATCGACATTTATCACCGCGTGTACAGCGCATTAATGTTCCATTCATTCGCCCTCCCCTTCCCGTCAGCAAAATGGCATCCTTCCGGCAATGAACAAACGGCTAAAGAAGATTCACTCTCAGAAATACATGACTTATTTGAAAAGAATCATGAACAGATCTCCGGACTAATTGTTGAGTCGATGGTACAGGGGGCGGGTGGTATGCACATCATGCCAGTCGGGTACTTAAAGGAGCTTGAACAGCTTTGTCGAAAGTTTAATGTGCTTTTTATTGTGGATGAGGTGGCGACTGGATTTGGGCGCACGGGAAAAATGTTCGCTGTGGAACATGAAGGTGTTTTGCCAGATATCATGACAATGGCAAAAGGAATTACCGGTGGATATTTACCGATTGCAGCTACATTAACAACAGAAGAAGTATACCAGGCATTTTACGGGGAATATACCGAAATGAAAACTTTTTTCCATGGACATTCTTATACGGGCAATCAGCTCGGCTGTGCAGCAGCTTTGGCCAATCTTGATATTTTCGAAAAAGAAGGGCTTGTTGAGCAAGCTGCTAAAAAAGCAGAATATGTTGAGAGGTTGATGGCTGAAATAAATGAACTGCCACACGTCGGTGAGATTCGACAGCTTGGTTTAATGTGCGGAATTGAACTAGTGAAAGATAAAAAGACCAAAGAACCTTTTCCGTTTGAAGAGAGAATGGCTTATCGGGCAACATTGCGAATGCGTGAATTGGGGATGCTGACGAGACCGCTTGGTGACACGATCGTTTTTATGCCGCCGCTAGCTTCCAGCTACGAGGAGCTGACTAAAATGCTTCAAATTATAAAGCAAGCCATTGTGGAAACGCTGAATGTGAAGGTTCATACTAAATAATAAAAAACATCCTCCCGTTCATCGGGATGGATGTTTTTATATAGTTCTGCTGGCAAACGATCTTGTTTTTAAACAGATGTTTGCTCGTATGTCATGTTGTCATTTTATTTGGCTATAAGTTACGGTCATGTGTTGAGTCGCGATCGTTTAAGTACGCGTCGTCTTCAGGAAGAGCGTCTATCCGGCTTGTATCAGAGGAGTCAAATGCCTGGCGAAGAAAGTAAACTAAAATAAGCGCAATGCAAAGCAGTAGGACAACTAACCCGATTAAAGTTGCAAGATTCATTTTAGCCGCTCCTTTCTTTTTATTTATCCTATTCCACTTTTGTCCTGTCTAAAACATAAAGGTCTTATATGATAAGAAAATTTATTTTCTGCAGAGAATAGAAACGAATTTTTAGAAAAGCTGCGAACCGTTTTAAAAATTTATGAAAGTAAAGTTTTTTTTGTGTATAATGAGGCTAAGCGGAAAACTACATATATTTAATCAGGTAAAGCTGAACAAAAAGCTTTTTAAAAGGGCAAGCTGGTGGAAATCCAGCGCGGTCCCGCCACTGTAAGTGAAATTTATTTATTTCACAAGCCAGAAAACCTGCCTGGTTTAGAGCACCAATAACCTACGCGGATAGGGTGGTGTAAAAGCGGCTTCCTGGTTCAATGTACCTGTTTGGCCCTTTTTCACTGCATCTCTCCATCGCGTAGAGGTGTTTTTTTGTGGATATTTTTAAGAAGCAAAGGGAGAGAAAGTCATGAACAAATTATCTCAGTACACATTATCCTTCGTACTGGCTGCTGGCCTGCTTGCCGGCTGCGGAACGGATAAAGCAGAAACTGGAAAAGAAGAAAAAGCAGATCAGCCAAAAGAGAGTCAACAAGCAGCCTTTCCGGTAACGATAAAGGATGCGGAAGGAAAAGATGTCGTTATTGAAGAAAAACCGAAACGAATTGTTTCTCTTATTCCGAGCAATACCGAAATTGCTTATAAACTCGATTTAGGTGATGAAATTGTCGGGGTATCAGACAACGACAATTACCCGAAAGAGGTGAACGCCAAAGAAAAAGTTGGCGGCATGGAGTATAACATTGAAAAAATCATTGGGCTTGATACGGATCTCGTATTGGCACATGGTTCCAGTGCCCACAACTCAAAAGAGGGATTGAAGCAACTGGAAGAAGCGGGAATCGATGTACTTGTCGTTAATGATGCCCAAAATTTTGATCAAGTATACGACTCAATTGAAATGATCGGCAAGGCGACAGGAACAACTGAAAAAGCAGAAGACGTAGTAGAAGAAATGAAAGACGGTCTATCAAAAATCGAGGAAAAAGCGAAAACTATTAAAAAAGAAGAAGAAAAAAGTGTATTTATTGAAGTATCACCGGCTCCAGACATTTTCACACCAGGAAAAAATACATTTATGCAGGAAATGCTTGATCTGATTCATGCGAAAAATGCCGCTGCCGATCAGAAGGGCTGGGTGCAAATGACAGAGGAAGCGATTATCAAGAAGAATCCTGACGTAATCATTACTACGCATGGCTACTACACAAAAAAACCGATTGAAGAGGTACTCAGCCGCAAAGGATGGGAAAACATGACTGCCGTTAAAAACAAGGATGTCCATGATGTGAATGCTGACCTCGTCAACCGAACAGGCCCGCGTCTTGTTGAAGGAGTAGAAGAACTTGCCGAAGCGATCTATCCAGATGTTTTTAAGAAATAAAAGCTCGGCTTACTTGTTAGTTTTGGCTTTTTTTATTACGGCTGTATTTGCAGGTATCTCGATCGGAACGATCCAAGTTCCGTTTCGGGATATCGCTTTCTTATTATCCCATCATTTTTTTGGAACGCCGCTTGAGGGAGTCGATTCCTCTTTTGATAACATCGTGTGGAAGATCAGATTTCCGAGAGTATTGTTGGCCGGTCTTATAGGAGCCTCTCTAGCGGTAGCGGGTGCTGCTTTTCAAGGGCTGCTGCGTAATCCTCTGGCAGACCCTTATACACTCGGTGTATCTTCGGGTGCTTCCGCAGGCGCTGTTATGGTGCTGTTTTTTAATATGCAGCTCCCTTGGCTTTCCGGATTTACCCTGCCCGTTGTTAGTATTGTGACTTCGATTATAACCATTTTCATCGTTGTTTTGTTCGCCCAGGCGATTGAACGGTCACTTAAAGTAGAAACTATCATTCTAACAGGGATTATTTTTAGCTCTTTTTTAGGTGCGTTGATCTCACTAATGATTGCTTTGACCGGTGAGGAATTGCGGCAAATTATCGGATGGCTGCTTGGGAGTGTATCAATGAGAGGCTGGGATTATATTCAACTTATTTTGCCCTTTTTTTTGGTGGGCACTTTACTGTTAATTATCCACTCGGCTGAATTAAATGCGATGTCGTTCGGCGAAGAGAAAGCCCAGCATTTAGGTGTGAATGTCCGTCGAAAAAAAATGATCGTGCTAGTTGCCGGCTCGGTATTAACAGGAGCAGCTGTAGCTGTTTCAGGAACTATTGGTTTCGTCGGATTGGTCATCCCTCATTTTATCCGCTTAATTTGGGGGCCGGATCACCGCCATTTACTGCCGCTGTCCATGCTTGCAGGCGCTGGCTTTTTAATTCTGGCTGATTTGGTAGCCCGCACAATTATTTCTCCGACTGAATTACCGATTGGTGTTATTACTTCTATTATTGGTGCACCGGTATTCGCTATCATTCTGCTTCGCAAGCACAGGAAAGGAAGGGGAACAGCATGATCGAGATAGAACAGCTTAGCGGCGGCTATGACGGCAAGCTTATCGTCCGTAAATTGTCTTTTTCTGTCCAAAAAGGAGAGCTTTTTGGCATCTTAGGTCCCAATGGAAGCGGCAAGACAACGCTGTTAAAAATGATAAGCGGCATTGTCCCTATAAGCAGTGGTTCCATAGAAATAGAAGGCAAAAAAATGACAGATTATACACCAAAAGAACTGGCTAAACGGCTTGCTGTTCTTCCACAAATGACCCCGCAAGCCTTTTCGTACACTGTAAAAGAAACAGTTTCTCTCGGGCGCTATGCACATCAAAGCGGCATCTTTCCAGTATGGAGAGAAGAAGATGAGCGGGCTGTTATCAAGGCGATGGAGCAAACGGGCACAAAGCAATTTGCGGAAGCTTCCATCGAGGAATTGTCTGGCGGCGAGCGTCAACGCGTCTTTCTCGCTCAGGCCCTTGCCCAGGAACCGGAAATTTTGCTGTTGGATGAACCAACAAACCATTTGGATTTATCTTTTCAAAAAGAACTGCTTGATTTATTAAAGAAAATGGCGAATGAAACAGGATTAACTGTTATCTCCATTTTTCACGATTTAAATCTCGCCTCTCTTTATTGTGACAGATTGCTGCTTATGGAAGAGGGAAAGAGGCACGGTCTTGGTATTCCGAGCGAAGTGTTGAAAGAGGAGCCGGTTCAACAAGTATATAAAACGGCTATTCATCAGCGTCCCCATCCAGAAGTGCCGAAGCCGCAGATGAGTATTCTTCCTGAAAAAACAGCTGAGGAAGAAGTGGAAGTGCGAGTGGACCAAGCATGCATCAAGAGAACTGATGAATATATTACACTTGAAGCTCCGATTCCGTTAAAAACACTATCGGCAGGAGTAATCGGTGCTGGCTGGGGATGGCATCGCAGTTTTGTGAACCGCCACGTAGATAAAAACTATTGGCATGACTCTTATAAGGAAGACATGAAAGAGTTTCTAAAGCGCTATCACTTTGATATTAACGAAACTGTGGGAATGATGACAGCTGTTCATCTTCATACGGCAGCCTGCCGGTTTGTGCAAGTAGAAGATATTTCGGTTCTTGCAGTTGTTACAGCCGGGGTCGGCAATGCCGTTGATGTTTCGCGTGCTGTAGAACATAATCGGGCTTTTTTGCCGGGTACGATTAATACATGGGTATTTGCGAATGGCCATTTATCAGAGGAAGCGTTTGTTCAGTCAGTGATGACGGCAACAGAAGCAAAAGTAAAGGCTCTATTCGATAAGGAAGTAAAAGATCCGCTAACGAATTCCCAGGCAACAGGCACCTCTACTGACAGCGTCCTGATTGCCGCCACCCAGCGCGGGGCGCATCAGGCATTTGCCGGTACGATTTCTCCGCTTGGACAGGCGATCGGGAAAGCGGTGTATGAATGTACGATAGAAGCCTTGGAGAATAACAGAACAGGAGAGAGGAGTACATGATTTATCATCTTCTGGCTGCTACGCTTGCTTTTTTCATTGACCGCCTAGTCGGAGATCCGCCTCATCTTCCGCATCCAGTCCGCTGGATAGGCTCCCTTATTTACTTTTTGGAAAAGCGTCTCAATCAAGGAACTGCCAGGCGGAGAAAAGGAGTCATTATGCTTGTTATCGTGCTCATTGTTACGGGAAGCCTCAGCTATTTGTTCATTTTCTGCTTTTATTCTCTTCACCCGGCTGCTGGAGTAGCAGCGGAGGCCGCAGTGATTGCTTCGGCCATTGCTTGCCGCAGCTTAAAAGAGGCGGGGATAAGTGTGTATGAACCGCTGCAAAAAGGGGATATGGAGGAGGCGCGAATGAAGCTTTCCTATATTGTTGGTCGGGATACAGAGCATCTCGATGAAGGGGAAATTACAAGGGGAGCCATCGAGACCGTTGCCGAGAATACAAGCGATGGGGTAACGGCTCCGCTTTTTTGGGCACTTATCGGAGGAGCTGCGGGGGCGATGATCTACCGGGCAATTAACACATGTGATTCAATGGTCGGTTATAAAAATGATCGATATGGACAATTCGGCTGGGCATCTGCTCGTCTGGATGATCTCGTTAACTGGCTGCCAGCCCGCTTAACGAGCTTGTTAATGGTCTTATCTTTTCCCGAAAGCAACTATTCTAAAAAACAAGTATGGCAGATTGTCCGCCGTGATGCGAAAAAGCATCCAAGCCCAAATAGCGGCTGGTGTGAGGCCGCTGTTGCCGGTTTGCTCGGCATCGAGCTTGGCGGAATAAATAGATATAAAGGCCGTGTTTCCCATCGCGCTGAAATGGGAGAACCTTTAAAGCAAAAAACAGCAGAGCATATCCTGCTCACTAATCGGATTATGGAACGGTCCTCTCTTTTATTTTTACTGATGATGTGGATAGGAGGTGTCATTTATGAAATGGCCCGCACATGGCTCTAATCCAGCCCATCTATATGAAAGCTTACAAATGAAGAAGCCGGACGTTTTGATAGACTTTAGCGTTAACGTAAATCCATACGGCCCGCCGCCAAGCATTAAGGATAATTGGTCCAGCTGGTTATCCGCCGTTTCTGATTATCCGGATCCTTACGGTAAAATGGTAACCAAACAGATTGCCAGTCTTAACGGAGTGAATGAACAACAGGTCGTGTTAGGAAACGGTGCAGCTGAAGTGATTCAGTTTCTCGGCCAGCTGTGGCGCGGACGGAGAGTTGTCATCGTTCAGCCGGCATTCTCTGAATATGAAGCAGCCTGCCGGGTGTATGGTTGCGAAATAGATTATGTTTTCACCAATAAAGATCATACTCTGCCAATCAATGAATTAACGACTAAGGCTCAAGGAGCAGCGGCTGTTTTTGTTTGCACACCGAACAATCCGAGCGGCATCGCTTTTTCCGAAAGGGAGATCATTGAATTGTTAGACAGCCTTGCTTCGAGTGGCTGTTGTGTTGTCATTGATGAAGCGTTTTATGACTTTGCCGGCTCCGTCACAGTGGCTCGTTTCATTAAGGATTACCCAAACTTGCTCATTCTAAGATCACTGACGAAAATGTATGCGATTGCCGGCTTGAGGATCGGTTATCTGCTTGCTGACGAAGCCTTAGCTTTGCAAATTGCCCGATTCCGCCCCCATTGGAATGTAAATGCCCTTGCCTTGAGGGCAGCAGAAGCTGTATTAGCCGATTCTTCGTTCGTTGAATGGTCGCGGGAGAAAATCACCGAAGAACGAAAAAGAATGCTTGAGTTTCTGGAGGAAGAGGGATTCCGGTTTACCCGGTCTGTCGTTAATTTTTATTTGCTCAGAGACCCTTTGCTTGAAGACCAGGAACCGCTTTTTTTGTTTCTGCTAAAACAGGGAATTGTTCTGCGCCATACATACAATTATCCCGGGATTGAAGGCAAGTGGCTAAGAGCAGCGATAAAGACGGAAAAAGAAAATAACAAGCTGAAAGAGGCGCTGCTACAATGGAAAAAGCAGAATTAACCCTTATTGTTGGCGGTGTACGCAGTGGGAAGAGCAAAGAAGCAGAGAGACACGCTGTGTTGGAGGCTGAGAGATTAAAAGGAGCCCTTCATTATGTAGCGTGCGGGAAGATAACCGATGAAGAAATGGCCGCCCGCGTCTGCTCCCATCAACGGGAGCGAAAAGCGTCAGGGAAGGAATGGACGACGTGGGAGCAGCCTGTTCGAATTGAAACTTTATCCGAGCGCTTTACACAACAAGACACCGTATTGATTGACTGCTTGACAACATTGCTAACGAATGAATGGTTTGCAGGTAATACAAAGGAAGAAGAGTGGGCAGACCCGAACTTTCATATGAGTGTTACGCACAATATTCGAACGGGAATCGATCAGATTAGAGAATCAGCAGGCGCAGTTATTATCGTCTCAAACGAACTGGCCTATGAGCTGCTCGGCAGCTCGCTTGTATTTTACTATGCTAAAGCATTGGGTGAGCTACATCAATGGCTGATAAACGAAGCGGCACTTGCTGTGCTCGTCGAGCATGGATGTCCGCTTGTAAAGAAGGAGAGATTGAAAGTATGAGAGGAATTATGATTCAAGGAACTGCTTCTGATGTTGGAAAAAGTCTGATCGTAACTGCACTATGCCGGTTGCTTCTTCAAAAAGGATTTCAACCAGCCCCCTTCAAATCTCAAAACGTCACAAATTATGCTTATATAACAGAGGACGGCAAGGAGCTGGGCAAAGCGCAAGTGCTGCAGGCTGAAGCTTGCCGGTTGGAGCCGCTGCCAGAGATCAATCCAATTTTATTAAAGCCGGCTAAACCAGGCCGCTCAGAAGTTGTTTGGCTCGGCGAGCGGTTAGAAGTGATTTCAGGTATGAAGTATCGTGAACAGTATTATAGCAAGGCGGTAGAAACGATCCAGCATTCGTTGGCGAAGCTTCGTGAACTATCGGATTTCCTCGTTATCGAAGGGGCGGGCAGCCCGGTAGAAATGAATTTAAAGAAGCGGGAAGTTGTCAATATGAAAGTGGCTGAACTAGCTGATGTGCCGGTCATATTAGTTGCTGACGTGCAGCGAGGCGGTTTGTTTGCCAGTGTTGTCGGCACGCTTGATCTGCTTGAGCCGCAGGAGCGCGGCCGCGTGAAAGGAATAATCATTAATAAATTTCATGGAGATCCATTGCTATTTGATGAGGGAAAACAATGGCTGGAAGCGCGTACTGGCATTCCTGTTCTGGCTGTTCTTCCTTATTTAGCTGATCACCAGCTGGAAGAAGAGGATGCTTTGTCCCCTCCGACGAAAAAACTACAGCTGGAAGAACAAGAAATGATGAACAGCAAGGAAGAAACATATAATCAACTGGCTGCCCATTTACAAAAGCATCTTGATTGGGAAAAGTTTATTTCAATTGTTAGCGAAGCAGAGAAGGAAAGCATCGGATGAAAGGGAGAGCTTATATCAATGGCTTTTTATTGAACATGCAATTTTTTTCTGCAGTACCCGTCCATCGGGAGTTGCCGGTGGACGCCCGTCATTTACAAGCAGCCTTGCGAATGTTTCCGCTCCTCGGTTTAGTGAAAGGCCTTGTATTTGGCAGTGTTTTTTGGCTTTTACTCGAGTGGTCGCCATTCTCTCCTCTCGGCAATGCTTTTCTTTTTTGGCTGCTGCCGATCATCTGGACAGGCGGGCTCCATCTGGATGGCTGGATTGACACGAGCGATGCTTTTTTTTCTTACCGGGATATTGATAAGCGGCTTGAAATATTAAAAGATCCACGTGTCGGTGCGTTTGGGGTACTTTCGCTCATTGTGCTACTGGCTGCTCGTTTCCTTTTCTTCTATGAAATTTTTTTATTTGGAAACCATGCGCTTCTTCCTTTGGTTGTCCTCATTCCTTTTTACAGCCAAATGATAACCGGCCTTCTGCTAAATGGGGTAAAGCCGGCAAAGGAGGAGGGCATTGCTTATTTTTTTCAACAGGGAAAAGATCCGCGTCTTGCGCTCACCTATAGCTTCTGGGCCGCCGCCGTCGGATTGGTTTTCATCTTTATAACCGGAAGCGTTTCTGTGTTGCTGCTGCTCATCGCTATGGCTTATTTGTTTTTCTTGTTGGCCCGCCGGGGCGCACTTAAACACTTTGGCGGCATCACGGGAGATTTGCTTGGTGCCAGCTTGGAAGGAGCGGAAATACTTTTATGGACGATTTTGTGGTTATTGGTCTCTATCGGCATGGCGTAACGGCAGATAATGAAAAAAGGGCCTTTAGTGGCTGGACGGATTCAGCCTTGAGTGAAGCTGGAAAAAGAGGGCTGGAGCAGCTTAAGCTCGATCTCCCTTCCTACGAAAAGGTGATAGCCAGCGATCTACAGCGTTGCATAGATACGGCTGCGATTTTTTTTCCAGATAACCGGGTTGATGTCTGGCCCGAATTTCGCGAGCTGAATTTCGGCTGCTGGGAAGGAAAAACTCATCAGGAGCTGGAACATTTAGAGGAATACAAAGCTTGGCTACAAAACCCGTTCTCCAGTCCGCTGCCGGAGGGAGAAAACTATAGGCAGTTTGGAGACCGGATTAGGGAAGCATGGAAGAAATGGTTAGAGGTCCTGGATCAATATAACTTAAAACGCACAGCTATCGTTACCCACGGAGGCGTCATTCGTTATTTGCTGACAGAACTAGCACCTGACAGAAAAGAATTTTGGGAATGGAAAATAGAAAATGGACACGGCTATGAATTGGCCGGCTCGCTTTCTGCATTAAGGAGGGGCGAAAGATGCATCTCGTTACAGGTGGTGCCTTCAACGGCAAAAAGCAATGGGTAAAGACAAGTTACGGGCTGGAGAAAAAAGCGCATAACTGGCACTCATTTTATGAAACGGATAAGACAGAAGAGTGGACGGAGTCAGTTGTGATATTGGAAGGCATTGAACGGCACGTCCGCCGGCTCATCGAGAAAGAAGAAGATCCAGAAGCGGCCCGCATAGAATGGAATAAAGAGCTGGCCGGCTGGTTGGAATGGGAAAAGGAAGAGGAGAGCCGGCAAGTGGTTCTTATCGGCACAGATATAACAAAAGGCATTGTACCGGCAAATGCATTTGACCGAATGTGGCGGGATGCCGCAGGCTGGTGCTTTCAGGACGCCGCGAAACAGGCTCGCCGAGTCATTCAAGTATGGTATGGTTTGCCGCAAATCATTAAAAATGAGGGGGAAGAAATATGAGACTGTATACACGAACGGGAGACAAAGGAGAAACAAGTATTATTGGAGGCCGCGTTGGAAAAGACCATCTGCGTGTAGAAGCCTACGGTACAGTGGATGAAGCCAACTGCTTTGTCGGCCAGGCAATGGCGGAACTTGAAGCAAGCAAGGAGAAATTCACGGATATTCTCGCTGATTTGGAAACGATCCAGCACGAGCTGTTTGATTGCGGGGGAGACTTAGCGACGGTCGCTGGAAAACGGGAATGGAAGCTGCAACCGGAATCCGTCAGTGAGCTGGAAAAGAAAATTGATGATTATATTAAAGAAGCACCAGAGCTGGAGCGATTCATTTTGCCAGGCGGGTCAAAAGCTTCTGCTTCCATCCATATCGCCCGCACGGTAACGCGCCGCGCAGAACGGCTTGTGGTTGCCCTCATGCGTGAGGAGGAAGGCATTCATCCGGTTACTCTCCAGTACTTAAACCGTCTCTCTGACTATTTCTTTGCGATCGCCCGCGTGATTAACTTCCGGCTTGGTGTTAAGGATGTAGAGTATATTCGCAGTGCAAAGGTCTTTCGCGATGGAAAAAGAAAGGAAGATAAGAAGTGAGCAGTAAAAAGATTTCCTGGCTCGCTTTATTCACCGCCCTTTCGGTTGTAGGCGGGATGATCAAAGTACCAGCAGTTGTGACAAGTATAGCGCTGGATTCTTTTCCAGCGCTCCTTGCGGCCGGTCTTCTCGGTGCGGGGCCGGGTGCACTCGCTGCTGCTTTTGGCCATTTGATCTCAGCATTGACTGGAGGGATGCCAATGGGGCCTTTCCACTTGCTCATCGCTGCTGAAATGGCAGGTGCCGTTTGGCTGTTCGCTAAAATTCACCAGGCGAATAAAAGAGTAGTAGCTATTATCATGTTTGTTTTGGTCAATGGACTTGTTCTTCCATTCCCTTTTATCTTTTTCATGAGCTGGGGATTCTATATTGCGATGCTTCCTTCCCTTCTCATTGCCTCAGCTTTAAATGGGGTGCTTGCCTGGGTGGCTTTGCCCCGCCTGAAAATGTTATTTGAGAAGCACTTTGGCGGTGTACAGGCGTGAAGCGGGATGTGATCTATGCCAATGAATTAGTCATTGCTGCGGATAACAGTGGTTCAGTTGGTGAGAAGCCAGGTGACGCCGTAAAGGCAGACTATGAAACAGTCGGTTATTTTTCCGCGCGTGTGGCACTCATGGAGTGCTTGGCAGCGGGTGGAGAGCCGTTTGCAGCAGTGCTTCAAAACTTTGCAGGGGAATCAGCCTGGAGGGAGCTGACGGCTGGAGTGGAACGGGCAGCCCGTGAAGCGGGATGCACCGTTGACATAACAGGGAGTACAGAAACAAATTTTGTTATGGGTGAGTCCGCTGTCAGCATTGTAATGATTGGCCGTCATTTAAGAAAAATGAGTCCCTTTGACGAGAAAGAGGTCTGTTACGGAGTTATTGGAAAACCACTCGTTGGTCCGGAAGTGCTGGCTGAACCGGAATCTGTTGCTCCCCTGCAATTATTTCGGCAAATTCTTCAAGTAGAAGGATTGCGCAGTATTTGGCCTGTTGGTTCAAAAGGAATTGCTTATGAAATGAGAAAACTGAGTGGCAATGAAGAGCTACAAGCAGAAAATATTCATTGCTCTCTTGATGTCAGCAAGTCTGCAGGACCGGCTACTTGCTTTTTAATAGCTATAGAAACAGATGCAATGGAGAAGTTAAAAGAACTTTGTAACTCGTTATATACACCTTTGAAAATAGAGCTTTAATCTTATAAAGAATAAAAAGAGAACATGAAAAAGCTTTTTAGTGGTTCGGTGTCTTCACTAAGTGCTTTAGCATGTTCTCTTTTTATATAATCGCAAAAGAAATCAGCTTGTTTAACTAGCTATATTTTTATTTTTTCACAGAGACTTATTCGTTCTCTTTCACAGCCATTAAATGAATCCCTTCAATAAAAGTATCAATTAAAATAGAGAAACTTTGATCGATATCTAATGACATCGCGAATCCGCCCATTTGTTCAATCGAAGTAAAGCCATGCAAAATGCTTCGTAGTCCTCTAACCATGTGAATAGCAGTATCTTCCTTCAAGTTGTATGCCTGAAGAACTTTAACGACAAGTTTAACGATAGCCTGCTGTGCTTGATGCAGTTCACGATCTTCAGGATCAGGAAATCGGGTAGCAGCTTCATAAAGCCCGGGATGTGTTCTTACAAATTCTATATAAGTTTGGCTAAGCGCTCTGATTGCCTCGTCTCCTGAACGGCCCACCGCCGCTTGCAGCATGCACTCGTACAGTGACTTTATGCCATGGATCGCCAGCTTCTGTTTTAACTCATCTAATCCGTTAATGTGGTTGTAGAGGGAGGGAGGACGCACTTGTAATTCTTTTGCTAGCACGCCGATGGACAGTTGTTCGAGCCCGTTATCGTCAATGAGCTCAACTGCTTTTTGCAAAACAACAGACAAATCTAATTTCATACGGGGAGACATGGTATGTTCACCTCTTAAGAGAATTGATGTAATTTTTGTTCTGCCTTAATAATGGCTTTATTTATTAAACCTTCCGGCTGTTCCAGCATTTTGCCATGCCCTACAGCGAGCAGACCGGGACGAAGGTTTTTTAGCTTTTTAGCACTTTCAAGCGCTGTCGCCTTATCCCAAGTGCCGAATGCCGGAAATGGAAAGGATGGTCTAATCATTCCGGCTACTGCCATCCCTCCCCTTGTTTGAAGGGCATCACCAGCAATTAGGCTGCGATTTCGAATATCAAAAAGGGAAATGGAACCAGGGGTATGCCCAGGGGAAGATACGATCTCCAATGAGCCAACCCGTTCTCCTTCTTGAAGAAGGGAATCTGGACGGGTTTTTAGCCTTTTGGGGACTCCTCCGCGAATCGGACTGTCTGCTTCATTTTCCATAAGACGGATATCACCATCAAACAATAAAGAATCCCTTGAAGAAATGAAGACAGGAACATTAGGCATTGCTTCCTTTAAAGTATCCAGTGCCCCCACATGATCATCGTGGGCATGTGTAATCATCATTTTTGTGATTGGCTTGCCAATCATTTTAGCAGCATGCATAATCCCTTTTCCACTATAGGGAAGAGCTGCGTCGATGAGTGTAAGTTCAGTTTCTTCCTCAACTAAATAACAATTAACAGGAAAAATGTGGGGCATAAAAGTCAATTGAAACAATGTACCAGCCTTTGTTATCTTCATTTTTATCAAACTCCCAACTATTACTAATATAATTAATATATTAACTAATTATATTAGTTTCGGCAATGATAATTTAAATATAGGGTTTGTTTTCTACCTTTCTCAGAGTACAAGAGCCTAAATTCTTAAGTAGTTGTCTGTCAACGTGCGAAGCTTGATAAGAAGGGGGAATACAGCAGTCAGACGAACAAGGAAGAAAACAAATGTCCGCCAATAATATGAAAAAGAAGCAACCCTTAAAGAGCTGCTTCTTTTTCATATCCATTCACAACCAGATCTAACTTTCCTGTTTCAGGATCAATGACAAGCCCGTGCACAGGAATTTCATTTACCATGAGAGGGTGTTGCTTTACCATATCGACACTGTGCTTCACACTTTCTTCAACACTGCTGAATCCTTCAAGCCAATGATCTACATCAATACCAGCATGACGGAGCGTATCAATTTTTTCCTCTTTCACGCCCCGTTCTTTCATCGCAGTTAGAATCACATCACTTGATAGCGTACTCATCCCGCAATCGTGATGACCAACGACTAATACTTCATCTGCTTGCAGCTGATAGACGGCTACAAGCAAGCTTCTCATAATACTTCCGAATGGATGATTAACGATAGCTCCAGCATTGCGGACGATTTTTACATCGCCATTTCTAAAATTCATCGCTCTAGTAACTAATTCTACCAGACGCGTATCCATGCAAGTTAAAATGACCACACGCTTATCAGGGAATTTATCTGTTGTAAATTCTTCATACATTTTATCATTCACGAACTTTTTGTTATAGGACAGTACTTCATGTAATAACGTCATCTAACCAACCCCTTCTTCATTCAGCTTATTTTCCATCTTAGCTACAATAAATTATATCTTATTATATACTCAATTAATTAGGATTTTTGTAGTAAATTACTGCTTTTTATTCATAAATATCGCCCGTGGATAGGCGAGAAGTCGATTTCTCCTGCGGAAATGAATAAAAAGGAGTCATTTGAGTGGGTCGAAATAGTTAGAGAGACGGAATGAATGAAAGAGGAAAGAATATCTTAAAATAAGTGAAGCAAAGAGAAAAAGAGGGATGATAGTATATAACGTTTGGAGTAACGAACAACTTTTAAATGTTATAAAATAACATGTCAGAAAATTTAATATTTTCATGAAAATTGTCTTGTCATCGCGCTTTTTTTAATATATTATTACGTTTAAAGGATGATATGGAAAGGTTTTCAAATAAACCAGGCTATATTTCCTTACCTATTAAATTTCTCCAAAAGTATAACAAAAAAAGAAAGCTGATTTAACTTATGATATTACGATGATTAAATCAGCTTTACTTTATAAAGAAAGAACGGCTTTCCTTCCCACACTTTACGAATGCAATTCAACTACTTTAGACCTAGAAGGATGCTGTAAGTTTGAAGGGAGAGAAGGAAATGAAGAAAAGAATGTTAGCGCTGTTAACATCAATCATGATGGTGTTCCTTGCTGCATGCAGTGGGGGAGACGCTGATTCTGCATCAGGGGATGGAAAAGACTCAGGCGGAGAAATCAAGATTGGCAGTGTAATTGATGCTTCTGGAAGCGCTTCACCACTTGGGAAAGGCGAAGAGGAAACGATAAAAATGATCGTTGATGAACTGAATGAAAAGGGCGGGATTGACGGAAAGAAAATTAAACTGATTTCCATCGATTCAAAGTCAGATCAAAATGAAGCAGTCCTTGCCACAAAGAAATTAATTGAGCAAGAAAAGGTAACGGCAATTATCGGGGGAACAATTAGCGGCAACAGTCTAGCCATGATACCGTTGGTTGAAAAAGCAGGCATTCCATATCTTTCGCTGGCAGCCAGCAAGCAAGTAAATAACCCGGATGACAAATCACCGCGTAAGTGGACGTTTAAAACGGCACAGGGAGATGATGTTGTCATTCCTAAATTGCTTGAATATTTAGAAAAAGAGGGGATTAAAAAAGTGGCCTGGCTTAATGTAGCTAATTCCTACGGTACTAGCGGTCATGAGGAATTCACAAAGCTTGCAGGCGATCATGGCGTGAAAGCGGTCATCGAAGAGGAATTTGAAGCGACAGTCAATGACGCTAAATCTACTTTAACACGTGTTAAAAAAGCAAAGCCTGAAGCAGTTATTGTTTGGGGAACAGCGCAGGAATCAGCGGTTGTAACGAAGAATATTCGTGAAATTGGCATGGATGTTCCCATCATTGAAAGCCATGGAATCGGGACAAAGCAATTTATTGAATTAGCAGGAAACGCAGCAAATGGAGTTATTTTCCCAGCCGGAAAACTATTGGTATTAAATGAGTTAGACGATAATGATCCACAAAAAGAAAAGCTTACGGCTTTTAAAGAAGCCTATGAAAGCAAGTATAAAAATACAGCAAGCACCTTTGGTGGCCATGCGTATGACGCTATTCATATTTTAGCGGAAGCCCTTGAAAAAGGCGGAGCTGATAAAGAGAAGATAAGGGAAGCTATTGAGAAAACAGATGGATTTGTAGGTATTTCAGGCACATTTAAAATGTCACCAGAAGATCATAATGGCTTAAAGTCTGATAGTCTCGTCATGGTGAAAATCGACGAAAATGGCGAATGGAAGCTAGGGGAGTAACCGGCAGCAAGCTGAATCATTGATTAAAGAGAGAAGCAGGGAAGGAAAGAGGATTCCCTGCTTTCCTGATAAAGGTGGGAGTAAACATGGAGCTAACCAGTCAATTTATCCAGCTGATTTTTTCAGGTTTAACAATCGGCAGTATCTATGCATTAGTTGCCATCGGATTTGTCATCACGTATAACATTACAGGCGTTTTGAACTTTGCCCAAGGAGATTTTGCTATGCTTGGGGCGATGTTTGCGATTACATTTGTTTCCATGGATATGCCAATGGGATTAGGAATCATTTTAAGCATAGGAATCGTCGTGCTAATCGGCGGGATTTTTGAACGGACAGCCATCTATCCGGCGCGTAATGCATCGCTCCCAACATTGATTATTATCACGCTTGGGGTAGCGATTGCGATCCGCGGGCTTGCCATTCTAATTTGGGGAACACAGCCAAGATCATTGTCGCCGTTCACAGAAAATAATCCGATTAACGTGTTAAATGCCGTATTGCTGCCACAAAGCATTTGGGCAGTGGGGATTTCAGTCGTCAGCTTAATTGCCATGCACTACTTTTTTAATAGAACATTCATTGGAAAAGCTGTTACAGCATGTGTAGTCAATCGTTCTGCTGCTAGATTGATGGGAATTAAGCCCGAATGGATGTCTTTTATTTCGATAGCAGTGAGTGCAGGGCTTGGAGCCATTGCCGGTATTATTATCGCCCCGATCTCGGGAGCCACATACGAAATGGGATTAATGATTGGCATGAAAGCTTTTGTTGCTGCGGTAATTGGCGGGTTGACCAATGCGCCAGCTGCCATTATCGGCGCTTTTATGATTGGGATATTGGAATCATTTACAGAAGGTTTGTGGACGTCAGGATATAAAGATGCAATCAGCTTTGCCTTACTTCTTATCGTATTGTTCTTCATGCCGAATGGGCTGTTTGCTAAAGCGAGTGGAAAGCGGGTGTAGAGTAGATGAATCATCCAAAAGTAAAAGAGCTATATAACAGGCACTATGGCGGTCTCTTGCTGTTCATAGCTGCTCTCATCATTGTTCCTTTTTTTGCTAACTCCTTTTTGTTAAGTGTCATGATCTTAGTAGGCCTTTATGCGATTGTTACAACAGGATTGACCATGCTTATGGGGTATGCGGGACAAATATCACTGGGACACGCCGCTTTTTACGGAATAGGCGCTTATGCTTCCGCTGTCATGACGGGGACTTATGGAATGCCAGGAATTGTTGGCATTCTGGTTGGTGTGGCTTTAGCAATTATCATTGCGGTTTTAATCGGCATCCCAACATTGAAGCTTAAAGAGAATTATCTAGCGCTTGCCACACTTGGCTTCGGTATCATTATTTTTACCTTTTTCAAGGAATTAAAAGAGCTTACCGGCGGCTTAAATGGATTCTTTGGTATCCCATCATTTAATTTGTTCGGATTTTCTTTTGATACGGATGTGAAATTTTACTTTTTGATTTGGGCGCTACTGATTGTCGGTATTATCTTTTCTAAAAATATTATTGACTCACGTGTTGGGCGGGCACTCCGTTCTATCCATGGCAGTGATGTGGCAGCCAATTCAATCGGAGTGAATATTCAACAGTACAAATTAAAGGTATTTGTGTTAAGTGCCATCTACGCTTCCGTTGCTGGCAGCTTGTATGCTCATTACGTGACTTTTATTAATCCAGATCTATTTACAGCGATGGAGTCGATTAACTTCCTGATTATGGTTGTTATCGGAGGATCGGCAAGTGTTTGGGGAGGAATGATTGGGGCCATTGTTTATGTTCTGTTAAACGAACTTTTAAAAGACATTATTCCGGTGTTTTTCCCGAATGTGGGAGGAGAATTCCAAATTGTCTTCTTTGGTGTACTTCTTGTTGCCATTTTAATTTATATGCCTCAAGGACTTGCACCGACACTTGGAAAGTTATGGGGACGTCTAGCGGGACGGAAATCTAAAAAGACCGCCATCACTGGACCGCCGAATGCTGATGCAACAGTGGGAGGGAGTAAATAATGAGCAAACCGCTGCTGGAAGTGAAGGGATTAACGAAAGCCTTTGGAGGTGTTGTCGCTGTTAGCGGCGTTGACTTCCATTTAAATGAAGGAGAAATCGTGGCGGTAATTGGACCGAACGGTGCTGGAAAGACAACTCTTTTCAATATGATTACCGGTGTGTTGCCGCCTACATCGGGGCAAGTGTTTTTCAGCGGGAAGGAAATAACAGGAAAACAGCCTTACCAAATTGCTGATGCAGGCATTACCCGTACATTCCAAAACTTGCAGGTGTTCGAAAATATGAGTGTCATTGAAAACGTAATGACCGGTGTGCATTGCCGATTAAAAACAGGATTTCTACAGGCCGGTTTCCGGTTGATGGGTGTGAGGAAGGAAGAACAGCAGGCGTTTGATATAGCAATGAGTTGTTTAGAGAAAGTCGGAATTGCTGATCTCGCTTTTGAACCGGCAGAAGTGCTTCCTTATGGAAATCAGCGTCTGTTGGAAATTGCCAGAGCGTCTGCTTCTTCGCCAAAGCTCATTCTTCTTGATGAGCCAATGGCCGGGTTAAATCCGCAAGAGTCAAGACAGCTTGTTGATATTATTAAGAAAAAGCGGGATGAAGGAATGTCATTTCTTTTTGTAGAGCATGACATGGAAACAGTAATGGGAATTTCTGATCGCATTGTCGTTATTGATTATGGTAAAAAGATTGCCGAAGGTACGCCGGCTGAAATTTATGAAAATGAGAAGGTAATTGCCGCTTATCTTGGAACGGAAGAGGAGGAGGCGATTTGATGCTTAAAGCAACGGATATTCATACGTATCATGGCTTTCTCCATGTGTTAAAAGGAATTTCCTTTGAATTAAACAAAGGGGAGATTTTCGCTATTGTCGGTTCAAATGGGGCTGGGAAAAGCACACTGCTCGGTACAATTGCCGGCATTTATCAACAACGCAAAGGAAGCATTCTCTATGAGGGAGAGGAGGTCGGCAAGCAAAAGGTAGAAGCCATTGTTAAAAAGGGAATTTGTCTTGTACCGGAGCGTCGGCAGATTTTTGATGCTTTGTCCGTGAAAGACAACATGATGCTCGGTGCTTACCATCGCTATCGGCAAAGCAAAAAAACACTCCAAAAAGATATAGACCGCTGTTATGAATTGTTTCCAAAGTTAAAAACAATGGAAGATCGTCCCGGAGGCCTGCTCAGCGGCGGGGAGCAGCAAATGCTCGCTATTGCACGCGGTTTGATGTCTAACCCGAAATTAATGATGCTGGATGAACCATCATTGGGGCTGGCACCGCTGATTGTTAAGGACATTATGAATATCCTTGATCAGCTGCGCACAGAATTTGGCACAACCATTATTTTAGTGGAGCAAAATGTAAAAGCTGCTTTGAAAGTGGCTGATCGAGCATGCGTGATGGAACGGGGAGAGATCGCTATCGAAGGAGAAGCTAAAGCATTGATGAAGGACCCAAGAGTGCGAGATGCTTATCTAGGCGGCAAAAGCCAATCTGTTTCTGTCTAATGAATAAGGGGAATAGAGAAGGGATACTGTGAAACACAAACAGTATCCCTTTTTGCTGTCCTATATTAGTTTCAGTGAAAGTTTTATTTCTTCTTCCAACTCGTCCATCAAGATGAAACGGGCTTTTCGAAATCGTTCTTTTCCTTGAATGAAAAAAAGAACAGCTGGAACAGAAAAGACCGTATATTGACCAGAAATGTCGGGTGCTTCCGCCATATTTGCCTCCACAGCATATACATCGGGAAATTGTTTCAGCAACTCCTCTACACGTGGATGGATGGCATGACATACTGAACAGTTTGGGTCAGAAATAAAGGCAAGAACAGCCTCATGCTCGTGAAGGGCTGTCTGCAATTCGGCAAGCGATGAAATCGTATGCAAAAAATCACTCCTTTCCCTTATTGTAAATCTTTTTTGATTATCACAGCAAGCACGCTTATAATGGAAGATAGTTTGAACAGGGAGGGATCTTCTAATGGCAGGAAGAAACGAAGAAGAATTAAAGCAGGATATTTCACTTTTAGGAAACCAAGGAACGAAGTATACATTTGAATATGATCCGTCGATTTTAGAGTCATTTGACAATAAACATCCAAATCGGGACTACTTTGTAAAATTTAATTGTCCGGAATTTACAAGCCTTTGCCCGGTGACTGGTCAGCCGGATTTCGCGACCATTTATATCAGCTATATTCCTGACATCAAAATGGTAGAAAGCAAGTCACTCAAGCTCTATTTATTCAGCTTCCGTAACCATGGTGATTTTCATGAGGACTGCGTGAATATTATCATGAATGACTTGATTGAATTAATGAATCCTCGCTACATTGAAGTATGGGGCAAATTTACGCCGCGTGGCGGCATTTCTATTGATCCATACTGCAACTGGGGACGTCCGGAAACAAAGTTTGAAGAAATGGCGAATTATCGTTTAATGAACCACGATATGTATCCCGAAACGGTGGATAACCGTTAAAAAATAAAAATCATTAGTGATCATAAGAATACTATGCTATACTTGGTCTACCATTTACTATTACTTGTTTCGATTTTCCCTATTCATTCGTGAATAGGGAATTTTTATGGTGTTTAAAATAAAAACAGACTCTAATTTTAGAGTCTGTTTTTATTCGTTGATTTGTATTATGCTTTTTGAACGTTAGTTGCTTGCAATCCGCGTTGGCCTTGTTCAATATCAAATGTTACAGCTTGACCTTCGTCTAAAGATTTATAACCGTCGCCTTGGATAGCTGAGAAATGAACGAATACATCGTCTCCATCTTCGCGTTCGATAAATCCAAAACCTTTTTCTGCATTAAACCATTTCACTTTACCTTGTTCCATTTGTAATTCCTCCTCGTATGCAGCGCATACATTGTGTTACTATCCTTGCTCCAAATCTTCCAGACGAAAGTATATATATATCACTTATCAATCCTTACCGAACAAAAATAATTCCTGTTAAATGTAACATGAAAAGTTTGAATGAACAAGTGAAAATAAAATATAATCTTTATAAATGTAAAAAAGTTAAAATCCCCCCGGAAATGATGTTTATTCATTCCATCAATCTACCATTGTTACGCTCAAGGCCTAGGATGTATGCCTGCTATATCGAAAGAGAGGCAAGCTGGCATTAAGCGGCAGTATCTTTAGTGGTTTAAGGCTCCAAGAAGTTTGCTAGTGATGTGACCATGGCAGTCTATTTAAAAGAGATGACCTAATAAGGCATCTCTTTTGTTTGTTAATTTTTTTAAAAAATCTAAAAAGAACTAATTGATAGGAAAAAAGTTGTGGTATAATCATCGCATTGATAGAGAATATAGGAGGTCATTTATGAAAAAGATTGTCGGGTTCATTGCTGCTTTGATTTTATTCGCCACTTTACTACCTTCACAACAAGCAGAAGCAGCGGCTGTAAACAAGCACTATACGGTCGGTGTAGCAAAGTTAGATGTGCGTGAAAAGCCAAGTCCAAAAGCAAAAGTTATCGGTTCATTAAAGAATGGAACAGTGGTATTTGTTTACAACACTGAATCAGGTGGATGGTCGAAGATTAAATATAATGGAAAAGCGGGGTACGTAGCTTCAAGCGGGTTTGTAAATTATGATAAGGCCACCGCAGCTAAATCCCTTGTCGTAAAAGCTTCTCCAGGCACCTCGTATAAAACCGTAGGGAGCATTAAGGCAGGTCAACCAGTGCAAGTATATGGCGGTGTACCTATCGGTAAGGATCAGGGCGACTGGATTTCAGCTGATCAATATGGCTGGTCTAAAATCAAATATAAAAACAAATACGCCTATGTCAAAGCACACGAGTTGAAATTTGCTGATCCCTATAATTGGGCGCCAGGGGTGAAGGCGGCGTTTGAAGCTGATCTAGTGCGACAAGGATACGCAGATTCCATCGATACGATCAGATATAAAAAATCCGGTATTTTTGGCAATCAAGGATACTATTCAGTAAGCGCTAAGATGGATGGAGTATACTACGACTATATCGTTACGGTTAATGTAAAAACAGGCTGGTATCACGGATAATTAAATCTTCTATAGCTATATATTGTAAAGAACTGCTTATTACAGCAGTTCTTTTTATATACTTTGATTTATCATTATATCTTCTGGGCACTTATAGCAGGATAAACCAAAGATTGGTTTATTCACTGACGGTAGAAGAGAATAATAAGGAAAAATGGAAGGGAAAAGAAAACAACTAAAACGGAGAGGCTTCCATTTAAAACGAGAGGTAAAATCGACTTTTCTTACCACCTCTTGCGTGGAAGTTAGTAAAGCAAGAGAGCTTCCTTTTCACAATTATGATTCTTAATTGGTTAAAACAAAAAATAAAAAGAGTAGACCTTTCCCCAATAGTCAATCGGGGAAAGGTCATTTTTATATATATGAGAGTCGTGTTAGAAGAAACATTGTTAAATTGCAACGTAAGCCTCTTTTATTCGTTTAGGTCAAACGACTCATCTTTGTTTTTGGCAGGAATGATAAAAAGCGGTGATAATCTTCTATTCCACTCTTGTTCATTCCGTTTATTTCCATTAATTAATGAAAGCATGCGAATAGGCTGATTCTATCAATAATTGAGCTATTTTATATATATAAAAGAAAGATGAAGCAGGAAAAATTAATGAATTTTTCCTAAACTCCACTTTTGATTGTTTTAGGAAAAGAGGCACCACGAATCTTTATGCCTACTTTCATTCCTCCTTATCCTAGCCTGTATTGGTTTTATCATGAAAGCAATGGATCACGGGATTAGAAAAATAGACCCATTGCTGGGAATTTTTTTAGTATTTTAGATATATATATTATAAGAATGTCATTATTTTAACAAATTTGTTGTTTTTTCTGTTTGCGTGTAATATTTCCTATTGTGGAGAATATTGTAACGTAGATAAAATTCAATATTCTCTTGTTTGAAAAAAGATATATGGGGAGATGAGTATGGAACACGAGAAGATGGAAACTCGCCAAGAGAGGATTGCTAAGCTAAAGAAGGCGAGGGCTTATGAAAGAAACTCTAAATGGATTGGTGCAACTCTGGCTGTTTCATTAACTGCTGCATCAGTATTTGTTCAGCCGGAAGAAGCAAAGGCATGCGATTGTGCTGCCCCTTATACGGTGAAAGAGGGGGACACAATTTATTCGCTTGCCAAAAAGTTTCAAGTATCAGTCGAACAATTGAAAAGTAAAAATGGTTTTGCCTCTAATGATTTATATGTTGGGCAGCAGATGATCGTCCCAACTCTTGATGAAAATGGTCGGCCGCTTCATTTAACATTAATGGAACAAAAGAAGGATTATTTAGAAAACAATGGGGTCCATAAAGAAAGCAATGAAAAGACTGAACCATCCATCAAACCAGAAGAAATTAAAACAGGGTCAACACCATCTGGAAAATCGACAGAGGCACCAGTAGCAGTAGCTGCCATGGAGAAGCTGGATCAAACAGTCACGAAAGTAACCCCTCAACAAACAAAGATAAGCGGCTCGTTCAATCATGTTGTTCAATCAGGAGACAGCCTGTGGAAGATAGCCAACAAATACGGCACGACAGTTGAAAAGATCAGACAGGACAATCAGTTGAAAACGGATGCATTACAGATTGGCCAAAAACTAATCATTACGCCAAAAGGATCAACGGCTAAACCAGGAGCGGGACAAAAGCCGACGGAACAGCCAAAGCCACCAGCCCCATCAGGTTCAACGGTGACACATACCGTTCAATCGGGAGACAGCCTGTGGAAGATAGCCAACAAATACGGCACGACAGTTGAAAAGATCAGGCAGGACAATCAATTGAAAACGGATGCATTACAGATTGGCCAAAAACTAATCATTACGCCAAAAGGGTCAGCGGCTAAACCAGGAGCGGGACAAAAGCCGACGGAACAGCCAAAGCCACCAGCCCCATCAGGCTCAACGGTGACACATATCGTTCAATCAGGAGACAGCCTGTGGAAGATAGCTAATAAGTATGGCACGACAGTTGAAAAGATTAGGCAGGACAATCGATTGAAAACAGATGCCTTAAAGATTGGTCAAAAACTAATCATTACGCCAAAAGGGTCAGCGGCCAAACCAGGAGCGGGACAAAAGCCGACAGAACAGCCAAAGCCACCAGCCCCATCAGGTTCAACGGTGACACATATCGTTCAATCGGGAGACAGCCTGTGGAAGATAGCTAATAAGTATGGCACGACAGTTGAAAAGATTAGGCAAGACAATCAATTGAAAACAGATGCCTTAAAGATCGGTCAAAAATTAATTATTTATAAAAATAAAGAACAGACAAATAAAAAAGAGCCAGGCAAAATACCCGGCCAAAAGATAACCCAAAAGCCAAAACAGGCTTCCTCTACTGTTAATATCGTCAAGAATGACGATTCTTTATCCATTTTAACAAAAAAAACTAATATTTCGGCAGAAAATTTGACGAAAAGCAATCAACGAACGATCGTTGTCTCAACCGTCGAACAGAAAAATACGATGGCTGATGGGAAGGTAGCGGCTGTTAAACCGCCGACTGTCACTTATCACATAAAGCCAGGAGATACTTTGTATTCTCTTGCCGAGAGATTCAATACAAAAGTGAGTGCGCTTATGCAGTTAAATAAGCTTCAATACCCTGTAGCCATCATTGGAACAAGTCTTCAAGTTCCTGCGGATCATGTAAAGACAAGTCAGGGAATGATCGTTGGAGCTATTGATAATCGTTCCATCGAAGTACTAATAGATGGTTCATATCAAGTACTAGAAGTTTCGTATGGATCATCTGAATCTTATTCACACGAAGAAAATCAGCAAGTCTTGCTAACTTATACAACAGGAAGTGACGGGCAGCGTCCTGCTTTAATTAATGTAGAGAAAATTTAGGGGGAAGCGGTAGGATAGCTTCTGCCGTTTTCTCCTCATCATGTAATCGCTACTGATCTAAATGTTTAATGCTATGTATTACTGACAAGCTCCTTTGTTTGAGAGCAGTTCAGCATAATCATAAGTAATTCTCTACAGTTAATCGTTTAATCAAGGGCGACTTGTTGGTGAGTAATGGGAATGTTAAGTAAGAAAAGGGATATCACGACTTTTCAGCCAGCTGTTCATAAAAAATGAACGGCTGGCTTTTTGATTGAAGAGCTTCTAAGCAGATGATTGTGAGAATGAGTATAGGTATTAAAGATTGTTATGCTGTTGGCCGATCTCTTTAAGGCCAATCATTTCGTTGGCTACTTCAAGATTCCCGTGCTCATCCACAGATTCACCGGGAAGATATTCACTTGCATCAGTATGAAGATTCATTTCTGGTTTGGCAGGGATGAGCGGCGTCTTTTCTGGATCTTTTTTCTTCATTTAATCATCTCCTTTATTATTAATGTGGCTCAGGAGCGCCTGCTTATACAACCAATAGCTGAATAGAATAGCGGCAAAAGAAGAATCTCATTCTGTGAAGATGCAAGAGAAGGCTTTATCAAGGAGAGACTGTAAGGAGAGTTGACCGGTGCGAAAAGCATAGTATAATGGAGCGATGGTGTACTATATGAAGGAAATGGAGGAAGAAACTTGAAAAGGAAACAAACACAACTATGGGTTAGGTGGTTGGTCTTGCTTTTTTTCATCACGGCTAACTTGATTCCCATTTCTGCTGTAGCGGCAAAACAACAACGTCCTTCTTCAGCGAAGCAGGTAATTGTAGCGTTCGGAGATAGCAATACGCAAGGAACAAATTGGAAAATCAATAAGTATGATGAAAAAAGTAAATGGGTAACGAAGCTACAACAAACCCGCACAGTCATTAACTCAGGTATTGGCGGCAATACAACGGAAAATGGCCGGAAACGTTTTTCTATAGATGTATTAAATAAAAAGCCAAAAGCAGTCATTATTATGTTTGGAACCAATGATGCGGTTTTAAATGCCAAAGGGCAGCCGCGTGTATCGAAGGCCCGATTTGAAAGCAACTTAAAATATTTTACTGATGCGTTAAAAGCACGCAAAATCGAAGTGATTTTAATGACAACTATACCTGTTATCCAAGGGAATGGACAGAATGGGTATTATTACTCCCGATATGACCAGAGGCTTTATGCTAAATATAAAGGGGCCAGACAATGGCATAATTCATATAACGCGATCGTCAGAAAGGTAGCCAAAGAAAAGAAGGTTACTTTAATTGATAACTACGACATAATGACGAGATCAATGAAGGGAATAACCGACCGGAATTTAATCGATTCAGGATGGATTGATTCATCTGGCACTCATCTTACTCCACAGGGAGCAGAGGTAATTTATCGTTTTGTCAACAATGCGCTTAATGCTAAGCTTGCAAAATGACAAGCAACTGCTGCAGGGAAAACAACATTGGAAAAATGAAACAGACAATGGCTGGGAGGGGACTTTATTCTTTTTGTGAAAGTCCTTTCATGTCTATAAAAGGCGAGTTTGAAGGAGAACTAAACGTGCAGAAGCTAATTTTTTATTAGCTGTTTAACTGAGAGAAGTTAATAGGACAGTCTTTTTGTCCGCATTTATGGTTTTCTGTATTAGTTTGAGATACATAGAACAATTTATGCCCAAGCAGTTGAATTTCTCTATACAAATGAAATTACCAACTGATTATGCCATTGCTAGAGACCGTGGAGAAACAGATGTCGTGTTTGGTGAAAGTGGGCTAGCTGATGAACTGAGGGGGGATGTCACCAGAGTCCAACAGGACACCGCATGATTGCTTACTCTGTTATGTACTATCTACAAAAATAATGTTTAACGTTTATTTAATAATAAATAAAGAGCACCTCATAGCGAAGGTGCTCTTTGCTTATTTAGTTAACATTAAAGTATCGAGCATCAGGATGAGCAAAGACGATAGCAGAAACAGAAGCTTCTGGTTCCATCATGCATCCCTCGGTTAAGCGGACGCCGATTTCTTCAGGCTGTAGAAGCTTAAAGAGCTTTGTCTGGTCGTCCAAGTTTGGACAAGCTGGATAGCCAAAGGAGAAACGCTGTCCTTGGTACTTGGCGGCAAAGCGTTCTTTCATCGTAAAATCAACAGCATCCGGGAAGCCCCATTGGTCACGCATTTCTTGGTGAATCCGCTCAGCAAATCCTTCTGCCAGTTCTAAAGCTGTCGCTTGAAGAGCATGGCTTTGGAGAAACTCGCCTTTTTCCTTTAACTCAACTGATTGTTCCCGAACACCAAATCCGGCACTCACAACGAAGAATCCAACATAATCCATTTCGCCGCTATCCACGGATTTTAAATAATCAGCCAGACAAAGGAACGGTTCTTTTTGCTGGCGAGGGAATGTGAAGCGTTCAATCTCTGTTTTGCTGTCAGCAGGATCATAAATAATAACGTCATTTCCATCAGACTGGGCAGGGAAGAATTGATAGACGCTGGCTGTTTTTAAACGGCCGGATTGCAGAAAGCTGTCCACCGTTTCTTTCAAAGCAATTGCTCTTTCGTCTTGCTCAGCGAGCAGTTTTTCTACTTTGCCTTTTAACCCAAGGTGATGGCCAATTAATGTTTGGATATTAACATAAGGCTCTAAGTGAGCAACAGGGTAGTCACGCTGAAGGCGTTTCTGCAAGTCACGCGGCACGTAAACAGGAACATCCTGGCGAACTGTTTTCTTTGGCTTTTCCAATACAGCCACAGATGAAGATGGCTTCATCGTTTCCCGGTAAGCTTCTACTTCCTTGCGTTTTTCTTGCTTTTCCTTCAGTTCATTTAAGAGCTCTGTTTTTTCTTCAGTGTTTTGCAGACGTCCGGCAATAGCCAGCCCATCCATCGCATCCTTGGCGTATAGAACTGGTCCTTCATATTCCGGTGAAATTTTTGTTTCTGTGAAGCGGCGGGAAAGTGCCGCTCCGCCAACTAAAATTGGCAAATCAATGTTCGCAGCTTTCATATCCTGGGCTGTAATAACCATTTGCTGGGCCGATTTAACGAGTAGGCCGGAAAGTCCAACCATATCAGGATTTTCTCGTTTTATCGCTTCAATCAATTCAGCAGGTGTCACTTTAATGCCTAAATCGACGACCTTAAAACCATTGTTGCTTAAAATAATGTCGACAAGGTTTTTACCAATATCGTGAACATCACCTTTTACTGTAGCAAGTACAACTTTTCCTTTCCCGTTGTCGTTTTCTTTTTTCTCCATATAAGGCTCTAAAAAGGCAACAGCGGCTTTCATGACCTCAGCGCTCTGCAGCACTTCCGCTACGATAAGCTGGTTATCGTTAAATAACCGGCCAACTTCCGCCATTCCTTCCATTAATGGACCATTAATAATATCAAGCGGTGTATCGAACATCGTCAAGGCTTGTTCCAAGTCAGGGATTAAGCCTTCCTTTGTGCCCTCCACGACATAATAGCTAAGCCGGCCTTCTACTGTCTTCGGAATATCTTCCTCTTTCTTCTCTTTCTTTTTATCACGGTAAAAGTCAGTAAAGACTGCTAGCGTTTCATCATTCGTTTCAAAAAGAAGCTTCTCTGCCATCGTTATTTCTTCTTTTGGAATGGAAGCAAATCTCTCCAGCTTCTCAGTATTTACGATGGCGTAATCGAGTCCAGCTTGCGTGCAGTGATATAGATAAACGGCATTCAACACTTCACGGCCAACAGGCGGGAGGCCGAATGATACGTTGCTGACACCAAGAACGGTTAAAGATCTGGGCATTTTTTCTTTAATTAGCCGGATGCCTTCCACTGTTTCTTCGGCTGAACCGATGTATTGTTCATCTCCTGTTCCCACGGGGAAGACGAGCGGATCAAAAATAATGTCTTCAGGCGGAAGACCCCATTTATTGACGAGCAGGTCATAGGAACGCTCGGCTACTTCCAGTTTACGTTCGCGGGTCACGGCCATACCCGTTTCATCAATCGTACCCACTACAACGGCTGCTCCATATTGTTTTACAAGTGGAAGGACAGCATCGAAGCGCTCTTCACCGTCTTCTAAGTTGATGGAGTTGATGATTGCTTTTCCCTGTGAGTATTTCAAGGCTTTTTCAATAACTGCTTCATCCGTTGAGTCAATGACGAGCGGCACTTTCACCTTTTTCACAACTTCTTGCATAAAGGCTTCCATATCTTCAAGTTCATCACGATCAGGATTGGCAAGACAAATATCAATGACATGAGCGCCGCCCTTTACTTGGGCGCGAGCGATCTCTGCCGCTTCTTCATATTTGCCCTCAATGATCAATCGTTTGAATTTACGGGAACCAATGACATTTGTCCGTTCCCCGATAAATAATGGCCTCATGGAATCATCATAATGAAGGGGCTCAATTCCGGAAACAACATGTTCATGAGGCTGTTCCGGACGTCTGCGTGGAGGGATATTTTCAATAGCAGCCCTCATTGCGCGAATATGATCCGGTGTAGTTCCACAACAACCGCCGACAATATTTAGCCATCCCTTTTCGGCAAAGCCTTTAATCTTGGCCGCAAGGGACGCAGGTGATTCATGATAGCAGCCATTTTCATCCGGAAGCCCAGCGTTAGGATAACAGCTCACAAAGCTTTGAGATAAGGCAGAAAGCGAACGGATATGATCCGTCATAAATTCTGGACCAGTTGCACAGTTTAAGCCGACGGATAGCGGATGAACGTGCTCGATAGAAATGTAGAAGGCTTCGATGTTTTGCCCTGCGAGTGTGGTGCCCATCGGTTCGATCGTTCCAGAAATCATGATGGGAAGCTTTTTTCCAGTAGCTTCAAAAGCACGTTGAATACCAAGCACACCGGCTTTTACGTTCAGCATGTCCTGGCTCGTTTCCATTAATATAACATCGCAGCCGCCATCAATGAGTGCTGTCGCCTGCAATTCAAAGTCTCTGCTCAATGTGTCAAAATCTATTCCGCCTGTGACAGACAATGTTTTCGTTGTCGGACCGATAGCACCTGCCACATAACGTGGATGATCAGGCGTAGAAAATTCATCCGCGCACTTACGGGCAATTTCGGCTGCCCGCTTGTTAATCTCATAAGCCTTATCACCGAGGTTATATTCATTTAACACGAGAGCCGTGCCGCCAAATGAATTTGTTTCAATGATATCGGTGCCTGCTGCTAAATAATCCCGGTGAACTTTTTCGATTACATGAGGCGCGGTAATGTTTAAATACTCATTGCAGCCATCATATTCTTCACCGCCGAAGTCTTCCTCTGTTAAATTAGCTTGTTGTAGCATTGTACCCATTGCGCCATCTAAAAAAAGAATACGTTTTTCCAGTTCTTTTTCAATTGGATATTGTTTCGACATGAGTGATCCCTCTTTCATTCATTTTTCTATCTAACTCTTCGATGTAACGGATCAATTCAATGGACATTTCATAACGCATAAATGGAGTAATAATATAGATACCATTAAACAGCTTGGCCGCTGTATCGATTAATTCCTTGGCAATCTTGACGCCCTCAAGCGCTGCTGTTTCTTTATCATGCTCATAGGCCTTCATTCTAGCAAGCGTTTCGTCTGATAGTTTAATGCCAGGCACTTCATGATGAAGGAATTCAGCATTTCTTGAGCTTGTCAACGGCATGATACCGAGGAAAATCGGAGTCGATAAATGCTTTGTTGCTTCATATACTTCAATAATTTTTTCTTTTGTAAAAATAGGCTGTGTAATAAAGTAATCGGCTCCGCACTCAATTTTTTTCTCTAAACGTTTCACCGCCCGGTCGAGCACACGTACATTTGGGTTAAATGCAGCTGCAACGGAGAAATTAGCTTTTTGTTTTAATGGTTTTCCAGAAAAAGAAATTCCTTCATTCAGTTGCTTAATTAATTGGATAAGCTCCATGCTTGAAACGTCGTAAACAGAAGTAGCACCCGGGAAATCGCCAACTTTCGTCGGATCACCGGTAATAGCCAGCACATCGTGAAGACCTAGAGCATGCAAGCCCATAAGATGAGACTGCAAGCCGATTAAATTCCGATCCCGGCACGTAATATGAACAAGCGGGCGAATGTGATGCTGCATTTTGAGCAGGGAGCCCATTGCTAAGTTGCTGATACGTGGAGAAGCAAGCGAGTTATCAGCCATTGTAATAGCCGCCATGCCAGTTTGCTGCAAGGCTGTGGCTCCTTTAATATAAGCAGCAGTATCCAAGTGTTTAGGAGTATCAAGCTCCACAATAATCGTCCGTTCTTTTTTTACCTGCTCATGGAGCGGCGGTAACACTGGAGGAGTCGGTTCTTTAATAATAATGGGCTTTCTGGCGATTACCTTTTTCTCTGTAATTGGTGCAAGGCCAGCTAATGCTTTTTTGGCCGCCTCAATATGTTTGGGTGTGGTGCCGCAGCAGCCTCCAATAAGACGGACCCCTTCATTGCGAAGGTGAACGGCTGCCTGGCCAAAATAATCAGCCTCTGATTCATAGACGATACGGCCGTCTTCTACATCGAGAAGGCTTGCATTCGGATAGGCTGATAAAAAGGCTTTTTCAGGCAGTGTCACCTCTTCAAATGCTTGGATTGTATGATAAGGGCCGAGGCGGCAGTTAACGCCGACAATGTTTGCCCCGAGGGATTCGAGCTGATTGAACGCCTGATTTAACGAGAGTCCGTTTTGTAGAATGCCAGGTTCATGCATGGATACTTGAGAAATAATTGGCAGATCTGTAAGTTGACGAAGCAGTTGTAAAACGGTCGTTAATTCTTCAAAGTCATAATACGTTTCTAAAAGGAAGCCATCAGGTTCTTCCAGTAAGATGGCTTCTGCCTGCTGCTGAAAGGCCGCTTCAATGTCGGCAAGGGAGGCGCTGCTTTTACGGATTCCACGGATGCCGCCGATGGTCCCGAGTACGAAGCGTTCTTCAGAGGAAGCCGCCTTTTTTGCTATCCGCACGGCTGCTTTATTTAATTCCCGTACACGGTCCTCCATTCCATATCTTGCAAGCTTTAGAGCATTGGCGCTATATGTATTCGTTTGGATTACATCCGCGCCTGCTTTTATATATTCGCGATGGATTTTTTCAATGATTTCTGGCTTTTCTATATTAAGTTCCTCGTAACAAAAATCGATGCCGTAGGAATAGAGGAGAGTGCCCATGGCTCCATCAGCTGTCAGCACTTCGTTTTGCAGCCGGTCTAATAATTTCATGTGGTTCTTCCTTTCCGTAACTTTATTCTAATCATAAGAAAAAGCCTTCTTAAATTAAGAAGGCTTTACATTGTCAATGTCTGATCCTTCTTATCTCTCAAACTGATTAGACAGTTTGCTGGATTTAGCACCTAGGCCCGCTAGCGGCTGGTTGCTGAAGCTTCATAGGGCCAGTCCCCTCAGCTTCTCTTGATAAGAAATATACCTATATACAATTAGTAAGATAATTGAACATATCATATCTCTTTAAGAGGATTTAGTCAATAGAAAATTTTGAATATTCCCAGAGGATTGTCGAACAGAAGGAGGCGGGATATACTTTTATGAGATAAAGGAGGAGTCAGGTTGAATCAGCTTCGTTATTCATTATTTATTTTGGCAGGGGCATGCAGTTATGGTTTTCAAGCTTCAATCGTCAAGCTGGCAACGAATGCGGGATACCCGGCTGGCCAGATGACCGGTTCACAATATATCTTTGGACTTTTGCTGATGATCATCCCTTTCATGATAACCAAACGCATAAAATTACAGGTTAAGCAAATAGTACCATTGCTTGGGCTCGGCGTTTTATTAAGTTTGACAGGCGTATTTTATGCAACAAGTATTCAAGAGCTATCGGCTTCAATCGCCATTGTTCTGCTTTTTCAATTTACTTGGATGGGGATTCTCATTGAATCCGTTTATTTAAAGGCATTTCCATCTGTCACAAAGATCATCTCGGCTGTCCTTTTATGGGCAGGAACGCTGCTTGCCGCCGGAATTTCTTCAGAGGGAATCAACTGGGCAGACCATTCAAAGGGCTTTATTTCTGGTTTCCTTGCCGCTTTAACGTTCGCATTGTTCATTTTCTTTAGCGGAAAAACAGGAAAAGAAGTACCGGCTATTCAAAAAAGCTTTGTTATTTCTATTGGTGGGCTGGTAACGGCTTGTTTATTTGTATCGCCAGCTTTTGTAATAGATGGGACGATGACTGGGGGCTTGTGGAAATATGGTTTGCTTGTCGGACTGTTGGGCGTTCTTGTACCGGTTGTTCTCTTTGCGCTCGGTACCCCGTATGTTGACTCAGGAATGGCCACTATTTTAGGTGCTGCAGAGTTGCCTGCAGCGATGATTGGCGCTATGTTCATTGTGGGTGAACATTTAACCGGTGAACAGGGGGCTGGCATTGTGCTCATATTGATCGGGATTGCTGTGCCGCAATTGCGTAGGAATGGAAGAGTCCGACCGAAACAGCTTTCCAGCAGTTGATTTCCGCAAATTGTCACAAAGCCGAAAATAGAACAATGATATACTGTGAGTAAATGCTACTTACAGGACGGGAAATAGATGAATAAACAGTTATGGAAGCAAGCAAAAGAATTTATCACAGTTTGTTATCGGGAATTAGGCAAATCGGATGAAGAGATAAAAGCGCGGCTGTACGAGATCAAAACAGAAATTGAGGGAACAGAAAGTTATACTCAAACTTATGAAGAACTGAGCTATGGAGCGAAAATGGCCTGGCGCAATAGTAATCGCTGCATCGGACGGCTATTCTGGCAAACGCTGCACGTGTTCGATAAACGAGAAGCTAAAACAGAAAAAGAGATATTCGAAGCCCTCAGCCGTCATGTAGAATATGCGACAAATCAAGGGAAAATTCGTCCGACTATTACAGTTTTTCGTCCGTCTTCACCCCATCGGGAAGACATTCGCATTTGGAACCATCAGTTAATTAGATATGCGGGGTATAAAACAGAGACGGGAATAAAGGGAGATCCTGCTTCTATTGAACTGACCTCTATGTGCCATAAGTTTGGCTGGCGAGGGGAAGGAACTAATTTTGATATCCTGCCCTGGATTGTACAAATAGGCAAGCAACCGCCTAAGCTGCAAGAAATCGATAAGAAGCTCATAAAGGAAGTAAGCCTTATTCATCCGATATATGATTGGTTTGCTGAGCTGCAATTAAAGTGGTATGCTGTTCCAATTATTTCGGATATGAAGCTGGAAATAGGAGGCATTGAATACAAAACAGCTCCTTTTAACGGCTGGTATATGGGAACGGAAATTGGCGCACGCAACTTAGCTGATGAGTTTCGTTACAATCAGCTTCCAGTTATTGCGGAACGGCTGGAATTGGATATTCATCGAGCCGCTTCTTTATGGAAAGACCGGGCGCTACTTGAGTTGAATACAGCTGTTCTTCATTCGTTCCAGCAGGCGGGGGTAAGTGTTGTAGATCATCATACAGCCGCGCAGCAATTTAAAACTTTTGAACAAAACGAAGATCGGGAAGGTAGGCCAGTGACAGGTGATTGGACCTGGTTAATTCCGCCGATGTCTCCAGCTGCTGTTCATATTTTTCACAAAGAATACGATAACTCAATCCAAGCACCTAATTATTCTTATCAGGACCGGCCTTACTAAATTAAATGAAAAGCAGCCGCTTGAACGGCTGCTTTTTTGTGCATAGATATGTAATTTTAGCCCGTTACTTTCTGCAGGCTCTTCATTACATGGAGCGAGCGTCCGGTACCAATGGCAACAGACTCTAGTGGGTTTGGAGCTAAGTGAACAGGAACGATAATTTCTTCACTAAGCCAATCTTGCATGCCATTCAACAAGGAGCCGCCGCCGCTAATGACTACGCCCCTGTCTACAATATCACCGCTTAACTCAGGTGGAGAGTTTTCTAAAGTAACGCGGATCGTTTCTAAAATGGCTAGCAAAGATTCTTTAATAGCTTTTTGAATTTCATAAGAGCTTACTTCAATTGTTTTTGGCAAGCCGGTAACGAGATCACGACCGCGTACGTCCATTACAAGTTCTTTATGATCAACTAAAGCGTAGCCAATTTCCATTTTTATTTTTTCTGCTGTCCGTTCACCGATAAGGAGGTTATACTGCTTGCGTACGTATTGTATGATGTCTTCGTCGAGTTTATCGCCGCCGATACGGATGGAATTACAGGAAACAACGCCTCCATAAGAAATGATAGCTACCTCGGTTGTACCGCCGCCAATATCGACGATCAGATTGGCAATTGGTTCTTCTACGGGCAGATCTGCTCCAATAGCAGCAGCGACAGGCTCTTCAATTAAATGAACAGACTTGGCCCCACTGCTTTTTACTGCATCCTGAATGGCTCTCTTTTCGACAGAAGTTGCACCAGAAGGAGTACAGACGACGACGCTTGGCTTACGAATATTGAACCCTAATACTTTGCTAGCTTTTTTCATTAATCCTTTAAGCATTTCAGAGGTAATATCAAAATCCGCAATTACACCATCCTTCATTGGGCGAGTTGCAATAATCCTTCCCGGAGTTTTCCCAATCATATTTTTAGCTTCTGTGCCAATAGCAAGCACTTTTCTCGTCTCAGCGTCGATAGCTACCACGGACGGTTCATTAACAATAATCCCTTTATCTTTACTGTAAACGAGCAAATTGGCTGTCCCTAAATCTATTCCGATTTCAATTTGTCCAAACATGATCATTCCTCCAAATGGCAATCCTCTTAAGTTTCTTCCATAAATATAAGGATGAACAATTCTCCATGTATAGGGGACAAAATAAGGAAAAAAGAATGTTACAATGTGACTTCGATTGTTACAATGTTTTTCTGCTATAAAGATAACTATTAGCTGTATAAAAAGGAAAAAAACAAATTTCACTGTTAACAAATCTTAATTTTTGTAAACTAAAAAGCCGCTGAATGAGAGCGGCTTTCTCAATTTTCTTCCATATAGTCCGTCTATTTTCCTGCAGACGAAAAAAACTCCACAAGCTCTTTGCTATATTTTTTGCGGGCCTTTCGATGGCTTGCTCGATTGGCTGCTGTTTCATTCAGCCATTTTTCTTCATCCGTCTCAGGTACCACCTCAGGAATGGAGGACGGCCGTCCTGATTCATCGAGAGCTACAAAGGTTAAAAAAGAAATAGCAGCTACTTCTTTTTCCCCTGTCATTAGATTTTCTGATAAAACTTTCACGAACACTTCCATGCTAGTTGTGCCTGTATAAGTTACCATGGCTTCGAGGGTTACTGCATCTCCCACGCCAATTGGCTTAAGAAAATCAACAGAGTCTGTCGAAGCGGTGACTACTGCCTTTCTAGCCAATTTTGTCGCTGAGATGGAAGCAATATCGTCTATATAAGCCATTAGTTTGCCGCCAAACAAAGTGCCGTGATGATTTGTGTCAGGAGGAAGGACGTAACTGGTTTTAATAGATAACGTGTCTTTCATAGGTCTTTTTTCTCTCATATACAGCACCTCGCTAATGATTTCATACACGTAGTATACCCTATGTGAGCGAAAATCTGTTGTTTTCTTAAAAAATAGGATAATTCAGAAATTATGGTTGTATTTTAATTAGTTTTAATGTATAAATATTAAATAAGATTATAAATAAAGAATGGATCTGTAAATAAAAATAATATCTATGAGGTGAAGAGAATGATAGTGACGGATATAAAGAATAGCCAGGTGTTAAAGGGGAAAGATTTATTAAAGCTTGCAGATTATACGCCAGAATTAATCGAGACACTTATTTATTTAGCAGATGACATGAAAAAGAATAAGGAAAACTATTTGGAAGCTTTAAAAGGCCAGCTGCTCGGAATGATATTTGAAAAGCATTCCACACGGACTCGTGTTTCCTTTGAAGCGGCGATGATTCAGCTTGGTGGCCATGCGATGTTTTTAAGCTCGAATGATATGCAAATCGGACGCGGAGAAACAATCGAAGATACTGGAAAGGTGTTATCGGGTTATTTAGATGGCATCATGATCCGTACACATAGCCATTCAAGAATTGAAGCACTTGCCGAAGCGGCAAATATTCCAGTCATTAACGGTTTAACTGATTTGTATCACCCATGTCAAGCGCTTGCCGATCTTTTGACTGTATATGAAATAAAGGGGAAATTTAAAGGGCTGAAAATGGTGTATGTTGGAGATGGGAATAATGTTGCCCATTCATTGATGATCGGTTCTGTCATGGTGGGCATGGATTTTACATTAGCCACACCAGCGGGCTACGAAGCAGCACCGCAAATAATAGAAATGGCTAAAGGGATTAGCGAGCAGACAGGAGCGAAGCTAGAATTTGTTGAAAACCCACAGGAAGCAGTAAAAGGAGCCGATTTTATCTACACGGATGTATGGACGAGCATGGGGCAAGAGGATGAAGCAGAAGCCCGTTTAAAAGCATTTGCTCCTTATCAAGTGAACGAACAGCTTATGGCCCTTGCCAATCCGGAATGCAAATTTATGCATTGCTTGCCAGCCCACCGTGGCGAAGAAGTTTCAGGCGAGGTAATGGACGGGGAAGCATCCGTCGTGTTCCAGCAGGCCGAAAATCGGATGCATGCTCAAAAAGCCGTTCTTTACAGCGTGATGAAAAATAAATAGAAGCTTCCATTGAACGGACTGTTATCGGTCCGTTTTTTCTACTTATAAAAAGATATCATGGTAAAATAAATAAAACAGAACAACAGAAACGGCTGAAAAGGTGGGGGCAGAATGGAGCTTCGGCAAATCAAATATTTTATGGAAGTGGCAAAAGAGGAGCATGTTACAGAAGCAGCTCACCGCTTGCATGTGGCTCAATCCGCAGTCAGCCGGCAAATTGCTAAGTTGGAAGATGAACTTGGAGTGGAGCTGTTTTTGCGTGAAGGGCGGAACGTCAAGCTGACTTATGCAGGAAAAATTTTTTTGCAGCATATGGAAACCGCTATGAATGAAATTGATCGGGCCATCGCGGCTATAGATAATTATCTTAACCCAGAAGTCGGAAAAATTCGGCTTGGATTTCCTACCTCTTTAGCTACAACGACATTGCCGCGCGTAATTTCTGCTTTTCGAAGTCAGTACTCTGATATTGGTTTTGATTTTCATCAAGGGTCGAATAAAGAGCTACGGGATCTGGTGGAGAGAGGAGAAATTGATTTTGCCTTTGTTTCTCCAGTACCGGAAAGCACACCCGAGATTTCTACCCAAGTTTTTTTCTCTGAGAGCATGAGAGTCCTGCTTCCTAGTCATCATAGGTTAGCAAAAAAAGAAAGGATTAACTTGCGGGAACTGATGGATGATCAATTCGTTTTATTCCGCACCGGCTACGACATGAGAAAGCTCGTTATTGAAGCATGCCGGCAGGTGAATTTCGAGCCCAAGGTCGGTTTTGAAAGCGAAGATGTATATACGATTAAAGGGTTGGTAGAAGCAGGATTGGGAGTCAGCCTGCTTCCGGAAACATTGCTCGTTGAACAAACTCCCTCTGGAACAGTTAGCTTGCCTGTCGGCGTACCGCAAGTAATGAGAACGGTCGGAGTCATAGCAACGAAGGTCCGCACTTTGCCGCCTTCCGAAAAGCTATTTTATGATTTTCTTATTGATTATTATCATCGCTTAAACCAATTTAGCCTCTAAAGCTTCATACAGTGTTAGACATTAATGAATGAACAATAGGCAAAAAAGGCTGTTCCTCGTCGATGCCAGGGAACAGCCTTTTATATTAAATGCCTTCTGCCCAATTTCCGTTTCGGAAGATCGGCTCGCTTTCTCCATTTTCTTTAATTCCGTCAATATTCATGTTTTCTGAGCCAATCATAAAGTCAACATGAGTAATACTCGTATTTAGCCCGTGCTGTTCCAATTCTTCCTGTGACATCGATTTACCGCCTTCAATACAAAAGGCGTAAGCACTGCCAATAGCTAAATGGTTAGAGGCATTTTCATCAAAAAGTGTATTGTAAAAGAGAACATTCGATTCCGAAATAGGTGATTGATGAGGAACGAGGGCGATTTCGCCAAGGTAATGAGAGCCTTCATCTGTTTCTACCAATTTTTTTAACACTTCTTCGCCTTCCTCTGCTTGTACGTCAGTAATGCGCCCATTTTCAAAAGTAACTTTAAAGTTGTTAATAATGTTACCGCCATAGCTTAATGGTTTTGTACTTGACACATAGCCATCCACACCTGTTTTATGAGGAACAGTAAACACTTCTTCTGTTGGCATATTGGCCATAAACTCATGGCCTTTTTCATTGATGCTGCCGGCTCCGACCCAGAGGTGTCCATCAGGAAGTTCAATCGTTAAATCCGTTCCTGGTGCAGTGTAATGGAGCTTTTTAAAGCGCTTCTCGTTTAGATAATCTACTTTCTTATGCAACGTTTCGTCGTGTGTTTTCCAGGCCTGGACAGGGTTGTCTGTATCGGCACGGACGGCTTTGAAAATTGCTTCCCAGAGAGCGGGGACTTGCTCTTCCTTTGGAAGGTGAGGGAAGACTTTTTCTGCCCATGCTTGTGAAGGAGCAGCGATAACAGTCCAGCTAACTTTGTCAGATTGAATATATTGACGGTATTTTTTCATTGCCTGTCCGGCTGCTTTTTGGAAGTTGGCAATGCGCTCAGGATGGACTCCTTTTAATAGGTCGGGGCTGGAGGAAACGATAGACATAAATGCCGCGCCCTCTTCTGCCAATTGTTCAAGCATTTGAACGCGCCATTTGGGAAACTCTGTGAACGCTTCCTCTGGAGCCAAATCATACCTCAAGCGGGAGACTGTATCATCATCCCAATTTACCTGTACATTTTTTGCGCCTGCTTCATACGCTTTTCTTACAATTAATCGAACAAGTTGGGCGGAGTCGATAGATGTGTTAATAACAAGCGTTTGGTCTTTTTGAATGTTGACCCCTACTTTTACTGCTAACTCGGCATACTTTTCTAGCGTTTGCTCGAAGTTTGACATATGTATTCTCCTTTTTAATCAGAATAGTGAATATATTCTATTGTAACAAGAATGAAAGGAGAGACAAAATTTTAGGCTGAAAAAATTGTTTTTATGTTCTTATAGGGAAATTTTCTTTTTAAAAAGGTGTTCGTTATAATATAGGCGACAGGAGTGTCAGGAAAGAGGGGGAGAATAGGTGTCTTATCACGTTTTGCTCGTGCGAACGGCGGCTATTTTTGGTTTCATTGGGGCGATGATGGGCTCTCATATGGCAGGTGCAGGTTCTTATGCTTTCCGGCCGATCCATGCTCATATACTCGTTGTTGGCTGGCTAAGCTTGTTCGCTTTTGCTGCTTTCTATCGGATGTACGCGGTGCCGAGAAGTTCCAAGCTTGCAGGCGTGCATGTATGGAGTGCAATAATCGGTGCCATTGGGCTGACAGCAGGTATGTGGTTGTACCATATAAAGCCTTTTGGGTTGCCCGAAGCTTTTACGACAGTATGTTATATCGTGGGCGGCTCCATTTTATTGTTTAGTTTTTTATTATTTGTGTTTGTGTCATTTAAATATGGAAAAGATACTGATAAAGCCCCGAAGATGTAAGTCTAGTCTTCGGGGTTTTTTAACAGTAAGCTGCGCAGGGCTTCCGGATTGGCTGCCAGGTCTTTCAGCGTGTAGCGGTCAAGTACAGAGAGATATGCTTGCAAGGCCTGAAAGAGGACGTGTTTCAAACCGCATACTGAGGTGATCGTACAGCGATTCGCTTCGGGATTAAAGCATTCCACCAAATGAAAATCATCTTCTGTTTGGCGGACCACTTTACCGATATTAATCTCTTCTGGCGGAAGAGCAAGTCGGATGCCGCCATTGCGTCCACGGATAGTTTCAATCAGCCCGAGCTTGCCCAGCTCATGGGTCACTTTCATTAAGTGGTTTTTCGAGATTTGATAAGCTTCTGCTATCTCTTTAATATTCGATAGCTCATCTTCCCGCTTAGAAGCTAAAAAGATCAATACGCGCAATGAATAATCAGTATAGAGAGTCAGTTTCATGTGTTCACCACTACCTTTGTCTTATGTTCATTATATATCCGGGTACGTGAGGAATCAAAGAATGTGAACATTTTATTACACAAATCAAAAAGCGTTGATTTGATCGCAAAAAAGGATTATAAATAAGATGTATTTAAAATACATCTTTTAAAACTATCTTATTGGAGGGCTTAATATGCTATCCCAAAAAACTATTGATATCGTGAAATCTACAGCTCCTGTACTTGAAGTAAAAGGGAAGGAAATTACTACCCATTTTTATCGAACAATGTTTCAGGACCATCCGGAACTTTTGGATATATTCAACCATGCCAATCAGGAAAAAGGCCGTCAGCAAACAGCACTGGCCAATACTGTGTATGCGGCAGCAAAATATATTGACCAATTGGAAGTGTTGATTCCCGCCGTTAAGCAAATTGCTCATAAACACCGTAGTTTGGCAATTAAACCGGAGCATTATCCGATCGTTGGTGAATATTTATTAAAAGCAATTAAAGAAGTTCTGGGTGACGCAGCGACAGATGACATTATCAATGCGTGGGCAGAAGCATATGGGGCTATCGCAAAAGTGTTTATCGATACAGAAGCCCAACTGTACAATGAGGCAAGTGAACAGCCAGGAGGCTGGTTAGACTTTAAAGAATTTAAAGTTGCAGACAAAGTAGAAGAAAGCTCTCTTATTACGTCTTTTTACTTAAAGCCAAAGGATGGCGTGCAGCTACCAACTTTTCACCCAGGACAATATATTACTGTCAAGCTTCACATCCCTGGTGAAGAACATATTGTTAATCGACAGTACAGCTTATCAGCCGCCCCTAATGGTGAGTACTATCGTATCTCTGTAAAACGCGAGGCAGATCATCAGCCGGAAGGAAAAGCGTCTAACTACTTGCATGATCACGTAAATAAAGACGACATCATAGAAGTAAGTGCACCTGCCGGAGACTTTTATCTTGATGTAGACAATAAGGCACCAGTTGTATTAATCAGTGGAGGAGTTGGAATTACTCCAACAATGAGCATGCTTGAAACACTTGCAGCAAACAACAGCAAACGTGAAATCGTCTTTATCCATGCTGCACGTAACGAAGAAGTACATGCTTTTAAAGAGCATACTAAACAATTGGTAAGTGAACTAGAAAACGCTCGGGCATATGTGGCATACGGAGAGAAAAAGAAGGAGCAGACCATTTGCGATGTGGAAGGACATATTAGTGCAGACTTCTTAAAAGAAGTTGTTCCTTCAAACAGCATCTGCTATGTTTGTGGTCCAGTGCCATTTATGGGAGCCGTTATTGGACATTTAAGCAAAAATGGCATTCCAGAAGAGCAAATTAAATTTGAATTCTTCGGGCCAGCGGTTCAGCTCCAGCAAGCACAATAATCTAAAGAAAAAAGCCGGACTTCCTAAGTCCGGCTTTTTTCTTTACACAGTTTTTCTCTATTTATACAGCGCGGAATTTTTTGAAGAATTCATCTAATTCCTGTGCTTTTAATGGCTTGCTAATATTGTAGCCTTGTATCTCATCACAATTTAACGAAATAAGCGTTTGTAACTGTTCTTTTGTTTCTACTCCTTCTGCCACAATATGCAGCCGAAACAATTTTCCCAAATTAATGATCATTTGAACGAGTGCTTTTCCTTCCGGAGAAGTATTAATATCATCAATAAAGGACTTATCAATTTTTAATGAGTGAATGGGCAACTTCTTTAAGTAAGTCAGTGAGGAAACCCCCGTACCAAAATCGTCAAGAGCAATAGAAATACGATCAGCTTTCAGACGCTCAATCACACTCACTGCTGTATCAAGATTTTCCATAATCGATGTTTCAGTAATTTCTAATTCCAAGTGTTTGCTATCTAAGTTATATTTTTTCAATATGCTTGTGACTGTTCGATGTAAGGCATCAGACAGAAACATAGGAGCGGAAATATTTACAGCTATCTTTTCAAGCGGGTGGTTATTGTTTCTCCATTCTTTCATTTGTCTGCATGCTTCATTTAAAATCCACTCCGTCAGTTCAGTAATAAAACCATTTTTTTCGGCAATAGGAATGAAGATGGAAGGCGGAACAAAGCCGAATAATGGGCTAGTCCAGCGAACAAGCACTTCGGCGCTCATAATCTTTTTCTGTTTCACATTATATTTAGGCTGATAGCATAAGTAAAATTCGTTGTTCTGCAGCGCTTCTCTAAAACTCATAGCTATTTGCCTTTCTTTTTCGTTATCATGCGTTGTCGGAGTGTAAACGACGATTTGATTTTTGCCATTCCGTTTAGCAAAGTATAAGGCTTTTTCCGCTGCGGCATTTAACTGTTCGAATGTGATGCCATGGGCCGGAGCAAAAGAGATGCCGGCAGAGGCTGTCACGGTAACTGGATGCCTATTAATCACAAACGGATCAGATAGCTTGTTGAGCAAGTTTTTTGCTTTTTCCAGCGCCTGCTGTTCGGTGTACTCTTCAATGAAAAGTACGGTAAATTTGTTTCCTTCCATTCGGCTTAATAATCCTTCAGCGGGGATGAGCAATTCAAGCCGATTGGAAAAAGCCTTCATTAGCAAGTTGCCATTTGTAAACCCGAACGTTTCGTTTACCCACATAAAGTTATCAATATCCAGCATGATTAACATGATTGATTTTTGTTGTTCCTTTAAATAAGAATCAGCGGTCACTTGAAGTTTCCGACGATTGGGCAAATCAGTCAGGTCATCATAATAAGCGAGTCGCATGGCGGTTTGTTGATCAAAAACAGCGATAGCTAGGAAAAAGATAAAGAGCAGGCCTAGCATAAAGAGAACGAGAAGAATGAGCGGCATGGGCTGTTCAACATGATGGCCATTATTAGTAAGGTGGCTTGCCATTGAAAAGTTGGCTGCTTTCATACCAGTGTAATGCATACTGGCAATCCCGAGTCCCATTATTGTGCTTGCGATCAATTTATAAGAAAGTTTTTTCTTTTTGTTAAGCGAATAAAAAATATATAGTGACGCATAGGAAACCATGGCTGCTATGACGATGGACAAGAGGACGAGAGGCAATTGATAAGAAATGCTCGCATGCATTTTCATCGCGCTCATTCCCAAATAATGCATAGCTGCAATGGACAAACCGATAAGAAGGCCAGCGATTACAATAGTTCTGGTTTTTATTACTCTGTTATGGAGGGTGTAAAAAGCGATGCCCGAAGCTCCCGCCGCTGGGATCATTGATAGAAGAACCAATCCGATGTCATAATCAACATCAACTGGCAAGGAAAAAGCCAGCATGCCAATAAAGTGTACGGACCAGACGGTTAAGCCCATAGATATAGCAGCAAGAGATATCCACGAACTTCTCTTTTGACCACCAGAGGAAGTAATCCGTTCATTTAAATTTAACGTAACAAAAGATCCAAAAATGCCAATGATGATGGAAAGAAGAACGATGTCGCCTTGATAAAACTCTGATAAAGTTTTCATTTTATAGACCGTCTTTCTTTGTTTTTAGAATAATAAATAAAAATCTAGTAATAGCCAAAAAAATAGAACATTTCCTGTAAATATTCGACAAAAATATACGATATATGTATAGTATCGACTTTCTTTTTCTTTTATTAAGTCTTTTTACCTGCAAAATACTTATGAAAATGAATATAAAAAATTTTTTTTAAACCGATATTAGATATACAAAAATAAAAATACAGGGTGAATGAGAATGGATAAAAGTACAATTATAGGAATTATTCTTGGTGTTATCGCTGTTGGGGTAGGGATGGTGTTTAAAGGGGTCAGTCCAACAGTATTAATTAATCCGGCCGCACTTTTAATCATTTTACTTGGAACTGTCGCAACTATTGTGATCGCTTTTCCATCGAGTGAATTAAAAAAGCTGCCTAAGCTTTTCGGCATTATTTTTAAGAATAGAGAAATCATGTCTCCGCAAGAAGTCATCCGGCAATTCACTGGATGGGCAGAACTTGCAAGAAAAGAAGGATTGCTTGCTCTTGAGTCAAAGGTGAATGAAGTGGATGAACCATTTTTGAAGAATGGATTGAGCTTAGCTGTCGATGGACAAAATGCGGATTATATTCGTGATGTGATGAATGAGGAGCTTTCTGCAATGGAAGAACGGCATAATGCTGGGGCGAGCATGTTTGTTCAGGCAGGAACGTATGCACCAACACTTGGGGTACTTGGAGCAGTTATCGGTTTAATTGCAGCTCTTGGTAATATGAATGATACAGAAACGCTTGGACATGCTATTTCAGCTGCTTTCGTAGCAACCCTATTAGGGATATTTACCGGTTACGTGCTTTGGCATCCGTTCGCCAATAAGTTAAAGCGGAAGTCTAAACAAGAAATAAAAGTAAAAGAAATGATGATAGAAGGAGTTCTCTCTATTTTGGAAGGCGAAGCTCCGCGAGTGCTTGAGCAAAAGCTATCTTCTTACTTGCCTGCAGAGGAAAAGCGGAAACTAATTGAAGAAAGCGGCGAGCAAAATGGGTAAGCGAAAGAAACATCAAGAGCATGAACACATGGATGAATCGTGGCTCTTGCCTTATGCTGACTTGTTGACGCTGCTGCTCGCTTTATTTATCGTTTTATTTGCAATGAGTTCTGTAGACGCGAAAAAGTTTCAGCTTGTTTCCCAAGCATTTAACACGGCTTTTCAAGGAGGAACAGGCGTGATGGATTATCCGGAGTTATCCCCGCCTGAAACAACTTCTCAAAGTAAGTCTAATGATAAACAGTTGTCAGGATTAAAAGAACAGGATAAGAAAGAACTGGCTCACATGCAGCAGAAAATTAATCAATATATCGTAGATAATAAGCTGCAGAATAAAGTAGAAACAGTGTTAAGTGGAGAAGGTCTTTTGCTGCGTATACGGGACAATGTGTTGTTTAATTCGGGTGTAGCCGAAATTAGGGAAGAGGATAAAAAAGCAGCGAGAGAGATTTCTAGACTGTTAGAAATGGATTTGCCCCGCATGGTTATTATTAGCGGACATACCGACAATATTCCGATCAAAACAGCAGAGTTTGAATCAAACTGGGAGTTGAGTGCGATGAGAGCAGTCAACTTTATGAAAGTCATATTAGAAAATAACAAGCTTGATCCACGCCTATTTAGTGCAAAAGGATACGGTGAATACCAGCCGATTGCTTCAAATGAAACAGAAGCGGGCAGAACAAAGAACCGCCGTGTAGAAATATTAGTATTGCCGCAAGGAGAAACAGAAAATAACCAGCAAGTTCCCGCTTCAAAAAACTGAGCCAATCTATTGGTTCAGTTTTTTTGTGTTTATGGAAAATTAGGAAGGGTATAGGAAAACGGTGAAATATACATACATAGAGTAAATAGGTGAAGGAGGCGCATTTTGGATAATTTTATTGCAGGGGTAGAAAAGTTTTCGGGATGGCTATGGGGAGTACCTTTAATAGCTTTGTTAACAATTTCAGGTATTTTCATGACAATAAAACTAGGTTTCTTTCAATTTAGATATCCGCTTTATATTTTTCAGCAAACGTTAGGCAGCATTTTAAAAAAGCCAAAAGGCGAAGGTACGGTCACACCTTTGCAAGCTTTGACATCTGCTTTGTCCTCGACCATTGGAGCTGCAAACATCGTCGGCGTTCCAGCGGCGATTATGTTTGGTGGCCCGGGGGCTGTTTTCTGGATGTGGGTGATTGCTGTTATTGGCATGGCTATTAATTTCTCTGAAAGTGTATTATCTGTCCATTATCGAGAAAAAAATGAAGAAGGAGAATTTGTTGGTGGCCCGATGTATTATATGACGAAAGGGCTGAATATGAAATGGCTGGGTATGTGGTTTTCCTTCGCCTTAATGATTGAGCTGATTCCGAGCATTATGGTGCAAGGGAACTCAGTAGCTTCCACTATCTCACAAACATTTAAGATTGACGGCCTTTATACAGGTATTGTGATGGCCGTGATTACTGGACTTGTTGTATTTGGAGGCATTAAGAGAATTGGCCGTGTAACAGAAATCTTTGTTCCTTTTATGGCGCTTTTTTATGTGGGAGGAGCTCTTGTCGTGCTGACTTTAAATATTGACCAAGTGCCAACAGTTATTTCGTTGATTTTTTCTCATGCGTTTCAGCCGATGTCAGCTGTTGGCGGTTTTGCAGGAGCAGCGGTAGCTGAAACCATTCGCTGGGGATTTGCCAGAGGACTGTATTCGAATGAGGCAGGGCTAGGAACAACACCGATTGCTCACGCAGCAGCCCAAACGGATCACCCGGTGCGCCAAGGGTTTTGGGCTATCATCGGCATTGTCATCGATACGCTTGTTGTCTGTTCAGCGACAGCCTTTGTCGTGCTGTCAACAGGTGTATGGAAACAGGAAGGAGCTCTCGATGACCCATCGGCTTTAACGACGATTGCTTTTAAGGAAAGCTTTGGAGCCTTTGGAGGATTCCTTGTGACAGCTTCATTGATCTTTTTCGTTTTATCTACCGTTATCGTAGTCGTCTTTTATGGATCTAAGCAAGCGGAATTTTTATTTAACTTAAAAGCAGCACAAGCGATTAAAGTTATTTATTTGGCGGCAATCATTTTAGGGGCTGTCGGTGCGGCAAAAACAATATGGTCATTCCTTGACTTGGCGCTCGCTGCCATTCTGCTGCCTAATATTATTGCCGTGCTCCTTCTGAGCGGAAAAGTCAAAGAATTAAAAAATGAATTCTTTGAATCGGAGAAGTATTACTTAAAAGATGTGAAGAAAAAGAAGATCAGCTAAACCAGATGGCTGCTTTTATGTTTATCTCTGCAGAAAGAGGGAACATACAAAAGCGTATAAAAAATGAAAGGGGTTTTCTCATTGAGTAAAAAAATTGCTGTATTAGTAACAGACATGGTGGAAGATTCCGAATACACAGAACCGGTGAATGCATATAAAGAAGCCGGCCATGAGGTTGTTACTATTGAAAAAGAAGCAGGAAAAGCAGTAAAAGGAAAACAAGGAGAAGCAACCATCGCCATTGATAAGGGAATTGATGATGTAAGCCCAAGTGACTTTGACGCGCTGCTAATTCCGGGGGGCTTTTCACCAGACCAGTTGCGAGCAGATGATCGCTTTGTAAATTTTGCGAAAGCCTTCATGGATGAGAAAAAACCGGTGTTTGCTATTTGTCACGGTCCGCAGCTGCTTATCACGGCCAAATCGTTGGAAGGCAGAAGTGCTACAGGATATAAGTCGATTAAAGTAGATATGGAATATGCAGGTGTTACTTACAAGGATGAGGAAGTGGTTGTTTGTCAAGATCAGCTTGTCACAAGCCGCACACCTGATGACATTCCCGCTTTCAATAGAGAGTCGTTGAAGCTTCTTGCAAAAGAATAAATGGAGAGAAGGCCGGTAAACTACCGGCTTTTTATTTTCGTAAACTACCAAGTTCTTCAGCAATAGCTTGCATTTCGCTTGGGCTGAAGTTACTTTTGCGGTTCACTAACTCATAAATTTCCTTTAAATCCTCATAAGAAGATTCGCTGAAGTGATCCGGTTTAATAGCGCCGACATTTACCATGCGTAATTTTGTTGTGATTTGCTCTAGCATGTATTCAATATTTTCAGGGGATTTGACAGATAGATCCACGTTCTTTTCACCCTCTCCAGTAATTTGATAACATCATTTCACTTTTCATTTAGTTTGTCAATCAACTATTTAAAAAAACAGACTTTTAAAAAAGTCTGTTTTTTTTATGCTTTGTTAAGCAGCCGCTTTCTTTTCTTTTTCTTCCTTGATGGCTTTTAATACATTTTTTGTTTCGTGAATGACTACTCCAGATAGGCCGATGATACCAACTAGGTTAGGGAAGGCCATTAATCCATTCATAATATCGGCAAATGTCCAAACTAGTTCGAGACTTGTTACTGCCCCGATGAAGACCGCTAATACAAAGACCAGCCGATAGTATTTAACAACCTTTTTGCTAAATAGGTAGGAGAAACATTTCTCTCCATAGTACGACCAGCCGATGATGGTAGAAGAAGCAAAGAACAGCAGGCCAAGAGCGACTACGTAAGAGCCTGCCGGACCAAGGAAGGATTCAAAGGATACAGTTGTCAGTTCGCTTCCTTCCAATCCCTGATCATATTGTCCAGCCATCACAATGGTTATTCCTGTGATGGAACAAATTAAAATAGTATCAATAAACACTTGAGTCATAGAGACGAGAGCCTGGCGAGCAGGCATGTCTGTTTTTGCTGCCGCTGCTGCAATCGGGGCAGAGCCGAGACCTGCTTCATTAGAGAATACCCCACGAGCCACACCGTAACGGATAACTGCACCAATCGCACCTCCTGCTACAGCTTCACCGGTGAAAGCATCTGAGAAAATTAGACCTAGGGCTGCTGGAATGCCACCTAAGTTTGTCAGCAGGATAACAAGGCCTGCGATCAAATAGAACGCTGCCATAATTGGCACAAAAAAAGCAGTCACTTTACCGATGCTTTTAATGCCGCCTAATAAAACAAGGGCAGTAAAGATAAGTAAAACAATTCCTGTAATGAATGGAGATACATTAAACGTATTTTTTACCACGCCGGCCACTGCATTGGCTTGTACTAGATTCCCGATACCAAAAGCAGCAACGGCACCGAATAAAGCGAACAGGATGCCCAGCCATTTTTGATTTAATCCCCGTTCGAGATAATACATTGGACCGCCGGACATTTCTCCGTCTGGGTCTTGGACGCGGTACTTTACGGCGAGTACAGCCTCTGCATATTTCGTAGCCATGCCAAAGAATGCACTCAACCACATCCAGAAGACAGCTCCAGGGCCTCCCATTAATACAGCGGTCGCTACCCCAACGATATTTCCAGTTCCAACCGTTGCTGCGAGCGCTGTCATTAAAGCTTGGAAGTGAGAGATATCACCTTCAGATTGCTTATCCTGGCTTTTGCTAAATGCAAGTTTAAGAGAATAAGGCAGTAATCTGAGCTGTAAAAAGCCAATACGTACGGTTAAATAAATTCCAGTTCCAACTAAAAGAATTAGCAGAGGCGGTCCCCAAATGTAACCACTAATAGTGTTCATGATACCAAGTAATTTTTCCTGAGCCATATTATCCCCTCCTTCTCCCTCATTATATAAAAATGCCTAGAAAAGAGTAGTCAGTATTTAAAAAATATTTAAAAAATATAAACTTTTGTTAAATGAAACAAACAAAAGTTGGTTGAATTGTGAAAAATCATTTACTGATAGTATGTTAGCGCTAAAGAGCGATTTAAAAAGAAGGAAAAGAGTCATCCACTAAAGAATAGGGTCATGGTACTCTTATATAGACGAACAATGAGTCAGCCTGCTTTCAAGAGCCCTGTTTCTTACGAATGATGTTTTGTTATTTTACAAAAAGGGAATTGATAGAGCATGAGAATAATGAAAATGCTACAGCCCAAGTAAGAATGGAAAGGGAACATTCTTTATTCTTAAGGGATAAGCGATGAAAGTGTACTTGCGAGCAAGCAGATGACCAGTTCGGATAATTTGTCAGCCATGATTCTGCTGATACAATTAGTTTAGTTGTGAAAGAAAGGATGATGAAAATGGGAAAAGGTAAATTTTTTACAAAGGTAGGCATTGGCGCAGCAATTGGAGGCGCTATTGCTTTAATGGACCGTCAGACAAGAGAGGAGATGAAGGAGTGGGCCATCTATTTATTTGAGATGGCAAAAGACCCTGAAAGCTTATCTGCTTCCTCTAAAGAAATTGTAAATCGAGCAAAGGAAACAGCTCAGCAAATTAGCGAGGACGTTAGTTACATTCGTGGAAAAGTCGACAGTTTACGCGATCTGACACCTGAGGTAAAAGATCTTGTGGATGAGACAAAGAGCACTTTTCTTCCTGATGAAGAAAGCGCATCCGGTGCAGCAGGAAAAACTTCAGTAACGCACTAGGAGGCGATTATTTGTCCGACAACAAGATAGGGTTAAAGATTTTTTCAAAGCATTTGCTGAAAAGAATACAACAATCTGATGTTCCGGACACTGCTGCACAAATGTCGTACTACTTTCTGCTATCGCTCTTTCCATTGTTAATTTTTGCTGTAACCCTGCTGGCTTACTTGCCTATTAGCCAGCAGGATATGTTTCTTTTGGTTCGCGATTATGCCCCTGGCGATACAGTAGAAACCATTCAAAATACATTGAATGAAGTGTTGCAAAATGGAAATGGCGGTTTGCTTTCCTTCGGGGTAATCGCCACTCTCTGGTCAGCTTCTAAAGGGATGAATGCTATCATTAAAGGGTTAAATCATGCATACAACGTAGACGAGACAAGACCGTTCTACAAGGTGAGGGGCATGTCTGTTTTATTAACAGTCGGTTTAATTTTTGTGATAGCGGCTGCCTTAATCTTACAGGTATTCGGGAAGCAAATCGGACTGTTCGCATCTGACTATTTAGGCCTGTCCGATGAGTTTCTAAAGCTTTGGAACTGGCTGCGCTGGCTGATTTCTCCTCTGTTGATTTTTGGAGTATTTGTTGGTTTGTATTATTTGGCTCCGAACATTAGTGTCAAATGTTTAACCGTTTTGCCGGGAGCCATCTTTGCTGCTGTTGGCTGGATTGTCGTTTCATTAGGTTTTTCTTTTTATGTCAATAATTTTGGCAATTACTCAGCCACATATGGAAGCATTGGAGCCATCATTGTCATGATGATTTGGTTTTATCTGTCAGCGATGATTATCCTTATTGGCGGAGAAATCAATGCCTTGAAAAACGACTTAGCTGGCGATTGTTAATGAAGAGTCTGCTTACCCTTTACTGTTGGTAGGCGGGCTTTTTTAATGGGCTTTGCTCATAAATGAATTTTTTCTGCTCACCATCCATAAAAGTATAGACGTAACATTTGGATAGGAATCATCACTGACAAATGGCCTTTTGCACTGATTGAGTCAATAAAAAAAACGTTCAGCAAGCTGAACGTTTTTAAGACCGCAAGAGACGCAGTCCGTTTAAAATAACGAGAATAGTGCTGCCTTCGTGCCCGATAACGCCAAACGGTAAGTCAAGCACTTGAAAGAAGTTGGAAATGATAAGCAGCATAATGACTGATATGGAAAAGATCACATTTTGCTTAACGATCCGTTGCATTTTTTTTGATAAGCGAATGGCTTCAGCAATTTTAGGCAAGTCATTTTTCATCAGGATGATATCTGCTGTTTCCATCGCCACATCTGAGCCTTCTCCCATAGCAATCCCAATGTTTGCGGTAGCTAGAGCGGGAGCGTCATTAATGCCGTCTCCAACCATTGCGACAGTATCATAATCTTGAATTAACTTTTTTAGTTGATCTACTTTCTGCTCCGGCAAACATTCAGCAATGAAGGTGTCTAAGTGTGCTTCCTTAGCAATCGCTCTTGCTGTTGTTTCATTGTCGCCTGTCAGCATAATAGTGTGAATGCCTTCTTGATGGAGAAGCTCTAAAGCCTGTTTTGTGTCTTCCCGTATTAAGTCCTTCAAAGCAATAACCGCTGCAATTCCATATTCATCTCCTACAAAAACAGTTGTTTTTCCAGAAGAGGCAAGTTCATTCGCTTTGCCGCCATGGAAAGCGAGTGCGGCTTCCCGGTCAATAAAATCAGCTTTCCCGATCTTCCATTGTTTTCCCTTAACAGTTCCTTTGACTCCCCAACCGGCTGCATCTTCCAACTCATCTGGTGCAGAATAAGCGACATTTTTTTCTTGGGCAAATCGAATGATCGCCTGAGCGAGTGGGTGATTGGACTGACTTTCGATCGAAGCAACAGCACTAAGCAATTCATTCTCTGCTAGACCTTCGCGGACAACTACATCTGTTACCTCAGGTTTCCCTTTTGTAAGGGTACCGGTTTTATCAAAAGCAATCGCTTTTAAATTGTTCAGGTTTTCTAAATGAACGCCGCCTTTAAATAAAATGCCACGGCGAGCTCCGTTAGAAATCGCTGAAAGTGTCGCCGGCATAATTGAAGCGACGAGCGCACATGGAGAAGCGACAACGAGAAGGACCATGGCTCGATAAAAGGTTTCTGTCCAGCTCCAGCCAAGGGTAAAATGAGGTAAAAACATCATTAAACCAACCGCTGCCAATACAATTTTTACATATTTGCCTTCAAATTTCTCGATAAATAGTTGGGAAGGTGACTTTTCACTTTGGGCAGATTGAACAAGTTGGATGATTTTTTGAAAAAGTGTCTCGCTTGCAGGCTTTGTTACTTCAATATAAATAGATCCAGTAATGTTCACAGTACCTGCGAATACTTCTCCGTTTTGCTGTTTAGAAACGGGGATTGATTCCCCGGTTATAGCAGCCTCATCAATCGTTGTCTGTCCCTTTGAGATTAGGCCATCTGCAGGAATGCGCTCTCCCGGTTTTACAAGGATTAAATCTCCAACTGCAAGAGAAGACACGTGAACTTTTTCTTCCGTGCCATTTTTGATCAATAAGGCTTCTTCCGGCTGAATTCCCATTAAGGAAGAAATTTCTTTTTGGCTTTTATTCATTGTATAAGTTTCGAGTGCTCCACTAAGAGCAAAAATGAAAATTAAGATAGCTCCTTCTGTCCAATAACCGATAATAGCTGAGCCGATGGCAGCAAAAATCATGAGCATTTCTACATTCAGCTCTTTCTCGGCAATCGTTTCTTCAATCCCTTCTTTTGCTTTGGCAAAACCGCCGATAATAAAGGCGATCATATAAATTGGAACGGCTGCAGAATGAACGCCGTTTTTATCTAAGAGCCATCCAGCTAAAATCAATACACCGCTTAAAAGAGCTGCTATCAGTTCGGCATGAGGTTTTATGGAAGAGATCCAGAGCGCTTCTTCTTGATGTCCGGCCTCTAAAGCTTTTGCTTGCATATTCATGATAATATTCCTCCTTAATTGATATTCCCTCTTTCTAATTGAGAATAGTAATCAAATTCACTTTTCTTTTGATTAATGAAAAACATTCTCATTAGTTTTAAAATAAGGTTTTTTATTCAAATGTAGTTTTATTATTAATTTATAATAATTATAATTAAGGTTATATTAACATAGCCGTGCTTAAAAATAAAGAGTAATATCTTTTTTTAATGCTTCATCAAACATTTGTTCAGAGATAGATGTTTCGCTGCAAATAATTTAAAATAAGGTAGATGATTGCAGAGAGGTGAAAAAATGAAATTTCGAATGAAGGAAGGCGGATTTACAGCTGATCTACCTTACGGACAGCTTGATGTCTCTGGTGATGAGCTGTATGGATTTCGTCCTTATCAACTACTAACCGCGTCTATAGCTGTTTGCAGCGGAGGTGTTCTGCGAAAGATTCTTGAGAAAAAAAGAATGCACGTAGAGGACATTGAAATTAACACGAAGGTCTATCGGAACGAACAAGAGGCAAGCCGGATTGAAAAAGTAGAAGTTCACTTTATTATTAAAGGAAAAGAGCTAGCAGAAGGACAAATAAAAAAAGCGATGGAGCTGACGAGAAAGAACTGTTCAATGGTACAATCGGTTATCCCTGCCATTGAAGTAGTCGAAACTTTTGAAATTATCCAATCTTAATAACTACCTCAACTAGCGTTAGGAAATGAGAAAATGGGGTATCTTGATTAAAAACCTGTATTTATTTTTCTAACGGAAAAGAGGTCAGCTTATGGGTAAGATATTTGGAATTATGGTGCTGATTGGAGTCCCGCTGTCTGTAGCTGGATCACTTATGCACTGGCCGACATTAATGATGTTCGGCATCTATTGTTTAACGATAATTGCTTTATCAAGTTATATGGGCAGAGCCACAGAAAGCCTTGCGATTATTACGGGCCCAAGAATTGGCGGATTGTTGAATGCCACTTTTGGAAATGCAGTCGAATTGATCATTTCGATTTTTGCTTTACAAGCTGGGTTGATCGGAGTGGTTCTGGCTTCTTTAACCGGTTCTGTATTAGGGAACTTGCTGCTTGTTGCCGGGCTATCATATTTTATGGGAGGCCTTAAGTACAAACGCCAAAAATTTAATGAGCATGATGCTCGTCATAACTCGGGGCTTTTAATATTTGCTGTTATTGTAGCGTTTGTCATTCCTGAAATTTTTTCAAGAGGCATGAGCGACTCAGAGACCCTTTCTTTAAGTGTAGGAATTTCTATTATTATGATTGTTCTTTATCTGGCTGCTTTATTTTTTAAGCTTGTTACACACCGTGGAGTATATACCGGTCAGTCAGAAGAAACCACTCAACATGAAGAACCGGAATGGTCCAAGGGGAAAGCCATAGCTGTATTGCTTCTGGCTACACTTGCTGTTGCCTATGTATCAGAAAATTTAGTGCATACGTTTGAAGAGGTTGGAAAGAGTTTTGGCTGGTCAGAGTTGTTTATCGGGATCATCATTGTGGCCATTGTTGGAAATGCTGCAGAGCATGCTTCAGCTGTGTTGATGGCAATGAAGAATAAAATGGATGTAGCTGTAGAGATAGCTGTTGGCTCAACCTTGCAAATTGCCATGTTTGTTGCGCCGATACTTGTTTTACTCTCGTTAATGTTTGAGACGTCCATGCCGCTTGTTTTTACAATCCCTGAGCTGGTAGCCATGGTAACAGCAGTGTTTTTATCGATCGTTCTCTCGAATGATGGAGAAACAAACTGGTTCGAAGGCCTAACGCTTCTCGCTGCTTATTTTATTATGGGAATAGGTTTTTATCTATTATAGATAAAAAAGCTGTGTAAGTGATTCACTTACACAGCTTTTTTATTGTTAGGCGGATAAGTTGAAAAGCCAAGAGCAAACTAAGCAAAAGAAATAGGGAGGATAGAATGTGATGAAGTGGAGTCGTTTACTTTTGTGCCTACTCATTGCCATTATATATACAGGAAATCCGCCGCTTGCTTTGGCAGAAAAAAAGGAGAAAGTCTTTAACGAGAAAATGCCTGACTCGGTCAAAAACATTGCACGTGAAAATACTTTTTTAAATGAGGAAGAAGAACTGTCTCAGTTACAACCCAGTGAATTAACGAAAGAGCTGTTAAGCACTTCGCCAACAAAAATTACGAATCCTTTGCTTGTTCGTATGTTGAATGAATCATCCATTAAAAAATCGCCATTTGCTTTCGGATCCAGAGTGTCGATTTATCTCGGTGAATGGCCGCTTGCCTACCATTCAAAGGAAACAAGCGCTAACTGGCAATATCAAAAAATTAACACAAACTTTTATGACAATCGCGGTGGCAAGACCAATTATCAAATCCACTATGTTCAGGAAGCACACAAAGTAATAAAAGGTGGTTTATCTGCCAAACTGCCCAAAACAGAAGAAGTCCAACAAATGATTTTAAAAGAGGCAATCGACAAAACCGGCTGGCCGTTGTCTTATACAACAGCGATTGGAGCCGGAACAAAACAGAATGAGGTGTACAACGTACCTCCTAAAACGGCCGGTTACTTATATGGATTTGCCCCTGCAATAAATGAAAGAGGGATCATCACTTACGGGGAAGTCTATCTTGTCGTGTCAGGATGGAAACGAGCCATTGTTGTGAAAAATGTAAGCTCCAAACCAATCAGTGCATGGATTCCGGTTAAAAACCATGTATCATTTAGTTATAAATCCGTACAGCAGTAATGAACAAAAATTTTTAAGCGCAACTATCTTTTTCGCAGGAAATAATTGAATTAAACGGCTGAATCCTTTACGATGGAAGGCAAGCGACAAAAGAAAAATATACAGGAGTGCTAATCGAATATGAAGCCCATCATCGATAAAGAATCACAAATTAGCTACTTAAAGCAGCGTTTAAATATGTTTATGGAAGTTCTTGATGCCATCGAGCCAGAGGAAACAAAGATCGAAGACATTGACCGCCTTCTTGAAATGATTGACGATATTGAAGAGAAGTGTGAACAATTTAAAAGCAGATAAATAAAAAGAACCAGCCAAGAGGCTGGTTCTTTTTATTAGTCTTAAGTTCTCCTTTAAAACAACAAAATTCAGCAGTATAATAAAAAAAGTATGGCAATGCAAAGAGATACATAAAGAGTGAGTGGAGAGGGGAAAGATCATGAATTTGGAAAAGTTCCAACAAAGTATGTACGAGTTGATTGTCGAAACATCAACTAATTTGCCGAAAGATGTGCGTCGCGCAGTTAAAGCAGCCGCCGTGCGTGAAAATGCTGGCACAAGCGCAGCGATGAGCCTTAATACCATTACAAATAATATTCAGATGGCAGATGAAAATATTTCTCCCATTTGTCAGGATACAGGTATGCCGACGTTTAAAGTAAAAACACCCGTGGGCGTTAACCAATTAGAAATTAAAGAAGCCATTTATCAGGCAATGATTGAAGCGACAAAAAACGGAAAACTTCGTCCTAACTCGGTTGATTCATTGACAGGAGAAAATAGCGGTGACAATTTAGGACCAGGCACGCCGGTTATTAAGTTTGAACAATGGGAAAAAGATTATATTGATGCCCGCTTGATTCTAAAAGGCGGCGGCTGTGAGAATAAAAATATTCAATACAGTCTCCCTTGTGAACTTGAAGGCCTTGGAAAAGCGGGGCGCGACCTGGACGGTATCCGTAAGTGTATTATGCACTCCGTTTATCAAGCTCAAGGGCAAGGGTGCAGTGCCGGATTTATCGGTGTGGGCATCGGCGGTGATCGTACAACAGGCTATGAGCTGGCGAAAGAGCAGCTTTTCCGCCGTGTTGACGATGTGAACCCTAACGAAAGTCTGCGTCAGTTGGAAGAGTATGTGATGAAGCACGCGAATGAGCTTGGTATTGGCACAATGGGATTCGGCGGTGAAACGACTTTACTAGGCTGTAAAGTTGGCGTCATCAACCGTTTGCCTGCTAGCTTTTTTGTATCAGTTGCCTATAACTGCTGGGCTTTCCGTCGCTTAGGTGTACAAATTGATGCGGCAACAGGAGAAATCCAAGAGTGGTTCTATCAAGATGGAGAAGAAATTACATTTGACTCTTCTCAGCCAGAGTCGGAAGAGACAAAATCAGAAAGCCGTACATTTACGTTAACTGCACCAATTACAGAAGAGCAAATCCGTGAACTTAAAGTAGGAGATGTGGTGAAAATCACGGGAAGAATGTACACAGGCCGTGATGCGATCCATAAATACCTAATGGATCATGATGCACCGGTTGATTTAAATGGCCAGGTTATTTATCACTGTGGCCCGGTTATGCTGAAGGATGAGCAGGGGGAATGGCACGTAAAAGCGGCCGGACCAACTACTTCGATTCGCGAGGAGCCTTACCAAGGCGACATTATGAAGAAGTTTGGTATTCGTGCTGTCATCGGTAAAGGCGGCATGGGACCGAAAACACTTGCTGCTTTGAAAGAGCATGGTGGTGTGTACTTGAACGCGATCGGCGGAGCCGCTCAATATTATGCAGATTGTATTAAGTCAGTAGACGGCGTTGATTTAATGAACTTTGGTATTCCGGAAGCGATGTGGCATCTCCAAGTAGAGGACTTTACAGCTGTGGTGACGATGGATTCACACGGCAATAGCCTTCACGCGCATGTAGATAAATCTTCCTTGGAAAAGCTTTCTCAATTTAAAGAGCCAGTCTTTAGCTGATCATTTGATCGACCCCCTCCTGTTTTACTGAAAATAGGAGGGGGCAGAGTGCAAAGAAAATTTATTTCCATTCTTCAGATTGAGACTCCCTATTCAGGGAGTCTTTTTATACTGGAAGGACTGCTCCCTCTTTTTGGCTTTAGCAGGATAACTTTCCGGTGGAATCATGAAAAAGCTCGCCATTTATGTCGTTTTTTCGGTTATAATGAAAGTTGTTTATTTAAATTTATTATCCGAAGTTGAGAGGAAGAGAGGAATGAATCAAGAATATACAACACAAAAATCTGGTAATGCTCAAAAGCAGAGCACAGGTAAAATATTATGGCAGTTAACTCGGCCCCACACTTTAACCGCATCATTTGTGCCTGTTTTAATCGGAACGGTGCTGGCCATGTTTTATACAAAGGTGGACATCTGGCTGTTCTTAGCGATGCTCTTCGCATGCCTATGGATTCAAATCGCGACAAATTTATTTAATGAATACTATGACTTTAAACGGGGATTAGATACCGAGGAGTCTGTTGGTATTGGCGGTGCCATTGTACGACACGGGATGCAGCCAAGAACGGTTTTGCAGCTGGCACTAGGCTTTTATGCATTGGCTCTTTTATTGGGAGTATATATATGTGTGAGCAGCAGCTGGTGGCTGGCGTTGATTGGATTAGGCGGAATGGCAGTTGGTTACTTATATACAGGCGGCCCGCTTCCAATTGCTTATACACCATTTGGAGAACTTTTCTCCGGTCTGTGCATGGGTTCTTTTTTTATACTGATTTCTTTCTTCATCCAGACGGGTGTTGTGAATACGCAAAGCATCATCATCTCCATTCCTATTGCCATTCTTGTAGGCGCCATCAATCTTTCCAATAATATCCGCGATATTGAAGAGGATAAAAAAGGCGGAAGGAAAACCTTGGCGATTTTGATGGGACATGAAAAAGCGGTATACTTTTTAGGCTTTTTGTTTGCTGTCGCATACGTGTGGATTGTTGGTTTAGTGGTGTTTGATGATGTTAGCCCTTGGCTGTTCTTAATCTTTTTAAGCCTTCCAAAACCTATTCAAGCCATCAAAGGATTCTTAGGAGAGAAGGCGCCTAAGCGGACCGGTCTGGCCATGAAAGCGACCGCTCAAACAAATACATTCTTTGGCTTCTTGCTGTCTATTGGCTTGTTTATCAGCTATTTCTGGTGAAAATTAACTCGATAAAAGGTGGATATTTTTCTTTTTAAAACTGAAACTAGAGGAAAAAGCAAAGGAAGATGATGATGAAGAAGTGGATCATGTACAGCTCGTTTGCTGTTTTATTTTTCTTTAGTTTCGCTTATCCTGCCATGTCGGCTTCCAATCAGGCCATTCACTGGGGATTCAAAAAAGGCTCCGATGGACAGCAGGCGGAAGCGGGCCGAGAGCTCGATAAGTTATTAGCTGACCATGGCGCCTTTTATAAGGGCAGCGCCAAAGAAAAAGTGCTGTATTTGACGTTTGATAATGGCTATGAAAACGGCTATACGAAAAGCGTCCTAGATACATTAAAGAAAGAGAACGTGCCTGCTGCTTTTTTTATTACAGGCCATTATTTAAAAAGCGCGCCTGATCTTGTCAAGCGGATGAACAAGGAAGGCCATATTATCGGCAACCATTCATGGCATCATCCTGATTTAACGCAGGTGAGTGATGAGAAGCTGAAAGAAGAGCTCGCGCTCGTGAAAAAGGAAACGGCCCGGATAACCAAACAAAAACAAATGACATATCTTCGGCCACCGCGCGGAATTTTCAGTGAGAGAACGTTAAAGGTTGCGCGGGAAGAAGGATACACACACGTGATGTGGTCGCTTGCTTTCGTTGATTGGCAAACAAACAACCAAAAAGGCTGGCAATATTCTTATGACAACATTATGAAGCAGATCCATCCGGGGGCTGTTTTGCTGCTTCACACTGTTTCAAAAGACAATGCCGAGGCTCTTCCCAAAGCAATTAAAGATTTGAAAAAGCAAGGATACCACTTTGAGAGCCTGGATGATTACCGTAAAAAACAAAAAAGAATTTCGGCATAGGGCTGCTGCGGCAGTCCTGTTTTTTCGTTATAATGAGGGATAACATTTGGCAAAAACAGTGAGGACGTGACGAAGTGAAACAGGAAGATAAAGCAAAGATAAAAGTAAAACAAACGTTTCCGCTGACCATTAAACGCATAGGCATTAACGGAGAAGGCGTCGGTTATTTTAAACGGCAGGTCGTTTTCGTTCCTGGAGCTCTCCCTGGGGAAGAAGTGGTTGTGGAGGCGGTGAAGGTACACCCAAAATTTACAGAAGGACGAATCAAAAAAATCAGAAAGAAATCTGAGCATCGTGTGACTCCACCATGCCCGGTATACGACCAATGCGGCGGCTGTCAGCTGCAGCACGTGACATATAGAGAACAGCTTAATGCCAAGCGTGAAATTTTAATTCAGTCGCTTGAGCGGTATACGAAGGTGCCTGTTGATGCTCTTGATATCCGCGAGACGATTGGGATGGAAGAGCCTTGGTTTTACCGCAATAAAAGCCAATTCCAGGTAGGCAAGAGAGATGGCATGGTCATTGCTGGACTGTACAGTCAAAATTCTCATAAGCTGATTGATATTCCAGATTGCATCGTCCAACAGCCGGCATTAAATGATGTACTAAATAAAGTCAAACAAATATTGCAGGATTTCAATATTCCGATCTATGATGAAAAGAAAAATAAAGGTATCGTTAAAACGGTTGTGACTCGTGTGGGCATTGCTACTGGCGACATTCAAGTGGTCATTGTTACCGCGACGGATAAGCTGCCGAAAAAAGAATTGATTGTCCAGGAAATCCAAAAGCGGCTGCCGAACGTAAAATCTATTATCCATAATATTAATCCCAAAAAGACCTCATTAATTTTCGGAGATAAAAGCTTGCCACTCGCTGGTCCAGAGACGATTGAGGAGCGGCTGGGTGATCATAAGTATGCTCTTTCCGCCCGCGCATTCTTCCAGCTTAACCCTGAACAAACGATCAGACTTTATGATGAAGTAAAGAAAGCGGCACAGCTGACTGGCAGCGAGAAAGTGGTCGATGCCTATTGCGGCTCAGGAACGATCGGCCTTTGGGTGGGAGAAGGGGCTGCTGAAATCCGCGGGATGGATGTAGTTCCTGAATCGATTAAAGATGCCAGAGAAAATGCGAAGGCTTTAAAGATTAAAGCGGTATATGAAGTGGGTACCGCCGAGCAATGGCTGCCCAAGTGGCTAAAAGCAGGCTGGAATCCGGATGTCGTTATCGTCGATCCGCCGCGCACAGGATGCGACCAAAAGCTGCTCGATACGATCAAGAAGGTAAAGCCAAAACGATTTGTATATGTGTCCTGTAATCCTTCGACACTGGCTAAAGATATTAACCAGCTAAGCCATTTGTATAACATCGAATATATTCAGCCTGTGGACATGTTTCCGCAAACGGCGCACGTCGAAGCTGTCACGCTGCTAACGCTAAAAGACAGCAGCCGGCATCAATAATTTATGGCAAGGAGGAAAACCACCCGCTGAATAGGGTGGTTTTTTCCGTTATAGATGAACAATTAAATCTTAAGAATTCTTAAGAGATTCTATCACTGTTTCTTCAGATTTGGGCTTTATTCTAGAGATAAAATCCAAAAATGTTGGAGGGACAGAAACTTGAAAACTCATGCGTTCTTTTTTCAATATATATTAAACCCAAGGAAAATTGGAGCTGTTTTTCCGAGCTCCTTTTATTTGGCTGAAAAGATGACAGGCAATATTTATTTTCAACAGGCTAAATATATAGTGGAATATGGACCGGGAACAGGCATCTTTACAGATCAAATTCTTACATATAGAAAGCCAGATACGGTTGTTTTATTAATAGAGAACAATAGAGAGTTTTATAAGCTGCTGAAGGACAGGTATAAAGAAGAAAATAATCTTATCATCATTAATGATACCGCGGAGCATATTGACCAGTATGTAGAAAGGTATGATATTCCCCATGTGGACTATGTGGTTTCTGGATTGCCTTTTGCCAGCTTGCCTAAGAATGTTTCGAATAATATTTTGCTTAAAACGAAAGAGTTATTAGGGCATAATGGTAAGTTCATCACTTTTCAATATACGCTGTTTAAGAAAGAATTGATAAGCCGATTTTTTACTCAAGTCGATGTCAAGTTTGAGTATAGAAATGTACCACCTGCCTTTATATTAAGCTGCAACAATCGGCGGCTAGATAGAGCAAATAATGGATGAGCGCAAAGTAGGCGGGAAATAAAGGAAACGAAGGATAGGATATTAGAGGAAACTGTAAGTGTAAATTCTCCTTTTAGAAGGTATAAAACATATAATACAGAAATTAATAATAACAAGGGCATCGGTGACTCATTCGTTATGACAGATACATGTCGAAGGAATAGGAAATTAAACCTCAATTTAATGGATAAATTCCATGAGGGAACAATAGAAACATGGCTGGGTAATTGCTATTGCTAAAAATAAGAGCTAGGGATAACTGCCTCTATAAAGTTTATTGCCAGAACTTAAAATGAAAGGTTTTGCAGAGTATTTCTTAGTTCTCGCTGCTTTTGATGTATATATCACAGCGAAAGAGAGTGTGGAGGAATTGAAGAAGAGTATTTTTATTATCGCTGTATGGTTAGTATCTATCTATGTATTGAAGCATAATCATTTATTGCCCTCTGATATGGATGAGTTAAAGGAATTTATATCCAGACATACAGAATATGCCATGTTGTTATTCGTTGCTCTATGGTGTTTAAGGCTCCTCGTTTTTATACCAGGTGCTACACTGATGATTTTCGGAGGAGTATACTTTGAACCGCTTTTAGGTTTTTTACTATCCATGGCTGGCATCATTTTAAGTGAAACGTTAGTCTATCTATTTTCCAAAACTGTTATAGGCACAAAGCTAAGCCGGCTCCTAGAGAAGAAGAGACCAGAACTAGGGGCACTTTTGGAAACCCAAAATTACAAGTTTTTAGCATTAGGGATTATTTGTCCCATTGCTCCTACAGATGCCATTTGTTTTTTATCAGCATCATTAGGAGCAAAATATATGCGCTATATGCTGACCATAATCGTCTCCAACCTTCCACTTTTATTGCTATATAGCTTGATCGGAACGAGTATCAGCGAGTCTTTAATTGGCATGACAGCGGGTGTTGTTTTACTTGGGGGAGTTACGGTCGTGTCGATAAATATTTGGAACAACCTAAAGAATGCTGTAAACTTTTCTAATAGGGCTAAAACTCAGCGAACCAAAACCGCTAATAATTAAAATTGATATGAAGCAAGAAAGAAGCCGCACATAGAAAAAAGCAGACAGTCTCATCACCATGAAACTGTCTGCTTTTTATTTATATCTTGGCTAATATTAAGATGCTTTTTGAACAGATTTAAGGTAGTTTTCTCCCTTGTGAGCATCAAATCGGCCTTCCCATTTAGACATAACAACAACGGCTAAAGAGTTACCAATTACATTAACAACTGTACGCGCCATATCAAGAATCCGGTCAATACCAGCAATAAAGGCGAGGCCTTCAAGTGGAATACCTACAGATCCTAAAGTAGCTAACAGAACAACAAAGGAAACGCCCGGCACACCGGCAATCCCTTTAGATGTCACCATTAATACTACCATTAGTGTTAACTGCTCCATAATACTTAAATCGATTCCGTACATTTGGGCAATAAAGATTGCCGCAAGTGCTTGGTAAAGAGTAGATCCGTCCAAGTTAAATGAATAGCCGGTTGGAATAACGAAGGAAACGACATCTTTTGGACAACCGAATTTCTCCATTTTCTCCATTATTTTTGGAAGAACTGTTTCTGAACTCGAAGTAGAGTAGGCTAAGAGGAGTTCATCTTTTAAGATTTTGATAATATGAAAGACGCTTGTCCCGCACATCTTAGCAATAGCTCCAAGAACGACAACAATAAAGAAAATCATCGTTGCATATACGCAAATAAGTAATTTTCCGAGTGGAATCAATGACTCTACGCCAAATTTGGACACGGTTACACCAATTAGAGCAAATACACCAAATGGAGCAAACTTCATAATTTGATTCGTCACATAAAACATAGCATCTGCTGTACCTTGGAAGAAAGCAAGAACTGGTTTCCCTTTTTCACCGATTGCTGCCACTCCTAAACCAAATAAAACAGCAAAGAAAATGATAGCGAGCATATCGCCTTTAGCTAAAGATTCAATAATATTGCTTGGTACAATATTTACAAAAGTATCGGCAAAGCTGTGGCTTGATACTTCCTCGGTTGTCTCAACATATTGCTGAATATCGCCCTTAGCCAGCTTAGACATGTCTATCCCTTCGCCGGGCTTAGTAATATTCGCCACGAGGAGTCCGACAATGATAGCAATTGTAGTGACAATCTCAAAGTAAAGAATTGTTTTCCCACCAAGTTTACCTAACTTTTTCATATCGCCTGTTCCGGCAACACCAAGAATGATCGTGGAAATAACGATTGGCACAACAATCATTTTAATTAATCGAAGAAAAATATCGCCAATTGGCTGTAAAAAAGTTTCAACGGCAGGGTTTCCATAAAAAATGGCACCAACAGTAATCCCTAAAGCTAACCCGACAAGAATTTGATAAGCTAAACCAAATTTACGTTTTTTCATTTAGTCACCTCTTCATATATAGTGCAAACGCTTTCTTTATAAAATAAAAATATATAAGTCAATTTTATAAGGAAGTAATAAAAAACTATAAAATCCGACATTTTCTTTTTTGTTTTCTATAAAAAAGAAAACTCTGCCATTAAGTTCATTGGCAGAGTCAGTCTGATGTTATAACTATAAGGTGCAAAGCTCCTACACATAATTTTATAAGGTGAGGGTTATGTAATCTCTCAAGAATGTCCAAAATACTTTTCTATTGTCTCAAGATACAGGGCTTGAAGAAATTTTTTTATATTAATTTTAACTTTCATCGGTTCATTCCGGTCTGAGTCCAGCTCTTTCATTCTCAATCTTACCTCTTGAAATTCGAAGAAGCGGGGGGCATAATCCTCAAATTTAGGGTTAGTATAATCTATTACACCCATTGAAGCCAGATTGTTGAGAGCAGCTACAATCGCTCTACGAATACGCTGTTCAATAGATTTGACTTCTTTTTTTATGCTAATTGGATCTGATTTATTCATGCTAGCTACTGCTTCATACAATTTTTTTAAAGGAGGTAATAAAGCAGAAGAGTCATTTTTTTCGAGCAAAAACTCCATCATTGCTACGATATCTTTGCTTCCTGCCTCTCCGGCTATTCCCATGTCATTTAAAATAGATAAAACAATATCTTTTACGCTGCGCTGCTTTTGAGCGGAATGAGAGGAGTCGATGTGTGCTAAAGATTCCCTGATTGTCATCAGTGAATGTCTCAATTGAAACCGCTCAGCAGTTTTGGTTAAAATGCTGCGTACCTCAATACGGTTAATCGGTTTATGAATAAAGAACTCGATGCCTTTCTCATAGGCCTCACCGACCATTTCTTTGTTGACTATTTGGGAAATCATAATGAATTGTCCTTCAAATCCTTGCATCCTCAATTGTTCAATGGTTTCAATGCCATCCAATTGAGGCATTAATAAATCAATCAGAACAAAATCAGGCCGAGTGGAAAGGACGAGCGGGATAGACTTTTCACCGCTTTCAGCCTCACCTATTACAAGCCCAAGTTCCTCTTCTGTTATAATTTTGTTTAACATTCTTCGACTGGCTGTGTCATCATCCACAATAAAATAGCGAAGTTTCAGTTTTATTCAACTCCCTTTCTAATCTCGTTCGTTGGAATTTGGATTGTAAAAATGGTTCCTTTAGTCGAAGATTCTACATAAATTTCCCCTTGTAAGTTTTGAATAATCTCTTTTACATGAGAAAGACCAATTCCTGTGGCAGCCACCCCTTGGTCGTTGTATTTTGTTGTATAGCCTGGTTCAAATATTAATGATAAATCTTCTGAAGGAATCCCTTTCCCTGAATCTTGTATAACAAAGTGGGTATATTCCGATTTTTCATATACGCTCAAATCAACACACCCCTCTGCTTTTACAGCTTCTACTGCATTAGCCACAAGATTATTTAAAAGAGCAAGAAGAGGTATGTGCCTATCTGTTTCAAAATCAACACCGATTGATGAATGAAAGGTTAGTTTTTTCTTCAATAGCTCACTATAATTTTGGTTGGCAGTAATCACAAAGCCAAATACGTCAGAAAGAAAAATTCTATCGTTTTTTTTCTGGACATATATTTTAGAGAGTCCGGAAAGAATTCGTTGAGAATCTTTTTTCACCTCATGAATTTCTTGTGAAATGTGCAACGCTTGTACGCTTAATTCCGGCATGTTTCCCTTTTTTAGTTTTCGATATAAATCATGGCTGGTTGCGGTGATTCGCTCAATATTTTCCATGGATTTTTGCAAATAAAGAATCTCTACATATAGTTCTGATCTAACTCCCAGCATTTCCTGAAGTCGTTTTTTTTGTTCCGAAATAGTGATTGAACTGTATAAACCTACTACAAAGTAACTGCGAAATAGAGCGATGCCAAACAATAACGCCCATTCTTGTAAGCCAAGATTAGTGTGTTGTAACAGCCAGTAGCGCAGCAAATGCTCTACACTATTTGCTATAAATTCTATTCCAGTAGCAAAAGCGCCAAGAAGAAAGGGGGAGGTTTTATACGCTTCTATTTTAATCAGGCCAAATCCTAAAGAAAATAACAAGTAAAACAGAAATGCAGGAAAATGAGTCATAACACTCGTCAACAAAGGGGCACTGCCCATTACCATATCTGCAGATAAACGAAAACAAACAACCGTGATCCCCGTAATAATACCCGTTCTTAAAAAAGAAGCTGGAGGCCAAACAAGGATAAATAGAAAAAAAGTGATACTGCCTAATCCGAAACGAAGATCCTCTCCATAAAAGGGAATAATTTTCACTTCGCTGACAATCGCAGTTAAAACAGCGGTAAGAAATAAAGACAAAGCATCTGTTCTTTTGGAATTTCTTCCAAGAAGTTTGTATATGATTGACATTTTATTCTCCTATTTTCGCTATAGAGATAAATCGGCCTTGTAAAAAACAATTTTATTATAATGGAATGACGGTATAAAAGAAATCTGTTTTAAGGTGCTGACAATCTTTAATATAAGCATTGATAGGGACAAAAGTTAATGGTAAAATTTTCGTAAATACAGTTAGTTAGTTGACTAACTAATAGGGGGCGTATATATGGCAAAACCAAATATGATTAGCAAAGAAAAGCTAATTCAATTAGCCAAAGAGTGTTTGGCTGATAAGGGGATTGAGAAATTTACACTGAGGTCAGTGGCAGAAAAAGCAGAAGTCACACAGGGAACCGTTTATTATCATTTTCGGACAAAGGAACAGTTGTTGCTGGATATTGTAAAAGACGTCTGTGACCGTTCATGGAATGAGGTAGCGCAAGAAGAAGATGTGATAAAACAAGCCTTGGAATCGGCAAAGAGCCGCTGCGGCAGCGATTCATTTTATCATAAGTTGTTTTTTACATTAATTGCTGCAGGGTTAAATAATGAAAAAATTAAGGAGCAGCTTGGAAGTGTGTTAGAACAGGAAAACAAAGCTTTAGCCGGAAATCTTACAAAAATATGGGCCCAGTCACCAGTAACAGGGGTTTCTCTTGAGGGGTGGGGAGTGTTGTTCAATGCGATCGTAGATGGGATAGCATTGCAGGCTCTCATGATCAAAAATTTTCCTGTAGAAAAGGCATATGAGGGGCTTGAGCAGTTAGTAGCATTACTAAGCAATTTGGCTATGAGGGAGGAGGGAGAATGAAGGGGTACTTGTTCGTTGCTTGTTGGGGCGTGCTCGTTTGGCTGTTTGCTACATTGTTTTTTGTCTTTTTTGGAAAGAAAGTTCTTTTCAGCCCGGATTCAGATCCATTCTTTATGAGCCTGTTTTTGTTAACTGCTGGAACAGCAATATTATTGCTGGCTGTTACTTTCCTGTACTCACTATTCGATCAATCAAAAAATGCCACACTGAAATTCGGGTTAATCGGTACGGCTGTAGGCCTGACACTCGACGCCTTCTCATTAGCTAATCATCGCTATATTTTTCCGGAACTTAATGAATCTCAGATCATTGCCTTTACTGTTTGGATGTCATTTGCGTACGCACTATATTTAATCATTCCTGCCATGGTAAATGAAAGAAGAGGAGGAGGGCTAATTTGGCATAAGAGGGTGTGAAGTTTTTGTTAATTAAAACAGGTGATTCAAGATGCCAATTAACCGATAATCAGAAGAGAGCTCTGGTAGAGGGATAGGAGTTAGCATAATTATTGCCAGAAAGACAGGCCTTCTTATAAAAGGAGGAGAATCAAGACTTGCATATTAAAATGAACAAAGCGGCTTTTGGTTATTTGAAAGGTGTGAAGCTCGGACTTGCATGTTTTGCACCGGTTATTCCGGCGATTCGTGGAAAAGACAACGAAGCAAAGCAACAGGTTGATAAGCAATTATCTCTCGGACAAAAAGCTTTACTTATATTTGAGGCTTGGAAGAATTCAACCTTTCGACTAAGGACTTGGTTCATCAGACGGAGCTGCTCTTATCCATTCGGTCACTAAATGCCAAATTTAATGAAGCCTCTTCTGTGGCGCTTAATCAAATTGGCGTTTGTATTAGAAACAACCCGAGCCGGGTTTCCATTATAACTTTGTTAAAGAAATGCTGATGCTTAGGCAGCGTTTCTTTTTTGTTATTGATGATTGTTTTTGATTAGATATGATTGTTTTTGAATGATATTGATTGATTTTGCTGTTGGTTTGTCCTATTATAAGAGTATAAAACCGATCTCATTAAGAGAGGTGAGTGGAGTGCTAACAGAAGAAAGGCATCATCTCATTTTACAATTGCTGAAGGAAAAAGAAGTACGGAAGCTGCAAGAGTTTGTGGAAGCGACAGGTTCTTCAGAATCAACAATTAGAAGAGATTTAAGCCAGTTGGAAGAAGAAAAGAAACTGATTAGAGTTCATGGCGGAGCAGCGCTAGTGAAGCAAAAACGATCAGAACCAAGCATGATAGAAAAGTCAACTCGGCATACAACAGAAAAAAAGCGAATGGCGCTTTATGCAGCAAGTCTTCTTGCGAACGGTGATTGTATTTATCTTGATGCCGGTACAACCACATTTGAAATGATTCCTCACATAGAGGGGAAAGATATAACGGTCGTCACAAATGGAATTGCCCATGCCGAGGCTTTAGTAGAAAGAGGGATACAAACATTTGTTATTGGCGGTTATTTGAAAGCGAATACACGGGCGCTTATTGGACAAGGAGCTTTACATGGCTTAAGTCAATATAGTTTTGATAAATGTTTTATTGGGGTAAACGGCATACATCCCAATGCTGGATTTACTACTCCTGATCCGGAGGAAGCCCTTATTAAGCGGACAGCAATCGAACGGTCGCAAGCGGCATATGTATTAGCTGATCCATCCAAATTTAATGAAACAGCGTTTGCTCATATTGGCCATTTACAGGAAGCAATTATTATTACAGATAAATTAGAAGAAGAAATTCTCCATTTATACGGTAAAAAAACTAGTATAAAGGAAGTGAAAGCATGATTTATACATGCACGCTAAACCCAGCGATTGATTATATTGTTCATCTTGAACATCTCGAGACAGGCACCTTAAATCGGGCAGTCTCTACAGCCAAGTTTGCAGGTGGAAAAGGAATCAATGTCTCTAGGGTACTTACCCGTTTCGGAGCGGAGAACACGGCACTTGGTTTTCTTGGTGGTTTCACCGGTGAGTTTATTATAGATGAACTTAATAAAGAAGGGATTCATCATCAATTCATACGAATAGCACAAGATACGCGGATTAATGTGAAAGTAAAAGCAGGAAATGAAACAGAAATCAATGGGCAAGGGCCAACGGTTACGCTTGAGGAAAGTGAGCAATTTAAAGACTTGATTAAGCAGCTAAATAAAGGAGATATCCTGCTTTTAGCGGGAAGCGTTCTTTCGTCTTTGCCGGAAGACTATTATGTGCTGTTAATGAAAATAGCCCAAGAACGTGGCATTAAGATAGCTGTAGATACGAGCGGTCCCATACTGAAGAAGCTGCTTGCTCATAAGCCGTTTTTAATTAAGCCTAACCACCATGAACTGGGTGAGCTGTTCCAAACAGATATCCAATCAAGAGAACAGGCCGTTGTTCTGGCAAAACAGCTAGTAAGCGAAGGCGTTGAGCACGTAATGGTATCCATGGCGGGAGAAGGAGCTTTGTTCGTCAATAAAGACGTCGTTCTTTCCGCGAAACCGCCGCAAGGCCAAGTGAAGAATTCAGTCGGTGCGGGAGATTCAATGGTTGCTGGTTTCTTAGCTGGTTATGCAAAAGGGGCGGCAATAGAAGAAGCATTCCGTTTCAGCGTCGCGGCTGGAAGTGCAACCGCCTTTTCTGAGGATTTATGTACGAGAGAAAAAGCAGAGAAATTGTGTTCTGAAGTGCAGATTTCGAAATTGGAATAGGAGGGCATGAAGATGAACATTACAGATTTATTGACAAGAGAAACAATGATTCTTAACCTTCAATCGACCGATAAAGCCTCTGTAATTGATGAGCTTGTTGAAAAGCTTGACCAAGCGGGCCGGTTGAATGACCGGCAGCAGTATAAAGAGGCGATTTTAGCCCGTGAAGCCCAAAGCACTACAGGAATCGGTGAAGGCATTGCCATTCCACATGCGAAAACAGGTGCTGTTAAAATACCAGCGATCGCTTTCGGCCGCTCCAAAGAAGGCATTGATTACGAAGCCCTTGATGGACAGCTAAGTCACCTTTTTTTCATGATTGCAGCGCCTGAAGGAGCCAACGATACCCATTTGGAAACTTTGTCACGCTTGTCTTCTTTCCTTATGGATCCGGGCTTTCGCCAAAAGCTGGATGCTGCACAGACGGAAGAGGAAGTGTTGGCAGCTATTAATGAAATGGAGCAAGGAGAAGAAGAGGAAGAAATAGAACCAGAAACATCCTCGCTTAAAGGAAAATTGCTCGCAGTAACTGCTTGTCCTACAGGAATTGCTCATACGTATATGGCAGCTGATGCTCTGAAAGCCAAAGCGAAAGAAATGGGCGTAGATATCAAAGTAGAAACGAACGGATCGAGCGGAATTAAAAATGCATTAACGGCGCAAGATATAGAAGAAGCGACAGCCATTATTGTGGCAGCAGATAAACAAGTGGAAATGAACCGTTTCAAAGGAAAACATGTTATCCAAGTGCCTGTTGCGCAAGGAATCCGCAATTCAGAACAATTGATTACAAGAGCCCTCAGCCAGGATGCTCCGATATTTAAAGGGGATCATTCAAATGCTTCCCAGGAGCAAGGCGAGGAAAAGAAAGAAAGAACAGGCGGTTTCTATAAACATTTAATGAACGGCGTATCTAATATGCTGCCATTCGTTGTCGGCGGCGGAATTTTGATCGCTATCTCATTTATCTTTGGTATTCATGCAGCCGAGCCAGGGCATGAAACTTACAATCCAATTGCTAAAGCACTAATGGACATCGGCAGTGGAAACGCATTTAATTTAATGATACCAGTGCTGGCCGGTTTTATCGCGATGAGCATTGCTGACCGTCCGGGATTTGCTCCGGGAATGGTTGGCGGTTTGATGGCGTTTAATGGACAAGCTGGTTTTCTCGGCGGGTTAATTGCCGGCTTTTTGGCAGGGTATGTCGTGCTGGGAGTGAAAAAAGCGCTTGCTAGATTGCCGCAATCACTTGAGGGCTTAAAGCCTGTCCTCTTGTACCCGCTATTTGGGATTTTAATTACCGGTTTAATTATGATGTTTGTAGTGATCGGGCCGGTTAAAGCATTAAATACAGGGATTACAACTTTCTTATCCGGCCTCGGAACTGGAAATCTTGTTCTTCTCGGCCTCTTGCTTGGCGGCATGATGGCTATTGATATGGGAGGACCGATCAATAAGGCGGCCTTTACATTTGGCATCGCCATGATTGAAGCCGGCAACTATGCACCTCATGCAGCCATTATGGCCGGCGGAATGGTTCCACCGCTCGGCTTAGCCCTTGCTACTACGATATTTAGAAAGAAATTCACAAAGCAAGAGCAAGAAGCGGGAAAAACATGTTATGTAATGGGCCTTTCCTTTATTACGGAGGGAGCGATTCCGTTTGCAGCAGCGGACCCAGGACGGGTGATCCCAGCTGCTGTCGCTGGATCGGCAGTGGCAGGAGCCCTTACCATGATGTTCGGCATCGGTCTTCCAGCTCCTCATGGTGGGATTTTTGTTTTTCCAATCGTTCAGGGAAGCGCGTGGCTTTATTTACTAGCTGTGGTGATTGGGGCGCTCGTCACGGCTTTCACAGTCGGATTACTGAAAAAAGAAATTAAATAACTTTCTTTAACTTACATCCTTCCACAAAAAACCAGTGGGAGGATTCTTTTTATGCTGGCTTTTTGTTATAATGAATGGTAGTTTCCGGCCTTTTAAAATAACGATGGGGGTTTATAGAGATTATGCAGAGAGAAGTAGACGAGTTGCGGCAAGAGGTTAAGGAATTAAAACAGCAGTTAAGAGAGTATGAAGAATTGATTAATGAAATCTCTGTACCTATCATTCCATCTATCGTTCCAGAGACTATTTTAGTGCCTGTGACGGGAAAGTTGTCTCCTGATCGATTAGAATTGATTTTTACAAAAATAAATGAAGTGGCTTATCGCCTGTCTTATACGGAAGGCTTAAATACAGTGATCATTGATTTTACCGCTATTTCTAAAAGAGAATTAGGAGAGATTGATACGCTGGGAATGTATATCGAGAATTTCCAAAAAGCTCTAAAATTAATGGGAATCGATACAATCTTTGTTGGCTTTACTCCAGCAGTTACTCAGGATCTTATCCAATCAGGGGTATCCATTGTAAATGACTTAAATACCTTTTTGTCTTTTCGGGCAGCCCTTCATTACTTAATGAAAAAGCGGGGGATCACTTTTCAAAAAATAAAATGAAATGGCAGCCTGTTCGCGGGGAAAGACCGCAGATCTAGTATATAAAACCATCCCATAGCACCGGGCTTTCCCGTAGCATCCAGCAGTTAAAGATGTGACAACGGGGAGTGGGCTATGGGATGGTTTTCTTTTTTCTCCAAATGACAATGGCGCCGCTGGATGATGAATGAAGAAGGGATGGGTAGGATGAAAGCATTAAAAGCATTGCCGATGGGTATGGCAGCAATTCAGTGGGTTTTCTTTATTTTTGCTAATACAATTGTTGTCCCAGTTTCAATAGGGGCAGCGTTTGATCTATCTGCAGAAGAAGTGGCAATGACACTTCGCAGCTCGCTTATATTTACAGGAGCAGCCTGTGTGTTGCAAGGATTATAGGGACACCGTTATCCGCTGATGGAGGGGCATTCAGGACTTATGTGGGGGCTGCTTTTGAATTTGAGCGCTTCTGCTGCTGCACTTGGCATGGATTTGCAAACGATTGGTGGAGGAATTGCTACAGGAATGATTGCCTCAGCTGTTTTTATGATCATAGCCGGGTTATTTGGCCTGTCTGCACTAATCCAAAAAGTTTTCACGCCCATGGTGATGAGCGTGTATCTATTTTTACTTTCTGCACAGCTTATTTTTATCTTTTTCACAGGCATGCTGAAACTAAAGCCGAATGGAACATTAGATATTCCGGTTAGCTTATTGTCTATCGGTGTTGTGCTGCTTGTAACGATACTAAAAGTGAAGGGAAAAGGCTCTATCAGTAACTTTTCGATTTTGATTGGTATTGTAGTCGGATGGATACTATATGACCTGCTGTTTCCGGGAGGCGCTGCTTTGTCCGCAAGCAGCCAATCATTTGACATGTTCCCTCTAGGGACACCTAATTTAGAATGGGGAATTATTTTGACAACCTTCACAGCCGGTGTATTGAATCTCAGCAATACCATTGCTTCCATTCAGGCAGCTGCTCGGCTGTACAAGGAGCAGCCTTCGGAAAGTCGTTATAATCGCTCGTTTACGTTGACTGGTTTATACACAGCAGCCGGTTCTTTTTTAGGGCTCGTCCCCTATGCCCCGTTTACTTCCACAATCGGATTTTTGGAAAGCACCCGCATTCTTGACCGGATTCCCTTTTTAATTGGTGGCGGCTTATTTAGCCTGCTTGGCCTGATTCCGGTTGTCGGCTCTTTCTTTGCAACGATGCCTATTACTATCGGAAACGCGGTGCTATTTGTCGCTTATTTGCAATTATTTGGCACCGCGCTGCAATCCATTCAAGGGACGGTTTTTAATTCAAACACTATTTTTCGGATTGCCCTCCCCGTGTTAACAGGAATCAGTCTGATGACTGTTGATCCGATTATTTTTAGCCAGTTGCCTGTTTATTTGCAGCCGCTTTTTTCTAATGGATTAATTATGGGGGTTCTACTATCCATCACTTTGGAATTAGCCATTAAATGGGAAAGATATGACACTCCGGGTTTATATGAAAAATAAACTTTCCACATTTTATTCACATACTGTGGATAACTTTTTCCACATATTTTAGAAAACATAGATTGATAAAATAAAAGAATAAACAAAAGTATCCACATTATTCACAGGGTGTGGATACTTTTGTGCACAACTATGTATAAATGTCTGTCAACGCTTGTTTTATATGTGGGAATTGAAAGATAAATGAGTGAGCCGTTAATTTTTGGGGAAGGACTCTTTGGCCATCTAGAATCAAAGTGCTCATTTCTCCGAGAGCCATTTTGATAGCAAAAGCCGGGACGAATAACCAGTGAGGACGCTGAAGAACTTCGGCTAACGTTTTTCCAAGTGTATTTAGATGTTCTGGCGAAGGGGCAGTTAAGTTAACCGGACCATTTATATCTGACTGGTTCATAATGAAAAGGAGGGCCCTTGCTACATCCTTAATATGAATCCAGGACATCCACTGCTGTCCTGAAGCAATTCGTCCACCTGTAAACAATTTATAAGGTAAAGCCATGCGGGGAAGTGCGCCTTCTTCCTTTCCGAGAATGACACCGAAGCGTGCTGTCACAGTCCGGATGCCAAGTGCTTCAGAGTGTTGTGCCTCCGACTCCCAAATATCTACCGTCTTTGCGAGAAAGCCTTTAGTTGTCGTCTTTGATGATTCTGTAAAAGTCTCTTCAAGCGAAACTGGATAACAACCAATGGCGCTTGCGTTGATAAAGACGCTAGGTTTTTGCGGAAGTGCTGCCATAATTCTAATCATTTCTTTAGTAGATGAGATACGGCTGCTGATTATCTGTTGCTTGCGCTTCTCCGTCCAGCGTCCGCTATTAAGCGATTCACCTGCTAAATTAATAAAGGCATCGATATCTTGAAGTTCTTTTTCTGGCTTGGAGCGGTCGTCCAGCCATTTGACATAGCGAATGTTGTCTGTATCTTGTTTGTTTTCGAAGCTCCGTGTTAAAATAACGACTTGATGTCCATTTTCTAGAAGCTCATCGATTAGTGCTCTTCCTACAAATCCTGTGCCGCCGGCAATAACCACCTTCATTTTACCCCTCCCAATCTCCCTTTAAACATTGGATTTTATCTATTATAGTACCCCTCCTTGAGCGGCATTGAAACAATTTCATGGTACAGTAGAAGAAAGAGGTGATAGATATGAAGGTTATTACAAAAATCTCTCTTCAACAAAAGCTTACAGATCGGTATAACATTTTCATAAATGAGGAATACGCCTTTAGCGTTGATGAATCTGTACTTATTCAATACGGATTAAAAAAAGGAATGGAGCTGACCGATGAGCAGATAGACGGTATTATTCGGAGAGATGCAGTACGTAAAGGCCTGAATATGGCTATTCAATTTTTGTCTATTCGAATGAGAGCGGAAAAAGAAGTAAGAGAGTTTTTAATAAAAAAAGAGGTCGAAAGTGAGTCCATAGAAGAGATTATCCATGCTCTTTACCGGATGAATTATCTAGATGAGGCTGAATTTGCCAAGGCTTATACGAATACACAAATCAATGCATCAGATAAAGGACCGAAAGTCATTGAACGAGAGTTAAAGGAAAAAGGAATTGAGGGTTCTTTAATAGAAGAAGCACTCGCCAAATTTGAAGAGGGGCTTCAGCTTGAAAAATCAATCAAGCTTGCCCAAAAATATCGTCAGAAGTATAGAAAAGAATCTCCTATTATTCAAAAACAAAAAATAGAACAGACGTTAAGCAGAAAAGGATATGAATGGGGGATTATTCAAGAAGCGGTCGCAGGATCAGAAGAGGAAGGAAACGAAGAGGAGCACTTGGAAGTGCTTATGTATCAAGCGGCAAAGGCTCACCGCCGATATAATAAATTTTCAGGCGGTGAATATCGTCAGAAGATGAAGCAGGCGCTTTACCGAAAGGGTTTTTCTATGAGCGACATTGAGCAGGCTATCGAAAAGCTGCAGGAAGAATAGGGGTTATGTTTTAATAATAACCTCTAACTGCTCTTCTGCTTCATGAACGATTTGCTTAGCAATCTCTTTCGGGAGAGGAAAGCGAGAGGGATGTTCCACATGGTTTGAATGATCCCAAAAGGGCGTGTTCATGCCACCCATGTAAGCGGCTACGAAGCGCAGTCCACTGCCTTCATATTCTTTTTGAAGACTTTCTGTAAGTCCGCGCAGGGCAAACTTGCTCGCACAATAGATGGCTTCGTGTTTTTTTCCACGCAGGCCAGCTGTGGATATAATATTAATAACCATGCCACTGCTTGTTAAAAGCGGCAAAAAAGCTTTTGTGAGTAAAATCGGAGCATAGACATTAACAGAAAATATCGTTTCCATCATTTCGACTGTAGTATCAGAGAAGGGACCAAACATACCAATCCCTGCATTATTAATTAAAATGTCTATGGAGCAGCCGCTTGATTGAAGGGAGGCGGCTATCTTTTCAATGGACTCCGGTTGGCTTACATCGAGTGAATAAATCGTTGCTACGCCACCAGCTGCTTCAATTTCTCTTTTGACTGCTGCTAGCTTTTCGATATTGCGACCTGCTAAATGAACGTGAAAACTTTTTTGGCTATAAAGAAGTGCTAATTCTTTTCCGAGTCCTGATCCGCTCCCGGTAATGAAACAATTTTTCAAGATAACCATCCTTTCTGCTTTCTTATTTGTTGTCATTTCACTATACTGAAGGAAAAAAGGGTGTGCAACTATTGGAAATGCAGAAACGTTACAGTGATATGGAAGAATATGAATTGAGACAGGAAATTGCCCGATTAAAAGAGAAAGCACGCAAAGCTGAACAGCTAGGTATCGTGAACGAATTTGCCGTTTTAGAAAGAAAAGCGTTAATGGCGGAAGCTTATTTAATGAATCCGAATGATTTTATTCCAGGAAAGCAGTATGAAATAAAAGGAGCGCCAGGTAGTTACTTTAAAATTGATTATATGAACGGTGTGTTTGCTTGGGGATATCGAGTCGGTGGCGATGGTGAGGAAGAAGGCTTGCCAATTTCCATGCTCAAGCTTTAGTCCATGATTTTATAAAAGAAAGGGTGCGCAAAGTGGAAGATATTTTTGAAAGGCTGACGAATCTTTTGCTAAGTAAAAATGAGCGTTTGTCCCATGCTCGTGCCCGGACATGGGTCGAGCTTTTGTGGGAAGATTTTGAAACGACTTATGCAAAAGCTGGACATGACTATCAAGGGAAAGAATTGACCGAAAAAGTTGTTCGGCAGTGGCTTGAAAACTATGGGGACCGTCTTCACGAATTTGCCGGGCGCAACCCTAAATACAGTCATTTGCTCAAAGATGAAAATGATCTGATGCATTAATGGAACCCGCTGACTTATACTAACAGGATGCATGATAATCCAGCTATTGTTTTCGCTAATAGGCATACCAAAGGTAATAAAAGAAAAAGGACGCTTAAAGGCGTCCTTTTTCGATCGTTAATGGGATTCCGGTATAAAAGTCAGCTTTTTGCGTAATTTTTCTTCGCTGAAAATCCAGCCAGTGTAAGAGCCGATTACATTATAATCGAGGTCAAGCTGAACAACAGCCACAAACGGATAATAGCCGTTATTGCGGTAGCGAAGATCAATAAATTTTACTTCATAACAATCATTGTACTCTGCTACTTCCCAACGGTACACTGGGGAGAAGTGCAAAAAAGCAGCGAGGTTTTCGTTTTTCTTTGCTGCTTGGAACAGCTCAGAATCAGGAATTCTGACCCGTTTATATTTATCAAGAATTGTAACCGAACGCCTATAGCCACGGGCAACATAAAAGTGTGACGGTGTTTTGACCGCGACACGCCATTGGTTAAAACGGATTGTTGGCGCGATAATAATTTCTTCTGCGTCGGGGATTAGTTTCTTCACTGAGCTCCTAATTGCCCCCTGCATTTGAAAGCGCAGAATGTAATAGCCGATTAAAAGTAAATAAATGAACAGAAACGTATAACCAGGGTGAGCCCCCAGTCCCCACATGATCAATCCGACTAAGTGCAAAGAGAAGATAAACGGATCAAAGGTGTTAATCACCCCAAGAGCAAGCCACTTAGAAGAAAAGGGCCGAAGCGCCTGGGTACCATAAGCATTAAAGATATCGACAAATACGTGAAGGAACACTGCGAACTGTGTCCACAACCATAAATGAAGCAAGTCACTTCCTGGAAATAAAAAGTAAATGACTGCAGTAATCAATACCGGCCAAAGAATCACTGCCGGTATGGAGTGGGTGGCTCCGCGGTGATTGCGTATATAGACAGCGTTGTTCCTAAGCTTTAAAATTGTATCTATATCAGGGGCTTGCGAGCCGATTACTACTGCAGTCATCACTGCATACTTGGTCATTGGTTCAACAGCGACAACAGGGTCGAGTGTTGCCAGACCGCCTAGCGCAATCCCCATTACAAGGTGAGTGCCAGTATCCAAATGCGTCCCTCCTTTTACAAAGTACGGATGATGCTATTTTGGTTCTAAATTTTACTATTCCCTTTATCTTTTTAATTCTAACATCTATGGAGGCTAGTTGTGAATTTTCCATCTCTTAATAATATAGAAAAAGTAAATGTCCGGCAATTTCAACAAGATTTGCTTCATTGGTATAAAGAGGAAAAGCGTGATCTGCCCTGGAGGAAAGACCAAGACCCTTACAAAGTGTGGGTGTCAGAGATTATGTTACAGCAAACGAGAGTGGACACGGTCATCCCGTATTTTGAAAACTTTATTAAGCAATTTCCGACAATTGAGGCACTTGCGAAAGCAGATGAAGATCAAGTGTTGAAAGCATGGGAAGGGCTGGGATATTATTCGCGTGTCCGCAATTTGCAGGCGGCAGTTCGTGAAGTGCATGAACAATATGGCGGGAAGGTACCTGATACAAAAGAAAAAATCTCTTCCTTAAAAGGAGTGGGGCCGTATACGAGTGGTGCCATCTTAAGTATTGCTTATGGAGTGCCTGAGCCTGCTGTGGACGGCAATGTTATGCGCGTGCTGTCCAGGATCCTATCGATTTGGGAGGATATTGCTAAAGCTTCCTCGAGAAAGATCTTTGAAGAGGCGGTACGGCAGTTAATATCACGGGAAGATCCGTCTTCATTTAATCAGGCATTAATGGAATTAGGAGCGTTGATTTGTACGCCTTCCACGCCTTCTTGTCTTCTTTGCCCGGTGAGGGAACATTGCTGTGCCTTCCAAGAGGGAACCATCCATGAACTGCCGGTCAAAACAAAAAAGAAAACGATGCGTCATGTCCACTTAGCGGCAGCTGTTGTAAAAACAGAAAAAGACGAAGTAATTATTCAAAAGCGTCCATCAGAAGGATTGCTTGCCAACCTGTGGGAGTTTCCGAATACCGAGCTCAGCGGAATGGGCAGTCCAAAAGTGGAATTGGAACTTTTTTTGAGACAAGTGTATGGTCTGGAGGTTCAATTAGACTCTGAGCCTTTTGCAAAAATACAGCACGTGTTCTCCCACTTAACGTGGGATATTGACGTATATGGAGGGACCGTTTCCATAGCAGATTTAAAAAGAGAAAACAGCCGTCTTGTAAAAGCAGAAGAGGTAGAAAAGTATGCTTTTTCTGTTTCCCATCAAAAAATTTGGAAAAAGGCCAGGCAGAAGTGACAGCGGGCGTTGTTTATTCCCCGAAAAGACCGTACACTCTAAAAGTGTAGAAAGAAGGGAGAAAGAATAATGGAACAAAAAGTAGCATTAGTAACCGGTAGTAGCCGCGGCGTGGGCAAGCAGATCGCTCTTGAATTAGCTAGAAAGGGCTATGACATTGTTGTGAATTATGCACGCAGCAAAACGGCTGCCCTTGAAACAGCGGAAGAGATTGAACAATTAGGAAGAAAAGCACTCGTTATTAAGGCAAATGTGGGCGATGTGGACAAGGTAAAAGCAATGTTTGCGGAAATAAAGGAAAAGTTTGGCCGACTGGATGTGTTAATTAACAATGCAGCTTCCGGAGTTCAACGGCCGATTATGGAATTAGAAGAAAAGCATTGGGACTGGACGATGGACATTAACAGTAAAGCCTTGTTATTTTGTTCTCAGGAAGCAGCTCGCCTCATGGAAGAAACTGGAGGTGGAAGCATCGTCAGCATTAGTTCACTTGGAGCTATCCGCTATTTGAAAAATTACACAGCAGTGGGTGTGTCCAAAGCGGCTGTCGAGGCGTTGACGCGTTATCTATCAGTGGAGTTGGCGGAGAAGAACATTGTAGTCAATGCTGTTTCAGGTGGAGCTATCGATACGGAAGCACTGAAGCATTTCCCTAATCGTGAAGAAATATTGGAAGATGCGAGAATGAATACGCCTGCAGGAAGAATTGTCCATATAGAGGACATTGTACTTACCGTTATGTTTTTAATTTCGGAAGGTGCGTATATGATTCGCGGGCAAACAATTATTGTTGATGGTGGACGCTCACTGTTAGTTTAAAATTTTTTATTAAGAGAGGATAAGTTATGATCTCCCGGGGCAAATTAGTTCTTGTGGAGGTGATAATCATGGCAAACCAACCAAACAACAGACAACGTACACAAGCTGGTACAGATGTTAATGAAGTAAGACAACGCAATGCGGCTTCAGCTGCAGGTCAAGGTGCAAACTTCGGTACAGAGTTTGGTGCTGAGACAGATGCTCAGCAAGTGAGACAACAAAACGCTCAATCACAAGCTCGCAAGAACCAAGCGCCTACTGCAGGCCAAAGTGCAAACTTCGGTACAGAGTTTGGTGCTGAGACAGATGCTCAGCAAGTGAGACAACAAAACGCTCAATCACAAGCT
>NZ_JBIQDP010000009.1:145860-161000 GCF_045370945.1 Pseudobacillus sp. 179-B 2D1 NHS
CGTAAAAACCAAGCACCGAGAAATCAATAAGAATCACCAACACAAAGAAAAGGGCTGTCAACCTTCAAAGCGGTTGATAGCCCTTTTTCTCATTCTTCTGCCTCTTTTGTTTCAATTTCCTATTGAAATCGTTATAATAGTGGAATATAAACGTTTATTTGTTCACACAAAGGAAAAATTAAAGGCAAACAGCTTGGAATGAAGGTAGGGGAAAATCATGGCGATTCCCACAGAAGGTGAATCCATCCAAATCCACAGTTATAAACATGACGGGCATATTCATCGTATTTGGGAAGAGACCATAGTCTTAAAAGCAACGAATAATCTTGTGATTGGCGGCAATGATCATACGGTTGTCACAGAGTCAGATGGACGGACTTGGATTACGAGGGAACCTGCTATCTGTTATTTCCATGCCAGGCAATGGTTTAATGTCATTGGTATGTTGAGAACGGACGGCATCTATTATTATTGCAATATTAGCTCTCCATTCGTATACGATCGGGAAGCGCTCAAATATATTGACTATGATCTCGATGTAAAAGTATTTCCGGATATGTCATATATTTTGCTGGATGAGGATGAGTACGAACAGCACAGCAGAAGAATGAATTACCCGGAAGTAATTGATAAAATTTTGAGGCGCAATGTTGATCACTTGATTCAATTGATCCGTCAGCGTCAAGGTCCGTTTTCACCAAATTTTATCGATAAGTGGTACGGAAAGTATTTGACGCACCGAGGCTGATATCTCAATAAAAAGAGACGGCGCCTGTTGAGTTTTCAACAGGTTTTTTCTTATTTTGATTAGAGGGGGAACAGGATTGGATGCAATTAAACGCTACATGCAATTTGTAAGGCCGTACTTCTGGCAAATTATAGGTACTTTGCTGATCGGTATTATAAAGTTTGGGATTCCCTTATTAATTCCGGTGCTTATCAAGTATGTAATTGATGACATTGTGGGCAACGGAGCGATGTCAACAGCAGAGAAACAGCACCAACTGCTGGTTGTCTTGGGCAGCATGCTTATTTTATTTGTGGTGTTACGCCCGCCGATCGAATATTATCGGCAATATTTTGCCCAATGGACAGGCAGTAAAATCCTTTATGATATTCGTGACCGTTTATTTTCACACATTCAAAAGCTCAGCTTCAAGTATTATGCCAATACGCGGGCTGGAGAAGTCATTTCAAGGGTTATCAATGATGTAGAACAAACCAAAAATTTCGTCATCACCGGATTAATGAACGTTTGGCTGGATGGAGCAACGATTTTAATAGCTGTGATCATCATGCTGACAATGGATGTAAAATTAACAATCGTCTCGCTCATTGTTTTTCCATTCTATGGCCTATCTGTCCGTTATTTTTTTGGAAACCTGCGCAAGCTGACGAGAACACGTTCTCAAGCATTAGCTGAAGTGCAGAGTTATTTACATGAACGAGTACAGGGGATGTCCGTGATCAAAAGTTTTGCAATTGAGGATTATGAGCAAACTCAGTTTGAAGTGCAAAACAAAAACTTTTTAACAAAAGCGCTGGATCATACGCGCTGGAATGCAAAAGCATTTGCGGTTGTGAATACCATTACCGATATTGCACCGCTTCTCGTTGTTGGCTACGCTGGATATCAAGTGATCCACGGTGAATTAACGGTCGGAACCATGGCGGCATTTATCGCTTACGTTGACCGCTTGTATAATCCGCTGCGTCGGCTTGTTAATTCGTCTACGACGATGACGCAGGCGATTGCTTCAATGGACCGCGTATTTGAACTGCTCGATGAGAAATACGATATTACTGACAGAGAAGATGCCAGAGATGTAGGCGATGTAAAAGGACACATCGTTTTTGAAAATGTTCATTTTGCCTATGATAAAGACGAGGAAGAAGTTCTGCATAATATCCAATTAGATGTGAAAGCTGGGGAAACCATTGCTCTTGTCGGCATGAGCGGTGGCGGGAAATCTTCGCTCGTTAGTTTAATTCCCCGCTTTTACGATGTGACATCCGGGCGGATTTCATTGGATGGAACAGATATCCGTGATTTTAAAGTGCGTGATTTAAGAGACCATATAGGAATGGTACTGCAAGATAATATCTTATTCAGTGAGTCAGTGAAAACAAATATTTTGCTGGGGAAACCCGATGCTACAGAAGAAGAAATAATAGCAGCGGCTAAAGCAGCGAATGCCCATGATTTTATCGTCAATCTGCCGCAAGGATATGATACAAAGGTAGGGGAAAGAGGAGTGAAGCTCTCTGGAGGGCAGAAACAGAGAGTGGCTATTGCGCGGGTGTTTCTAAAGAACCCGCCAATCCTTATATTAGATGAGGCCACTTCAGCATTAGATCTAGAAAGTGAGCATTTAATCCAAGGAGCAATGGAAAAGCTGGCAAAAGATCGGACGACCTTTATCGTTGCTCACCGCTTGTCGACGATTACTCATGCCGACCGCATCGTGTTAATCGAACATGGCCAAATTGTAGAAAGCGGCTCTCATGACGAATTAATGAGAAAAAAAGGAGGATATCACCGCCTTTTTCAAGTGCAACAGCTGGATAATTAGTCTAGGTCTGAAGGGGGAACCCTTCAGGCTTTTTTTTATATCTAAATAATATATTTTCAAAATATGGATAGACTTTCAAAAAAATAGTTGTTACAATATTCTTAAATTTATAAAAAGAGTAATAATTTTGTAAAAACATTTCATAGATAAAAGGGGGATAAGTTGTGACTACTCCTGTGCTAGATGTAAAAAATTTAAAAACCTCCTTCTTCACTGATGACGGGCCATTAACAGTTGTGAATGAAGTGGATTTTCATGTAAACGCTGGAGAAGTTCTCGGCATAGTCGGTGAATCAGGGTGCGGAAAAAGCGTCACCTCTTTATCCATTATGGGTCTTGTTCCTGCTCTAACAAGCAAAGTAGAGGGAGAAATTTTATACAGAGGGGAAAATTTAACGCAAGCTTCTGAAAAAAGAATGCGTCAAGTACGTGGCAATGACATTGCTATGATCTTTCAAGAGCCGATGACTAGCTTAAATCCGTTATTTACAATTGGGAGTCAATTAACAGAAGCGCTGCGGCTCCACAATAAAAAGTTATCCAAAAAAGAGGCGATTCAGCAATCGATTGCTATGCTGAAAAAGGTTGGACTTCCTCGTGCTGATGAATTGATTAATGAATATCCCCATCAATTATCAGGAGGGATGAGACAGCGTGTGATGATTGCCATGGCAATGATTTGCAATCCGCAAATATTGATTGCGGATGAGCCAACAACCGCCCTTGATGTAACCATTCAAGCTCAGATTCTGGAATTGATGAAAAAATTAAACGAAGAGACAGATACTGCAATTATTATGATTACACATGATTTAGGAGTCGTTGCTGAAATTTGTCAGCGGGTTATCGTTATGTATGCAGGCAGGATTGTGGAAGAAGGGCCGGTCGAATCAATTTTTAAAAATCCGTCTCACCCTTACACCATCGGTTTGCTCCAGTCAGTTCCTGATATGCGCAAGAAAAAACGGCGATTGTTCTCTATACCGGGAAATGTGCCGAAGCCAGGCAGTTTAAAGATCGGCTGCCAATTTGCTCCGCGATGTAGCCAAGCCCATGAAAAGTGCTTAAAGGAAACGCCAGAATTGAAAGCGCTACCAAACGGCCAAAAAGTCTGTTGCTGGTTGTATGAAGAGGAAAAGGAGTACATTGTATGACAGAAACTTTATTAAAAGTGGACAACTTGAAGAAGTTTTTCCCCATTCACGGCGGCTTGCTTGGGCGTAAAGTCGGAGAAGTAAAAGCTGTGGATGACATTTCTTTTTATATTAATAAAGGTGAAACGCTAGGGCTGGTGGGGGAGAGTGGATGTGGCAAGTCCACAACTGGCCGCATGCTTCTCCGCCTGCTTGATCCCACAGAAGGGAAGATCGAATTTGAGGGGCGGGATTTAACAAAGCTATCGAAAGAAGAAATGCGAAAGATGCGCAAAGAAATTCAAATGGTATTTCAGGACCCATTCGCTTCACTGAATCCGCGCCATACAGTCGAAAAGATTCTTGAGGAACCGCTCATTGTGCATGGGGTGAAGAACAAAGAAGAGCGTAAAAAACGTGTTCGGGAGCTATTGGAAACAGTAGGGTTAAGCAGCTGGCATGCGAAGCGCTATCCTCACCAATTTTCAGGTGGACAGCGACAGCGTATCGGCATTGCCAGAGCGCTTGCTGTTCATCCCAAGCTAATTGTTGCTGACGAACCGGTATCTGCTCTTGACGTATCTATCCAGGCGCAAGTGTTAAATTTGCTGCAGGATCTACAAAAGGAATTTGGACTTACTTATTTATTTATTGCCCATGATCTGGGCGTCGTGCGTCATATAAGTGATCGTGTAGGGGTCATGTATCTAGGTCAGATGATGGAGCTGGCAGACAGTGAAGCACTATATGATTCACCAAAACACCCTTATACTCAAGCGTTGTTGTCTGCTGTACCGGTTCCTGATGTTGCTTATAAAAAAGAAAGAATTGTCCTTAAAGGAGATGTGCCAAGTCCGGCCAATCCACCGGCTGGCTGTCCATTCCATTTGCGCTGTCCAAAAGTAATGGAGGCATGCGCCTCAGTACGGCCTGATTTTAAAGAAGTGGAACCAGGTCATTACACTGCTTGTCATTTATATGACTGAGACAGTTGTAATTATAAATTTAGAGACATAAGGGGGAAGAAACATGAAGAAAAGGCTTTTGGGGATGTTATCACTCCTGTTAGTGCTTTCTATGGCATTAATCGGATGCTCGTCAAATTCTTCCGATGGAGGCAAAAGCAAAGGAGGAGAGGGAGCAGGCGGCGGAACATTAATTTATGGACGCGGCGGAGATGCTGTCTCACTTGACCCGGCTATTGTTACCGATGGGGAATCGTTGATCATTGCAGAGCAGGTATATGAAACGCTTGTAAACTTTGATAAAGAAACGACAGATATCGTTCCGGGACTTGCTAAGGACTGGAAAATATCTGAAGACGGTTTAACGTATACGTTTGAACTGGAAGAGGGAATCAAGTTTCAAGACGGCACGGATTTTAATGCGGATGCCGTTGTGAAAAATGTGGAAAGATGGCTGACGAGCAATGATGAGGCGAAATTTGCCTACTTTGCTTCTCAATTTGGCGGCTTTAAAGGCAGTGACACAGCCATCATTAAGGAGGTGAAGGCTGAAGGAGATAATAAAGTTATCTTTACGCTTAACAAGCCACAAGCGCCATTCTTGAAAAACCTAGCAATGTCACCATTTGCTATTGCCAGCCCGACAGCTATTGAAAAGTACGGGGATAAATATGGCGAAAATCCAGTGGGTACAGGTCCGTTTAAATTTGAGAGCTGGAAACGCAATGATACGATCACTCTTGTAAAAAATGAGGATTATCACAAAAAGGGAGAGCCTAAAGTCGATAAGTTAATTTTCAAAGTAATTGAAGACAACTCTGCCCGCTTAAATGCATTGGTTAAAGGAGAAGTAGACTTAATCGATGGCTTAAATCCAAGCGATGCTGAAAAGGTAAAAAGTGATAAAAACCTTCAATTATTTGAGAGACCTTCTTTAAACGTAGGGTACCTGGGCTTTAACGTAGAAAAAGAGCCTTTTAACAATCCGAAAGTGCGTCAGGCACTCAGCTACGCAGTAAATAAAGAAGCTTTAATCAAAAATTTCTACGAGGGAACAGCAGAACCTGCTAAGAACCCAATGCCGCCAACTCTTAACGGTTATAACGATGAAATAAAAGATTATGATTTCGATCTTGATAAAGCCAAGAAACTACTAGTTGAAGCTGGATACAAAGATGGATTCAAAGTAGATTTATGGGCAATGCCAGTGCCGCGTCCATATATGCCGAATGGACAAAAAGTGGCAGAAGCACTGCAGGCTGATTTTGAAAAGATCGGCGTGAAAGCTAATATCGTAACAATGGAATGGGCGACTTATCTCGAAAAAGTACAGGCGGGAGAGGCTCCTCTATTCATGCTCGGCTGGACAGGAGATAACGGTGATGCCGATAACTTCTTGTACACACTTCTTGATAAAGATGCGATTGGATCGAATAACTACTCTCGCTACGCTAATGAAGATGTTCATAAGCTTCTGTTGGAAGCACAAGCAGAAACAGATGAAGCGAAGCGTGCAGAATTGTATAAAAAAGCACAAGAGATCATTCATACGGATGCCCCATGGGTACCGCTGGCCCATTCTACTCCGTTGCTGGCAGGAAAAAGTACGATTGAAGGCTTCTTCCCACATCCAACTGGTTCACAGCCAATGGGGGATGTATCGATTAAATAAGAATGGGAGGAGGAGCGGGAAAGCTCCTCCTCTATTTTTCGATAAGCCAGAATGGAATTAATTACTGAAAGCAGGTGAGCACATGTTTGCTTATACAATTCGGCGCCTATCCATGCTAATTCCGGTTTTATTAGGGATGACTTTAATTGTCTTTTCGCTTATCCATGCGATCCCCGGCAGTCCAGCACAAATTTTGCTCGGTCAGCAAGCGTCACCGGAAGCGGTAGCTGCTCTTACAAAAGAAATGGGGCTTGATCGGCCATTATACATTCAATTTATCGATTATTTAAAAAACCTGTTCACCGGTGATCTGGGAGAATCATTTAGAACGAGAAGCCCAATCAGTGAAGAAATTTGGCCTTATTTGGCGGCCACCATTGAGCTTGCTTTATTCGCTATGATTGTTGCCGTGGTGGTAGGTGTTAATGCTGGTATTATCTCCGCTTGGTTTCAAAATTCCTGGTTTGATTATTTGTTAATGATATTCGCCCTGATTGGCGTGTCTATGCCGATCTTCTGGCTTGGATTGATGGAGCAATATGTTTTTTCTATCAAGCTTGATTGGCTACCAACAACCGGACGGGATAATATTCGTGATCCTATAACGCCTATTACTCATCTATATTTGCTAGATACCCTCTTACAAGGACGTTTCGACCAATTTGTTGAAGTCATTAAGCATTTGATCTTGCCGGGCATAGCCCTTGCAACGATTCCGATGGCTATTATTGCTAGAATCACTCGTTCAAGTATGCTTGAAGTTATGCGTTCTGACTACATTCGGACTGCGAGAGCGAAAGGGATGAGCATGCTTAAAGTAGTGTATAAACATTCTTTAAGAAACGCATTTATTCCTATCTTAACCATTATCGGACTGCAGACTGGTTTGCTGCTAGGCGGCGCGATATTGACAGAGACAATCTTTGGATGGCCAGGCATTGGTAACTATATTTATGGTGCCATTCAATTCCGTGACTATCCTGTCATTCAATCTGGTATTTTAGTCGTTGCTGCCATTTTTGTTTGTATTAATTTGATTGTTGATCTCTTATATGCCGCAATTGATCCGCGGATTAAATACCGTTAAAGGGGGATGCCTACATGACAGAAATTGCAGAACAGACTCAGCTGCCTCCGTCCGGACCTGACATGAAGATAAACCAGGAAGAAAAAACAGTTTCACCGTGGGTCGATGTTTGGCGGAGGTTTCGAAAAAATAAAGCTGCCCTGTTTGGTGCCGGCCTTGTTTCTTTCTTTATATTGCTAGCCATCTTTGCTGATTTAATTGCTCCTTATGGCTTTAAGGAAACCGTGCTGGCCAACAAGCACTTGCCGCCCTCTTCCAAGCACTGGTTTGGAACAGATGAATTTGGCCGTGATATTTTTAGCCGAGTCGTTTACGGAGCTCGTATTTCTTTGTGGGTAGGGTTTGTCTCAGTAGCTGGTTCAGTTATTGTAGGCTCAAGCCTTGGTATTATTGCCGGTTATTATGGTAGATGGGTGGATACAATTATCTCCCGTCTGTTTGATATTTTGCTTGCGTTCCCAAGTATTCTGCTGGCCATTGCTGTTGTGGCTATGCTAGGACCGTCTTTGCAAAATGCTTTGATTGCCATTGCTATTATTAATGTGCCAACATTCGGGCGGCTTGTCCGAGCCAAAGTGCTAACCGTCAAGGAAGAAGAATATATTACAGCGGCTAAAGCCATTGGGATGAAAGACAGCCGAATTTTACTTCATCATGTTTTGCCAAATAGTATGGCGCCCATTATTGTCCAAGGAACATTAGCTATTGCTACAGCAATTATTGAAGCGGCGGCTCTCGGATTTCTCGGCATGGGTGCCCAGCCACCAACACCCGAGTGGGGAAAAATGCTTGCGGATTCAAAAGATTTTATTATGCAGGCACCATGGACTGTGTTTTTCCCAGGTATTGCGATTATGCTAACGGTGCTTGGCTTCAATTTAATGGGGGATGGGCTACGTGATGCACTTGATCCCCGGATGAAAAACTAATGAATAAAACCAGCTGCCATTGGCAGCTGGTTTTATTCACCTTCTTCAAACTCAGGAAGTTGGTCATCAGGATGAAATTTTGAAAAGCTTGTAATGAGCTGATCAAGGTGCTCCAAGTTTTCCCCATATTCCAGAACAGAGGAAAGGAGATGGAGCAGGTGGACAGAAAAATCATCTTCATCGGAAGTGCTCGACTTGATTTCAGCAGTAAACAAAGACATAAACTGTTCCCGATCTACGCCCATTTCAAAAACGTCCTCTATCTCAACCGTTGTTTTTATTTTGCCAATAAAGCGTAAAAGCAAATGTTCATGATAGCTCATCAATGAATCAAGATAATCAACAAGGGTCTTTTGTAATTCCGGCGTTAGAAGAGAGATGTCGTTTTCAAATTGATTCATCCTTCGCAGTATATCGTAGCTTCTGCGAGTGGCTAAGATCATCTTACGGTATAGAACCATTTTTCGTTTTTTAGAAGTGAGATTTCGTTTCAGTGTTCCGCGGTCTTCTTTATACATTAAATAAAGATTATCAACTGTTATGAGCCGCTCGCGAATCTTGCTGATGTCCTTTTTTAAAACGTGATAGTCCGTTCCGGTTCGCAAACTTAGACGAATCCATTTTAATGTGTCCTCAGTTACCTGATTAATTTGCCCGAACAGCTTTGTTTCATATTGTGGAGGCAGAAAGACTAAGTTCACAGCTGAGGCTGATAGTACCCCAATCATAATAGTGATAAAGCGGATCAAGGAGAATTGAATAAAATGTTCATTCTGTAACTCCATGATAACCATCAATGTAACTAATGCAAGACCAATGGATTTTTCTAAATGCAGCTTCACCATGATAATTAAGGCGACGATAGCTGCCAGCCCTACAAATACAATGTGATTTCCGAATAAAAGCACAAATGAGATGCCAATTGCTGCTCCTATAATGTTTGCCTGTACTTGTTGAATTAAAGTTAAATAAGAACGATAAATAGTAGGCTGAATAGCGAACACTGCTGCGATGCCTGCAAAAACCGGGGAAGGCAGGCCTAATAGCGTGGAAACGAATAAAGCTAAGACAATAGCGATTCCCGTTTTAAAAATTCGTGCACCCAGCTTCATAAATAAAATGATTCCTTTCTCAGTGTAAGTGTATTAGGTGAAGATTATATCACTTAACGCAATTGAGAAAAAGCAAAATCTACTGCCTGCAATGTTTTCTCAACATCTTCATCTGTATGCTCAGTTGTTAAGAACCATGCTTCGTACTTGGATGGGGCAAGATGAATTCCTTGAGAAATCATTAATTTGAAGAAGCGACCAAACATTTCTCCGTCTGTTGCCTCTGCTTGTTCATAGTTCACAACCTTCTCGTTTGTAAAGTAAATGGTTAAAGCACCTTTTAAACGATTAATTGTGATAGGGGTATTATATTTTTGGGCTGATGCTAAAATGCCTTCTTCAAGAATAGCACCGAGGCGATCCAATTCCTCGTATACTCCTTCTTTTTGAAGCACTTCAAGGCAAGCGATACCAGCAAGCATAGAGGCCGGGTTGCCAGCCATGGTTCCTGCCTGATAAGCCGGACCAAGCGGAGCTACTTCCTCCATGATCTCTTTGCGGCCGCCGTAGGCGCCGATTGGTAGACCGCCACCAATAATTTTTCCCATGGCTGTTAAATCAGGCGTAATGCCTAATAGATCCTGTGCTCCTCCATACATGAAACGGAAGCCAGTGATGACCTCATCAAAAATGAGCAATGCGCCGGCTTCGTGTGTCAGTTTTTTGACTTCTTCCAAAAAGCCTGGTTTCGGTTCGACAATACCAAAATTACCGACGATTGGTTCAATAAGAACCGCAGCAATCTCTTCGCCCCATTTTTCTAATGCTTCTTTCAATGGCTCTGTTTCGTTAAATGGAACCGTAATAACCTCTTGAGCAATACTTTTTGGTACCCCCGCAGAATCGGGCGTTCCTAACGTAGAAGGTCCTGATCCTGCTGCTACCAAAACTAAATCAGAATGTCCATGATAACAGCCGGCAAATTTAATAATCTTGTCGCGTCCTGTATAAGCGCGAGCTACACGGATTGTTGTCATCACAGCCTCTGTCCCGCTGTTGACAAATCGAACCTTATCCATGCTTGGAATAGCTTCTTTCAACATTTTTGCAAAGGTGACTTCATACGGTGTTGGTGTACCATACAGCACGCCTTTTTCAGCTGCTTCTTTAATTGCCTCCGTAATATGCGGGTGTGCGTGCCCAGTAATAATCGGGCCATAGGCAGCAAGATAATCAATGTACTGATTGCCATCTACATCCCAGAAATAGGCTCCTTTTCCTCTCTCCATAGCTACAGGCGAGCCCCCGCCAACGGCTTTGTAAGAACGTGAAGGGCTATTTACTCCTCCCACAATATGTTTTAGTGCTTCTTGATGAAGCTGCTCAGAATTAGTGTGTTGCATGTATAGGCCTCCTTGGTGATAGATACATATTCATTTTAGACTTGCCTTGCCGTTTAAGCAACGGAAGTCCGTCAATCATAAACAGATTATAGCCAGCATATATATAAGAGAAAAGTGAGCAGCAATGGGAGGCGGAAGCATGACTCCTGCAATTTTTAGCGCAGTAGTTTTTTGTTTAACAATGAGTATAAAAGGCATGTTTGCTCCGGGACAGCCTCAGAATCGTTACTTATCCTTTCATTACTTCTTATATTTTGGCTGCTTGTATTTAACACTTATGATCGGCTTTGCTTTAATCTATACATTATTGCAGCTTAATGGACAAGCTGTTTGGACGGGAGAGGAAGCGGGTGCTGTTAATTTTTGGGATAAATTCTTTAGTTCACTCTACTTTAGTGGCATCACACTTTTTTCGGTGGGTTACGGTGATATCGTGCCTGAGGGGGCAGGCCGATGGGTCGCTCTTATTGAAGCATGGATAGGCTACACAATCCCTACAGCTTTTGTAGTGCGCACTATGCTGGAAAAAGACAATAACTAATTATTATTTGCCATATTTTTTCCCATCCGCTACGCTAGTAATAAGATAATTCAGACGAATGAATCTGGTTATTTATCTTATTTAAAGCAAAGGAGAGAGAAAAATGGTAGCAAAGATAGGAGAAGTAGCCCCGGATTTTAAATTAATAGCAAACAATGGAGAAAAAGTGGGTTTATCTGATTACAGGGGCAAAAATGTTGTTCTTTATTTTTATCCAAAAGACATGACTCCAGGGTGCACGACACAAGCTTGTGATTTTCGTGATAAGCATGACCAGTTTAGTGATCTAGAAACAGTGATTTTGGGAGTGAGCACAGACCCTGTTGCTCGTCATGAGAAATTTATTGACAAGTACGACCTGCCGTTTTTACTACTTGCAGATGAAAATCATGAAGTATGCGAATTATATGATGTTTGGAAGCTAAAGAAGAACTTCGGCAAAGAGTACATGGGGATTGAGCGTTCTACTTTTGTGATCGATTCAGAAGGAAAGTTAGTTAAGGAATGGAGAAAAGTAAAGGTAGCGGGGCATGTAGAGGAAGCGCTTCAGTTTATTAAAGAACAATTATCCTAAAGAAATAAGGAGGAGAGAAATGAAGATTATATTTACTTTTCGGCCTCCACGGGCGTGGCAAGGAAAACTAAGCATGGCATTCCCTGAGGAAGAGTTTAGTTATTATAAATCGATAGATGAAGCAGAAAATTTGTCGGAAGCTGAAGTAATTGTTACATTCGGTGAAGACTTAACGGAATATCATATCAATAGCTGCACGAACTTACAATGGATTATGGTAGCGTCTGCAGGCATGGAAAAAATGCCTTTCAAAGCAATTGAAAAAAGAGGCATTTTAGTAACTAACGCCAAGGGCATACATAAAATTCCGATGGCTGAATTTACAATGGGCTATATGCTTAACCATGTAAAACGCTTTCCAGAATTGCTCGATCTGCAGAAGAAAAAGATATGGAACAAGAGATTGGAAATTGGAGAATTAGCAGGCAAGCATTTGCTTGTGTTAGGTACAGGAGCCATTGGAACGGAGATTGCCCGGCTCGCCAAGGCCTTTCGAATGGGCACGATTGGAGTCAATCGCAGCGGGCATCAGAGTGACTGTTTTGACGAAATCTATACAATGGACAAATTATCTATGCTTCTTCCGGAAGCGGACTTTATTGTGTCTGTTTTGCCAAGTACAGATGAAACAAAGCATTTGCTTAAGGAAAAGCATTTTAAAGCGATGAAAGAAACGGCTGTTTTCATTAATGTTGGCCGTGGCGATCTGCTTGAAGATGAGGTTTTAATGAATGCGCTGCAAAATAAAGAGATTGCTCATGCTTATCTGGATGTGTTTACAGAAGAGCCTCTGCCAGAGAAGCATCCACTTTGGAATGAGGAAAGAGTAACAATTACTCCTCATATTTCAAGCGTAACAAGCGAGTATGTACCGCGAGCGTTGGAAATATTTATGCATAATCTGGAAATATATAAAGAAAACGGGTCTGATTATGAGAATAAAGTGAACTTGAAAAAGGGATATTAATAAGTAAGAAAAATCAAGAACCTTTATAGCTGATTGTCCTGTAAAGGTTTCTTTTTTATTGACAAAGTATAGAAAGAATTAGTACACTAATTATAAAGATTATAATATAATAATACCTTTTAGAAAGAAAAGAGGTGCATGACGGTGTCTCATGAGCATAATCATCTACAGGAAGCGTTGGATACGTTAAAAGCAACTGGCGTTCGGATTACTCCTCAGCGTCATGCGATACTTGAGTTTTTAATTCAATCTATGACCCACCCAACAGCAGACGATATATACAAAGCGCTTGAAGGGAAATTTCCTAATATGAGCGTGGCAACAGTTTACAACAATCTGCGGGTATTTCGTGAAGTCGGTCTTGTAAAAGAACTTACGTATGGAGATGCATCCAGCCGATTTGATTTCGTTACAACAGATCACTATCACGTTATTTGCGAAGAGTGCGGAAAGATTGTTGATTTCCACTACCCCGGCCTGGATGAAGTAGAACAGCTTGCATCGCATGTAACAGGGTTTAAAGTTAGTCATCATCGGATGGAAGTGTATGGCACGTGTCCGGAATGTACAACAAGTAAAGAAGTTCATTAAAAAAGAATTGTTCGTTAAACGAACAATTCTTTTTATTTCTTTTTGCGATTATAGCCTTCATCAAATTCTTTGCCTTCCAGACTTTGATCGAGTGTAAGAGGCTCTTTACAATGCATGCACATGTCTACACGGCCAAGCATTTTTGTTGGTTTTTCACAGCTAGGACAGACAACCTGTACTGCTTTAGTGGATAACATGCCAATCCAAAAGTAAACGACCGTACTGGCAATAATCGACAGTAAGCCAATTAGCATAAACAGTGTCATCCAAAAAGGAGATTGTCTAAAGAAGATTCCTGCATACATAATAACAATGCCGATAAAGATTAAGCTAAGAGCGAATGTGCGAATCCGGTTAATTTTACTTGAATAATTTCTGGCCATATTCTTTAACCTCCTAACAATAAACTATATCATAGTTTGTAAGTGAAAAAGCACAGGAATATTCCAAATTTAAAAGTTTTAAAGGATTCTTTCTTAATTTGTCGAAATGAATGGAAATAGAAGAAACCCGCGTTTGGAGGGATTACTATGGATGATATCCTTCGTCCGCTTTATCAGGAACGGACAAGTCAACAGAATACCATGGGTGTTATTGTAATAGAAAAGAAAGAAAACGAAGCATCCTTTACTGAGAGTTTTGACGTCATTCTACTTATTATAGTAAAAGAAGCAGAATCGCCTGTTTTCATAAAGCATTATATATATGGAGATAAAAAGGCAGCACTTTATACGGTTACAGAAGCACAGCTGGAAGAATGGCTGCTTCTCGGCAACAACAGAAAGTTTATTGAGTGGCTCTATCATGGCAAAGTTTTGTTTGATCGAAATGAGTATGTCTTTCATATGAAACAGGAAATGAGAGAGTTTTCTTTCTTTGGCCGAAAAATAAAAATGGCGATAGAGTTTTCTAAATTAATTAGAAGATGGACGTATGGAAGGGACTTTTTTAAGAATGGTCATTACTTAGATGCCTATAATCATGTCATGCATTCCCTTCATCATCTTGCCCGTCTTGCTGTAATTGAAAATGGATTTTATCCTGAAGTAACGGTCTGGCTGCAGGTGAAGCAGATGGAGCCGGAAATCTATAAGTTGTATGAAGAATTGTTAACGAGCGACGAAGAGCTGGAGAAGCGCTTAGAGCTTTTGTTCATTGCTATTGATTTTTTAATTCATTCAAGAACAGAAAATGGGGCAGCTCACTTACTTTCTATTCTAAAAGAAAAAGAAGCGTGGTCATTCCAAGAGCTTTTAAATCACCCGGAGATCAATTATTACGCAGTAGATCTTAGTGTTTTACTGGAATACTTGGTTGGTAAGTCCTTTGTTGAAGAGCAACAAGTGCAAACGAAAGGGCAGGGCATTTACCATAGATATTACCGTGTAACGAATGAATAAAAGTTTTTTCGAAAAAAGTGTTGACGGTTTTTAAAAAACTTGTTATATTAGTAAGCGTCGCTGATGACAATGAACAACGGCGACGCACTAATATCTCAAAAAAAGTTTTAAAAAAGCTTTGACAAGAAAGAAATAATGTGGTATATTAAAAAAGTCGCTGTTAAAGAAATGGCGAAAAAATTGATCTTTGAAAACTGAACAAAATACATGCCAGTAAGTTAATTCTTATTTTTAAAACATGAGCAAGTCAAAC